>JAFSEW010000053.1 GCA_017435525.1 Oscillospiraceae bacterium | reverse complement strand
GGAACAACCGACGAATCTTCAAAATTAACCTCTTTCGGTCTGCGCAGGGAAAGGCTTGCTTCATAACTCGGTGTGTTGAGTATGACACCTTCGCCACCGGAGGAGTGAACCCACATGCGTTCTCCATTTTCACCATAGCCGGCAAAGATAAGCACGTGGTTCCAACCCTGACCGTCAGCATCCATCAGGAAACCGAGGTCGCCAGGGAGAAGTTCATCTGCTGAGATCGCATAAGACTCATCCCACTGGCTCCAGGTACCACCGTAAAGGCTGACTCCAACAGCGGTCTTATAAGTCCAATCAATAAAACCGGAGCAATCAAGTCCAAACGGTCGAATGGTTCCACTTGTAGTTGAACCTGCAGCTGTTACAAGCTTTGGAGTATTCCATTCATCATTCCAACCTGCAGCCGACTTGCCACCCCAGAAGTAAGGAACCTTACCTACAAGGGAAAGCCCGGTCTTTACAATATGCTTACGAGTCTCACTGCAATTTTGCCTTGCAAGGAATGCGAGAAGCTCGGTATCGGTAAGTGGAACTGCACTTCCGTTTGACGCCGTGCCGTAGAGCGTCATTTTAAGTGCCTGAGCTCGGCTATCAATGACTTGACCGTAGGTTGTACCAAACTGGCTGTATTCGGCATTCAGATCCAAACCGAAGGCACTGGAAATGACCGTATTATCAAAAGGATGAATGGTGCATTCCAGATACTTGACGATTTCTTTTGTCGGGGTCAAGGTCTGTTTACCTACAGACTGATAATAGGTTGCTGTTCGGGTTCCACTAATCGAACCACCAGAGTATACGGGAAGCGTCACCGTTACGGCAGTATAAGCATCAACCTCAACGGCAACATCCGAAGTTTTCTCTTCATCCTGCACATAGTAGGTCTTTTCAGCGGTTTCATATCGGTACTGAGGAACACCGTTGATCGTGCCGGTCTGGACGATTCTTGTGACTACCGTCATCGTTACCGGCTTATAGGTATAATATGTAACCGGTGTGATGACCTCATTTTCTTTCTCCACCGACGTTACAGGGAACATATTGCCCGACACACCGGAAAGTTTTGCTTCCAAGTCAGTCTGGGTAGCATTGAGCTGATCAACCGACGTGGAATACGCGGACATAATGTAAGCCACATCATATCCGGCTGAGCTCTGGGCATGATTAACAAGGGCATTCATTGAAAGCTCGTAATCATAGCCACCATCGGCTATGAGTGTTTCTACCTGCGTCATCGAAGAATCATATCCAAGCCCGATAATATTGGAAATCACATCCGTAACCGTCTCAAACACTGTTACAATCGTGACTTGCTCGGTTGGTTGACTACCATCAAGTCCTAACGCTCGGTTTATAAGAATGCCGGGTAGCTCTACTATGAGCACGATTAAGAAAACCACACACAAACAGATGCAGACGAGAATCTTAAAGAGTGTGTGGCGCATTGCCCATGCTGCAGCAATAATTGCACCCCAAGGTCCTCCCGAAGCTGTACCGGCGGCAATCTCTGCAACTGCTTTTCCGCCTTCAACACCAGCTTTTACCGTTGCTGCGGCCGCGTTTGCTGTAGCTTCAGCACCTTTCGCAGCTGCAGTTGTTGCGGCAGTTTTACTTGCTTCTTTGCCGACGTTAGCTGCTTGTTTTGCTGCTTTGGCGGCGTTTTGCGCTGCGGCACCATAACTATCAGCGCCGTCGCCGATTTGTTGTTTGTTCGGCTCTGCCATTATCTGCACCTCCTATATTCAACTGCATATGGCAGTATTATTTTCGTTTTTAAGAGGCAAACAGCCGAACCGGGAATACCGATTCGGCTGTCGCCATTGTTTTACCTCTTACGCTTAGGAGACTTGATTTCGCCATCACTTCTGGCTTCAGGTTCTCCATAACGGGTAGGCGTTGATTTATAGCGAACTGTATCAACGTTGACCGTTCGCACATTGTCACCGTCATAAACGGGTTTACCGTTTTCAAAGACGGGTCTGCGATCCACAGCAGCCTCACCGTGAATTGCATACCATTGACTTCCGTTGACGTCCTCGAATACCTGATAATCTCCACGAGGGGGAGCAAACTGGGAGGTATCGTAGAACATCGTACCGGAACCGTTCTCGTGTCTGACTTCAAAGTGTCCGTCGAGTCTTTCGGAGCCATCCACAGAAGAAACAGGCTGATCGAATCCTGGCATAAACTGTTGGAAATAAGCCTGGTTGTATGCATAAGCTTCGTTACCAGCCTCAAACTGAGGAGCATCCGCGTGCTGTTGCATAGCATACCAGTCTACACCGTTTGCAGCCGTCATAACCGTATGAGGCGCATCCGGCTCATCATAGTAAGCACTGTTGTACCACATAGTGTTGTGGCCATCGTGACTTGCTTCGATAACACCGTCGCCAACGGTTCTGAGGGTTGTTCCGTCCGCTGCATCCGGGAATGTGGCAGCAACTTGTGCAGCTTCAGCAGGGCTACCGTTAAACTGAGGAGCATCGTAAAATGCACCTGCACCGGGACCGCTTGCCATTTGATACCACTGACTGCCATCCGATGCCGTAACAACGGAATGAGGTCCGTCAGGTTTCTCAAATTGTGCTGCACTGTACATTGCGACTGAAGTTTCCTTTCCGTCCGCACCCACAACCTTGGCTGTGATTTG
Source organism: Oscillospiraceae bacterium (assembly GCA_017435525.1). Classification (GTDB taxonomy): domain Bacteria; phylum Bacillota; class Clostridia; order Oscillospirales; family Oscillospiraceae; genus Faecousia. The sequence goes on along the minus strand of JAFSEW010000053.1, from coordinate 63,548 downwards.
ACCACCGGTGATTTCGGTACCCGAAACATTCATACCACTCATATGAGGCATATAGTTTGCGAGACTTCTATCTGCAATATCTCCGGCAATCGTACCGGACATATTCGGTGTTCGTGCTGCAACGGAAGCGATAGAGTCACCAGTCAACTGCGCACCGTTACGTGCGGCCATACCACCAAAGGCTCTGCCAACAAATCCAATTGTTCCACCGGCGCCCATACGCTGACCGCCTTGCACAACAGCATCTCGAACATAGCTGTTGCCCTTGAACATGTTTGCGAACCCGGAAGCAAAACCGCTTGCTGCGGCACCGGTACCTGTGGCAGTTGCACCACCAAATACGTTACCCGCACTCCTTGCGCCGTGTCCAATGCCTGTGACAACTCTTGCTGCCATCAGAAGCTCCATACCCATACTGGAACCGGTCTGAGCCACGTTAAGCCCGATTGACGCCAGATAAGAGTCAAACTTCTGCGCAGTTTTGAGGAATGCCAAAGCACAGAACAACCAAAGGAATACGCTTCCGTATCCGGTAGATAAGGCACCGCCGTTTCCGATGTAGGCACCCATCGAGGAGTTGAAGCCTCGTAGGAACCACACATTCATAACGAGCAATAAGAGCTGGGATCCAACCATACGACACCAGCTTCTGAAAACCGGTGTCGTTGCTTTTGAGGCACCCATAGAAAATGCCAGAGGTGACGTATAGCAGAGTACACCAACCACGATATATCTCTCGACCGTTTCAAGCAACAACTTGAAGTAGTTCCAACCCAATGCAATCTCCAAAATAACGAGTAGCAATAGCCCGACGACGGATATGGTCGCTATGAGCGTTGTCAGTCCGTTCATCAGCATTGCCTCTATACCCGCAAAGGTAAAGTCCTCTGCGGTCATCTGGATATCCATTAGGGCTGTGTACGGTGCTGTGGCGATGTCGAGGCACATTGAGAATATCGGCTTGGCATAACCGATAAGCAGTGCAAATAACGCACTTCTACCAATCAGTGCCCACGGATTTTCCGCATCTGTAACCGGCCCACCGAATACTCGGAATAATTGCCAGACCGTGATGAGGAAGAGAAGAGCCCAAGCCGTATACTGCATAACAGTGAAGGCTTTACTTACGAAGGGGAAATATTCTTCCATGGCGGTCATGTCTGTGCCAAGCGCCTGCAGGAACATACCTGAGACGGCATCCATCAGGTCGGTTACAACAGAACTGACCCATGTAATTATCCCTTCAAATATCCAGTCAAGCATCGGCTATCACCTCCATTCCTGCTTGACCCGGATGCTTAAATGGTGACAGTGCCACCACCGCCGCTACCACCGGGCGAGTAATTTCCGCCGGCGATGAGAGGCTGCAAATACGCAACGATGAAGCCGAGAGAGTTGAGAATGATCCAGGTGATCACGATTCTCTTGAGCCACTGCGTCGCTTCGTCCACTGCACGCTGATTTCTCGAAACCATTCGGATAATCAGGGCAATGGCACCTACTGTGACTGCCACGATGGTACTGATCGCCACAATCTGACCGTAAATGTCCTGCATAATCGCTGAGAAGCGATCCCAGATCGTTGCGGCCATAACGGGATGCATAGAGAAAATCATTGCACACGCCGTTCCGACGAGCGACCAATAGGCGGATTTCATTTTGCTACCGCCCAGCCTGAGTTGCTTAATCATGCCTGTGTACCTCCTTTTTTTCAGATTTTCGGGCAACAAAAAAAGCCGTCTCTTTCAAGCATTTCTGCTAAAAGAAACGGCCTCGTCTTCACCCGAGCCCAGTTTTGGACGATACAATTATAACACATTCCCATTCTCTTGTCATCGGCAAAACTGTGCCAATTTTGTGCCAATTTACTGTCACTATTCAAGGTTCTCCAAAAGGGTAAGCATATCAAACCAAAAATCAATTCCAATAGCAGGCGTTGCCCACAAACGAATTGAAAGAATTGTGATTGCCTGCTGACGAAGCCGGTAATATGTTCTCTTCGAGATTTCAAGCTGATCAATCATCTCTTGCAGGGAAAGATGCTCCGTTGCAATGTAGGTCATGTATATGACGTCATACAAGAGCTTTCCGTTACCTGGCTTGCTCTTGAGCACAGTTAGAGCTTCGTTGACTCGATCAAAAAGCAGTCTCGACTTGCGAACACCTTCCATTCGACCTTCAAGCTTACGGTTTCCCATAGCCATTTCCATGTCAACCTTATCTATCAGCTGATCAATATGCTCAAACGGAGTGTCCAACTCTGCAGCAACGTCTGTAGGGAAACACTCAAGAACCCATGCAATTGTTCGATAGTGTTGCAGAAGCATCTTGGTATTGTGATAGCTGGTTTGTGTCCTTTTTTGCTGTGCTGTGCGGATCTTCTCATTATCAATCTCGTGATCTCCGAGAATCCCACGCTTTGTCAGAAGTGAAATGAAAGCGTCTGACTGCGCTAATATGCGGTCTTCTTGCTGCTCATACAGCGATTTTTCGTCTGTTTGGCGGGTCATATGTAAACATCTCCTTTGCAATTATCGTTATATCCACAGGCGCACAAGGCCCACGGATTTTACTCGTATCTATAACTGGAGGGGAACATATACATTTACCCTTGCAGTCATATATACACTTCTTACAATTCGAGTGAGAAAAATACGCGTGTAATATATATGGGTCAAAAAGTGCAACGCGATTTTTAGGCGGAGTGTTTTCACTCTCGTCAGCGTATTCCATCAAGAGTTGGCGACTGTACAAAGCAATCAGTCTGCCGATATTCTCATGATCAGAACCCACTTTCTGCTCATTCTCTGCCAAAATGCGTATTTCGACAATTATACGCTCGATTTTCTCGGACTCCGGCATTGTAAACTCTGTATCACTTGGATACAGTTTATTGAAAATGAGGCAACCATACGCGCCGGGAAGACGGTGCAGCTTAAAAGCATCCCCATGCTTCTGAAAGAAACGCCACACTTTAGTCTTTTCCCAGTTCCATCGCTGTCCCAGGGTTTCCAAAGTTAGTACGGTACCGAACTTACCAAACTGCACGATCGGTGCCAAAAAAGAAAACGCATTGCCAAAATCTTCGGATACTGTGTGGCACCATAGATCAAGCCATGCGTCTGCTTCATCAAATATGTAGTTTTGTTCGATGAGTCTGTCAGTAATGTTGCGAGGGAGGCAGAGGAAGCCATACCCTTCGGTAGCATAAACCGAACCGTTCATACACTCCTCGCCGGAGCATTCGACAACCCAGTCTGTTATTTGATATGTGAGCTTCTTAGTCTTTGCATTTAGTGAATATCTCACATAACCGAGCTCAGAGAGCTTAGAAAGCGCCTCAAGGCTCTGTGCGCGGCTTCTGGAGCCAAGTATACTCTTTAACCCCACAACGCCTCCAGACCACATTCCGGGGCTTACAGCGTTAATGTGGCCGCAATAAGAAGCTTGTCCCTTACGGAACGCCGCACGGGATGCAAGTTTCGCCCAGGCACTCATGATACCTTTGCCTTCGGGCAGATGATTTCGGGGTAATTTAACCCACTGATACTTCATCAAGCATTTCATAAGGGACACCTCCTTTGTTTTTATATAAAAGAAGGGCGACCTCAATAATGAAGTCGCCCAGCAAATCATTTCTATTAAATTCTAACAACAAGACCCACCAGTTGATCTGTTGGAACACCAACGAGAAACCAACCGTCTCCCATTTCAATGCGGGTAGGAACCCACTCACCGTCGATGAGGACATCTAAGCATTCACCGCAGTGTAGACCACCATAGTAATCCAATAATCCAAAACGAATATCCATTCGGCCACTATCTTCATCAGTGACCATCGTACCTTGTCTTTTCATAAACTCCTTTCCGGAATCGTCAGAGGTTTTTTTCTCCAACTCTTTCTTATATACCTTTCTTAAATATTCATCAAAAATAGTTCTGCGAATCAAGACCTTCTTTCCAATTTTATAGACAGATCCAGCTTCACGTGCCATACGGGTAAACACCTTTAGACCAAGTCCATAGTAATCGGCGCCTTGATATAACGTAATAAAATCATGCTTCTGCATCTCGATGTCTTCATCATCGAGCATGTCTGAGAACATCCAAAGGTTTCCGCTCATTTCTGATCCTCCTTTGAGAGAAGTGTACTTGGCTCGTGGAACCTCTCCAAGTACTCCTCAAAGATATCTCGGTTAATCAAGACAGTTCCGTCCATGCGATAAATTGCACCTGCTTCGCTGGCAAGCTCCAGTATTTTCTTGTGTTGCAGGCTATAAATAATCTCTGCATCCTTATAGCGTAAAAACTGCCGACGAATCCTCTTAGCACTTTCTCTGACATCGTTACGTTTCTTCAGGTCATAGTATGCTTTTGTCTCTTCACTAATCATAAAATTCAGTTCCTTTCAGATTTGATTTTCTGTCATGACAAAAGCAGACCCAACGAAAAAAGAGAACACCTCTTGAAATTTCTTTCAAAAAAGTGTTCTCTAAATAGCAAGTGCTATATTGTGTTTTGTCCTGTCAACTATTCATACTGCGTTACAATCCTTCAAAATAATATGAAAGATTGTTGTCAATTTGTTGTCAACTCGGATTTGAGATGCCGAAAACCCTTGATTTTACTGGGTTTTTTAGTCGAGAGGCTTCATCGTGGGGAACAGGATGACCTCGCGGATGGTGTCGTTGTTGGTCAGCAGCATCACGGTACGGTCGATACCGATGCCCATGCCGCCCGTGGGGGGCATGCCGTATTCCATAGCGTTGAGGAAATCCTCGTCCATCATTTCGGTCTCATCGTCGCCACGCTCACGCTGCTCCACCTGCTTTTGGAAGCGGTTTCTCTGATCGATAGGATCATTCAGCTCGGAGTAGGCATTGGCAAGCTCACTGTGGCAGACAAACAGTTCAAACCGCTCGGTAAGCCGGGGATCTTCAGGACTGCGCTTGGTCAGGGGGCTGACCTCCACAGGATACATGGTGATGAAGGTAGGCTGGATCAGATGCTCTTCCACTCTCTGATCGAAGCAGGCATACAGAGCATTGCCCCAGGTCTTCTCGGCAGCATCCGCCAGCTCCACGCCCTTGGCAGCCGCAGCGGCAACCGCCTCAGCATCGTCGGTGATGGCACCAAAATCGATACCCAGGTATTCCTTAACCGCATCCACCATGGTCAAACGGCGCCAACCGGGAGTCAGATCGATCTTCTCGCCCATCCACTCCACTTCGTAAGTACCAAGGATCTCCTTGGCCGCGCCGGAGATGATGCCTTCGGCGATATCCATCATATCGTGGAAGTCGGCATAGGCCTGATACAGCTCAACACTGGTAAACTCGGGGTTATGCTTGGGGTCCATACCCTCATTGCGGAAGATTCTGCCGATCTCATACACCCGGTCCATACCGCCAATGATCAGCCGCTTCAGGGGCAGCTCGGTGGCGATACGCATATACATATCGATATCCAGAGTATTATGATGGGTAATGAAGGGACGGGCAGAAGCACCGCCGGCGATGGTGTTCAGCACCGGGGTTTCTACCTCAATATAGTTCATATTGTCCAGGTAAGCGCGCATGAACTTGATAAACTTAGAGCGAATGATAAAGTTCTGCTTTACCTCGGGGTTTACCATCAGGTCCACATAGCGCTGACGGAAACGGATCTCCTTGTCCGTCAGACCGTGGTACTTTTCGGGCAGGGGCAGCAAAGACTTGGAAAGCAAAATAACGGACTTGGCACGGACAGAGATTTCCTCAGTCTTGGTCTTGAAGACTTCGCCTTCCACACCCAGGATGTCGCCAATGTCGTTCTTCTTGAAACGGGCATACTCCTCCTCACCCAGCTCATCGATCTTCACAAACAGCTGGATCCGGCCGGTGCTGTCCTGCAGATCACAGAACATGACCTTACCCTGACCCCGCTTGCTCATCAAGCGGCCGGCAACCCGGACGATCTTGCCCTCGTAGCCTTCATAATCAGCCTTGATGGCGGCGGAATCGGCATTGAAATCGTACTTGGTCTGGACAAAGGGGTCCCGACCCTCAGCCTGCAATGCCGCCAGCTTTTCCCGGCGGATGGCGGCCTGCTCAGATACAGGCAACTCGGCCTGCGGTTCAAACTTTGCCATAGCTTAGCCCTCGCGGGAAACGCTGACCACCTTCAAGGAGAAGGAGCCGGCAGGTGCGTTCACGGTAAAGGTTTCACCGGCAGCCTTGCCAACAACAGCACGGCCGAAGGGAGAATCGTCGGACAGCTTGCCCTCCATGGGGTTGGCTTCCTGAGAACCGGTGATGCGGTAGGTAGTCTGCTTGCCGTTGGCATCTTCCACCACGATGGTGCAGCCCAGGCCAACACGACCGGTGGCTTCGTTTTCATCCTCGATGATTACAGCATGAGAAAGAACATCCTCAATTTCAGCAATGCGGCCATAGAGCTTAGCCTGCTCGTTCTTCGCAGCATCATACTCAGAGTTTTCGGAAAGGTCACCGTAGGAACGGGCTTCTGCGATCATAGCCGCGATCTCACGCTCCCGGGTGGTCTTCAAATAATTCAGTTCCTTTTCCAGATCAGCCAGACGCAGACTGGTAATTTTATATTCCTTAGCCATATATACAAGTCCTTTCTTAACTAAAAATGTCCATAGGTTTAATTATTATAGAAGATTTTTCCCATTCAGTCAAGAAATTTTTCCTTTTTTCTTAGGAATAGGCATACCGGCAAACAAATTGCCATTTATCGGGCTGTAGGGGACTTATTTTCCCGTCCCTTCGAAAAGCAACCACGAACCGAAAGAACTGTCATTGCGAGGAGGGCGAATGCCCGACGTGGCAATCTCCCGGTACAAATTGCCGACTTTTTCTAAGGTTAAATAGGGATAATCGCCTGATTTGGCTTATCTTTACAACCTTTCCAAAGAATGTACTTGGTTCCGGGAGATTGCCACGTCGCTTTGCTCCTCGCAATGACAGCGTTTTTGGCAGGTGGTTCCTATATTGAAACTCCCCGATAAACGGAAATTGACAAATCCCTCCGTTTCGGCAAAGAACCGGAGAAGCGGATTGCTCCTCCGGTCTCATTTTTAACTAACAGCGTCAAACTGGGCCTGGTAAAGCTGGCGGTAAAAACCGTCTGCCGCCATCAGCTCAGCATGATTGCCCTGCTCTACCACCTGTCCGTCCCGCATCACCAGAATATGGTCCGCCGAACGGATGGTAGACAGCCGGTGGGCAATAACAAAGCAGGTCTTTCCCTCCATCAGCTTCCACATAGCCTGCTGGATCTGCTCCTCCGTCCGGGTATCCACATTGGAGGTTGCTTCGTCCAAAATCAGCATATGGGCGTCCAAAAGCATGGCTCTGGCAATGGTCAGCAGCTGCTTCTGCCCCTTGGAAATGGAGCTTCCGTTGTCTGTCAGCACCGTGTCATAGCCCTGAGGCAGACGGGAAATGTAGCTATGGATATGGGCCGCTTTACAAACCCGGATCACATCTTCCAAGGTGGCATCGGGATGTCCGTAGGCCACATTCTCAAAAATTGTACCGTGGAACAGCCAGGTATCCTGCAGCACCATGGTGTAGGCTCTTCGCAAACTATCCCGCTTCAAGCCCCGGATATCCTTGCCATCCACCAAAACCGCACCGTTATCCACATCGTAAAACCGCATCAGCAGGTTGATGATGGTGGTTTTTCCCGCGCCGGTGGGGCCTACTATGGCCGTCAGCGAACCCGGCTTTGCGTGCAGGGAGAAGTCCTTGATAATAGGCTTGCCGGGATCGTAGGAAAAGTCCACATGCTGAAGCTGCACATCGCCCTTTACCTGGGTCAGCGTCTCAGCATCAGGCGCATCCTCCTTTTCCGGCTCGGCATCGATCAGGTAGAATATCCGCTCGGTAGCGGCAAAAGCGCTTTGGAGCTCCGCGATAATGTTGGCCACCTCGTTGATGGGGCCGGAAAACTTCCGGGAGTACATCACAAAGCTGCTCAGATCGCCTAAGCCGATCTTGCCCCCCAAAAACATCAATGAGCCAAACATACAAACCAACGCCAGAGAAAAATTATTGATACAGTTGACCGACGGGCCGGTGATGGTACCGTTGGCTTCCGCTACGGTATAGGCATCCACCGCCGCCTGATTCTTTTCGTCAAACCGGTCTACAACTTCCTTTTCCCGGCCGTAGGCCCGGATGGTCTTCTGCCCGGAGAGCATCTCTTCCACGAAACCGTTGAGCTGTCCCAGCTTGGCGCTGCGCTTGCGAAACAGAGGGCGCACCACGCCTGTCAGCCACTTGGTAAAGAACACCGTTACCGGGATCGTTACCAGGAAGATCAGTACCAACCTGGGCGCGATGCTCAGCATCATACCCAAGGAAACCGAAACTGTAACGATGCTGTTGAGGATCTGCAGAAGATCCGTAGACAGGGACTGATTCACCGTATCTACATCGTAGGTAACGGTACTGATCAGGTCACCGGTCTGATAGCCGTCAAAAAACCGAACCGGCAGGCGGGACATGTTCTCAAAAATGTCGTGGCGCATCTGCTTGGCAATCCCCCGGGACATCCGGATAGTGACAAAGTTCAGAAGATAGGACAAAACCGAGGAAAACAAATAGCAGATCGCCATCGTAATGACACAGCGGATCACCACCGGCATATCCACAAAGCCGCTTTCCGTATCGATAGCATTGATAGCCTTGCCGGACAGCTTGGGGCCATACAGGCTCAATATGCTGGAGGTCAGGGATAATGTGATGGCTAATATCAGCAGAAGCCGGTTTCTGCCTAAGTATTTCCAAAGCCGTTTCAGCAAAACGCCTTTGGGAAGCTGGGCCTGCCGGGCACCTCTGCGGTCACCGCTGACCTCTTGGCGGGTCAGCCGCCCTCCACCGATCAAATTCGGATTTGCCATGTCAGACCGCCTCCTTCCCGTCGCCCATCTGCGTTTGCGCGATGTGCCGATATTCGCTGCAGGTTTCCATCAGCTGCCCATGATTGCCTGTGCCGATAACCTTTCCGTCGTCCAGCACCAAAATCAGATCCGCATGGCGCAGACTGCTGACTCGTTGGGCAACCAGAACCGTCGTGGTGTGCCGGTAGCCTTCCCGGAGGGCATGGCGAAGATTGGCATCGGTCTGATAGTCCAAAGCAGAAGAAGCATCGTCCAGCACCAAAATCTCAGGCTCGCCTGCCAAGGCCCGGGCGATCAGCAATCTCTGCTTTTGTCCGCCGGAGAGGTTATTGCCCCGAACCGCTACGACGGAATCCAGGCCTGCTTCCTTTTCTGCGATAAAGCCGGAGGCCTGGGCATCCCGCGTCGCTTTCCGCTGTCCCTCCACCGAAATATCCCGGAAGAACTGAATGTTCTGTCCGATGGTTCCCTCCGTCACAAAGTCGTTTTGGAACACTACACCAAACTTTTTCCGAAGTGTTTCCGACGGTATGGCCCGGATATCCACGCCGTCGATCAGAATTTTGCCGGAATCGACATCATAAAGCCGCATAAGAAGATTCAAAATCGTACTCTTTCCGGATCCGGTGGAGCCAAGAATACCCAGAGTTTGTCCATGCTCCAGCCGGAAGCTCAGGTTGCTGATGTTGTCACCCCGGCCGGTATAGGAGAAGGATACATCCCGGAATTCGATATGGGGCGCATGTTCTTCCGCTTCTTCCCAGGGAAGCACCGCCATATCCTCCGGCATATCCAGCACATCCGCCACCCGGCGAGCACTGGCTTCACCCTTGGACCACATCACAAAGATTCGGGTCACGCCCATCATGGCATTGAGGATCATGATAAAATACTGCACAAAGGCCACGATGACAGTAGCATCTGTCTGTCCGCCCCGGACCCGAATCGCCCCAAGGAGCACCACCAGGGTCAAGCCCATATTCAACACCAAATTGGAAGACGGGTTCGTGATGGCTGTGATAGAGCCTGCTTTCTGATCTACAGCGGTAAGGTTGCTGTTCACTTCATGGAACCGGGCCTTTTCATGCTCGGTCTTACTTAAGGCCCGAACCACCCGGACACCGGTGATATTTTCCTGCACGGTACGCACCACTTTATCCAGCACCGACTGCTGTTTGGTGTACATGGGCAAGCTGAATTTCGTCACAAAATACACAATGATACCAATCAGTGGCAGCAGGGCGATGGGGATCAGGGCAAGACCGGCATCCATGGTCAGCATCATAAAGATACCGCCCACCAACAAAATCGGTGCCCGAATGCCCATACGCTGGATCCGCGCCAGCATTTGGTTGATATTGTAGGTATCGCTGGTAAGCCGGGACTCAGCGGAGGATACCGTCAGATCATCCATCTGCCGGGAAGACAGGTTCATCAGCTTCTGGAACAGATCATGACGGATAGCCTTGGTGATCCTGCCGGAGGATTTTGCGCTCATGCGGTTGGCAACCACATTCAGCGTCAATGTCGCAACGGCGCACAGAATCATCATTCCACCGTAAAGGAACACCCGGGAGACATTCCCCGCCTCCGCACCCCGGGAAAGAATGAATTCCATCAAGTAAGGGATCCACAGCTCTGCCATAGCGCCAAGGCATTTAATCAGCAAGGTTAAGCATATGTAGCCGATATAGGGTTTGATGTAAGGATACAATCTTCTCATACTCAGTGCTCCTCCATCCATTGGGCTGCCCGATCCCGCATTTTCGACAGCATAGTAATCAGCATCTGCCGTTCCTCTTCCGTAAGATCCTGGGCTGCCAGAGCTTCCCAATCCCGGAAGGTCTGACGGATCTTTGGCAGAGCCTCATAGGCTTTTTCCGTAGGATACACCAGCATCGCCCGCTTATCCTCCTCGGAGGGGCTCCGGGTCACAAAACCGGCTTCCTCCAAGACCGCCACCTGCCGGGCTGCATTGCTCTTGTTGACAAAGACACGCTTTGCAAGCTGCTCTTGGGTCATCCCCGGATTCCGGCAAAGGGTTATCAAATAGCTGGCATGGATCGCCTTGAGCCCCAGCGGTGCCAGCTCCTCCTGTCGGTAAGCCGCGGCACACCGGGAGATGGCACTAATGTTATGCATCAATGCAGGCATGATTACACCTCCACGAATAAAATAGTTGCGTTTGCAACTATTTTAACATAGACCATCTCCTCTGTAAAGCCTGTTTTCGAAAAAAGCGGACTGCAAAAATGCAGTCCGCCTGTTTGTTTATTCCGTTAAGGCTTTGATGGCGCTTTGTATCTGAGGGTCTTCCTCCGGGTCTAAGGTTCCGGCATAGATGGCTGCGGCGGTTTTATCATCCACCGGCACTACCACATCCGGCATAATTCCTACACCTTCCAGATGTTTGCCCTGAGGCGTATAATACTTACCGATGGAAAGTCCCACAGCAGAGCCGTCTTGCAGCTTATATGTCACTTGGTAATTTCCCTTACCCACTGTTTTTTCGCCCACAACCGTTGCCCACTCATATTCCTGCAGAGCCGCGGCAAAAAATTCTGCTGCAGAGTAAGAATTTCCGTTTACCAGCACCGCCATGGGCATTTCCAGGCAAGCCGCATCGGAATTTTCTACACTTTCTCTGCCCTTGTTATCTTTAGACCGGAACAGCGCGCCTTCCGGGAGCAGATAGTCCAAAACACTGACCAGCTCTGTGACCCGACCGCCGGGATTATTCCGCACATCGAAAATCAGCTTCTGCGCCCCTTCATCCAACAGCTTTTGAACGGCTGCCTTGGTTTCCTTGGCGCAATTGGCATTAAAATTCACAATGGTGACAAGACCGATATTTCCGGGCAGCATTTTTGCCTTCGCCACCGGGGTCTTCACCATAGCCCGCGTGACTGCAACCGTAGACTCCACCCCGTTTCGCAGGTAAGTGATCTGTACAGTTGTACCTTCTTTTCCCTTGATGAGGCCTTGCACTTCCCCTGTGGTCTTGCCAACGATGCTTTGGCCATCTGCCGCAATGATCAGATCACCGGGTAACAACCCGGCCTTCTCAGCAGGACCGCCTTCCGCCACCGCAATGATCAGCATGCCGTTTTCCGTATCTTGGCCGCTGATAGTCACACCAATGCCCACATAGGCATTATTGTTCTGTTCCATCTGGGCTTCATATTCTTCCGCAGTCATGTAATAGCTCCAGCGGTCTCCCAATGTCTCGATCATCGCCTGCGCTGCGGCGTCTTCCAATTCTTTTTGGTCCGCACCGTCCACATAGTTATTTAAGATGAGATTTTCCAGCTGCTGCAGCTTATTGGAGCCCATCAGGGTTCCGTTGCTGAAAAAAACAACCGCTACAGTCAGCACAACAGCAGTAACTGCCACCAGAAAATGGGTCAATACCAAAAAAATCGGTTTCTTATTCATACACACCACTCCTATACTGATGATCCCACAGCCTGAAGCAGGCTGTGGGATCTCTTTCTTACTTCAGCTTTACATAGTCCGCGGGATTGACATAGGTGCCGTTATAGCTGATACCAAAGTGCAGATGCACGCCGGTAGAGCCACCGGTAGTTCCCTGTCCGCCAAGCTTCTGGCCCTGGGCTACATACTGCCCTACCGAAACCTCCGGCCATTTATACATATGCAGATAGTAGCTTTCAAAGCCGTCCAAATGGTCGATGATCACATAGTTGCCGGCAGAAACAGGATCATAACCCACTTCTCTGACAACACCGCCACGGGTAGCAACCACATCCCAGCCGGACCGGCCTGCCAGGTCAACACCGTTGTGCATCAGCCAGCCATAGCCCAGAGGATGGTCACGCATACCGAAGGGACTGGTCAGCTTTATGTAACTGGTAGGCACCAGCCAGGTCGTGCCGGTCTGATCCAAGGTGGGAATGCCGCCGGTGCCGCCGGTGTTACCGCTGCCTGCAGGTCTTGTAGGAGGCGCAGTGGTGGTAACAATAGATGTTGCCAGCCAAGCCAAATACTCTTCGTGCTTCTTGGCGGCATCGTAGTCCTTATTTGCCTGCGCCAGCTGCTTCAGAGTTTCCTCTTCCTGCTTTTCCATTTCCCACAAAAGGTCAGCATATTCATCGCCCTTTGCTTCCAGCTGGATCAGCAAACCATTGGCTTCTTCAATCTTCGCCATCAGACCGCTTTCCGTAGACTGGAGCTCGTCCTTCATTTGCTGCAGGGAGCTCTTTTCCGTCAGCAGTTTTTCCTGAGTCTCTTTGACTACTTTGGCAGCTTCCTCCATTTCCTTCAGCCGACGGCTGTCGGAAGCGGCGATCTCTGCCACCATATTGAGGCGGTCCAGCAGATCGTAAAAATCATTTGCCTGGAACAGCACCAACCAGTAGGACATGGTGCCGTCTTCTTCCATGGCACGGATCCGCTCTTTGTTCTTTTTGTTGAGCTCATCCAGCCGCTTCTGGGCAGCATCCAGCTCCTCCTGGGTATCTGCGATCATCAGCGCAAAAGAGGCTATCTGATCGTTGATGTTTCGCACCTGGTCGTACATCAAAGAAACCTGCTGCTCGATCAGCTGCTTTTGGCGAACAATGTCCTTGATCTCGCTGACATTGGCTGCCATTTGGCTTTCCAATTCCTTAATTTGGGCATCCTGCTTCTTCTTTTCTTCCTTCAGCGCGTCGATCTGGGTTTGGATCTCGCTGGAAGACGCGGCACGGGCACCGGGCAGAATGTTCACAATCAAGCCCAAAAGCATCACCAAAGCCAAAAGGCCGGCCAGTAGCGATACCCATAATCTTTTATTCTTCACAATTGGTCTCCTTCTTAGGGGTAGTTGTATTATACGTTCATGAATTTCCGGATAGAAGTCCAGCTGCCCACGATGCCGACAAACAGGCCGGCTGCGGCAAAGGTGATCACCATGGGCATCAACAGCTGGTTAAAGGGAACAAATTGAAACAGGTTCAAACTGTCTACCGCGTCCAAACGAGCCAGGAGCAGATTGTACAGGAACCACTCCAGGCCAAAGGCAATTCCGGCGCCCAGCATACCCAAGGTAAAGCCTTCTACCACGAAGGGCAGTCGGATAAAGCCATTGGTAGCGCCCACCATCTTCATAATGGCGATCTCATCCCGGCGGTCATACATAGCAAGCTTGACCGTATTGGAAATAATCAGCAAGCTGACTACCAGCAAAACACCGATGACTGCAATAGAAACGATCTGCAGCACACTTTGCAGCGTAGAAAAGCCTTCTGCCAGCTCATAAGATGCAGAAACCTTTGCCACACCGGGAATTTCCTTCAGCTCTTCCACTGTTTCTTTCATCAAAGAGTTATCCACCAACACCACACGGAAACGGTGGCGCAGGTCGCTGGCTTCTACACCGCTGAAGGACTCATCACCCTCGTGGTCTGCAATAAAATCCTTCAAAGCTTCCTCCCGGGTAATAAACTTCCGGTCAAAAACATTTTCCAGTGTGCTGATTTTGGCGCCCACACTCCGCGCTTCCGCCTCTGTGTAAGTTTCGTCCACATAAACCAGGACCTCGTTGGTCTTATTCAGGTCCTCCACCATGATGCCCACATTATAGGTCAGGCAGGAGAAGCTGCCAACGATCAAAAGGCAGGCCACTGTAACACAAACGGCCGCGAAGGACATAAAGCCGTGGAGGAAGATTCCCCGGATGCCCTCTTTTAACAGATATCCAAGATTATTGATCTTCATAGTGATAATACCCATCCATTCCGTCGCTGATAATGAGGCCCTCATCAATGGCGATGACCCGCTTGTGGAACCGCTCCACCAAATCCTTGGCGTGGGTGACCACCAGCATGGTGGTGCCCAGGTTGTTGATTTCCATCAACAGGCTCATGATCTCCAAAGACCGGGCAGGGTCCAGGTTACCTGTAGGCTCGTCGGCAATGATGGTGGACGGATTGTTCACCAGAGCCCGGGCGATGGCCAATCTCTGCTGCTCACCGCCGGAAAGCTCGCCGGGATGCCGGCGGCTCTTGGTATCCAGACCGACCAAGTCCAGCACATAGGGTACACGCTCCCGGATCTCCCGTTCCCTGGCGCCGATGGCCCGCATAACAAAGGCCACATTCTCATAAACCGTTTTATTCTCGATCAAACGGAAATCCTGGAACACAACGCCAACTGTGCGGCGCATATAGGGGATCTCTCTTTTGCGGATCCTATCCAAAGAGTAGCCATTGACATGAACCTTACCGGAGGTAGGTTTCAGCTCGCCGGTGATCAGCTTAATGATGGTAGACTTGCCGGAGCCGGAGGGGCCAACCAAAAAGGCAAACTCTCCGTCTTCGATCTGCATGGAAACGCCCTTCAGGGCCTTGTTGCCCACGGAGTAGGACTTCACAACATCGGTAAATTCAATCATAATATCTCTGCTCCATCTTTAATGTAACCAAATTGTAACACATTTTAGGTGTTATGTCAATCCCTGTTGAAAAACAAGAAACGGGCCGTATGATCACACGGCCCTGTTTTGAATTTTATCCACGGCTCTCCCGGGAAGACAAGTACTTACGAACCATCAGTGCCACCTTAAATACGATAGCATGGTCAAACTCACGCAGATCCAGCCCGGTGAGCTTCTTGATCTTTTCCAAACGGTAAACCAAGGTATTCCGGTGTACAAACAGCTTACGGGAGGTCTCCGAAACATTCAGATTGTTCTCAAAGAACTTGTTGATGGTAAAGAGTGTCTCCTGGTCCAAAGAATCAATAGAATTCTTCTTAAACACCTCATCCAGGAAGATCTCGCACAAGGTGGTAGGCAGCTGATAGATCAGCCGTCCGATACCCAGGTTCTCATAGTGCATGATGCTTCTGTCGGTGTCGAACACCTTGCCAACTTCAATTGCCGTCTGCGCTTCCTTGTAGGAATCTGCCAGGGCCCGCAAATGCTCTGCCACCGTACCGATACCAATGACCGTGCGGATAAACAGTTCATTTTTTAAGATATCTTCCATACCCTGCGCGATCTTTTCCAGATCCTCTGAGGTAGTGCCGGAAGTGATCTGCTTTATCACGGCAATGTCGGTTTCGTTGATGCTGATCACAAAGTCCTGGTTCTGATCCGGGAACATACCGCTAAGAACATCCACAGCAGACACATCTCCATGACCCACCTGACGAACCAAGAACACGGCACGGGGGGCATCGGTTGCAAAGCGCAGCTCCTTGGCCCGGATATAGATATCACCGGGCAGAATATTATCCATGATAATATTCTTGACAAAGGTGCCTCTGTCGTGCTTTTCTTCATAATACGTTTTGGCACCGTTCAGGGCAATATAAGCCATCTGACAGCTGATTTTTGCTGTTTCGTCTGTACCGGTACAAAATACCGCGTATTCAAAAAAGCCTGCGTTGCTCACGATGCTCCGGAAGGTCTTCTGACCAAAGGTTACCACCTGGTCGGTGCTGTTAGCCACCTTCAGCGCGGCATCCTGCCAACGCTGCCCCAGCTGTGACGGGTCGGTACAGGAAATAACGCTGCCCTCAGTATCCAGCACACCAAAGGTACGGTCAGACACTTCCTGCAGCTGAGTAATTACATTCTGAAACACATTATTGGACATTTTTGCAGCCCCCTATCAGAAAATTGCATAAATACGGTTTTCACAAAATTTCCCCGTTATTATATAGCAGTTTTGCGCAATTTGCAAGTACCTTTTGACATATTATTGCAAAATGTTCCTGTATTTTTGGATGTATTGACCGATTTTTGTCTGACTTTGTCCCGTTTCTTATCCCCCGCATCCGAAAAAATGCACAAAGGTTATTCCTGCATTTCCAGCCGTGCCACCTCTTCTTCCGTCAGCTGTCGGGTCTCCCCCCGGGGCAGATCGCCCAAAATCAAAGATCCTTCTGACTTGCGTTCCAGATAGGTCACAGGCATTCCCCGGGAGGCCATCATCCGCCGCACCTGATGGTATTTTCCTTCACAAACTGTGATCAGACTTTCTCCCGGACCCAAGGGTTCCAGCCGGGCACTGAGACATACTGTCCCGTCCCGCAGAGTCAGCCCATCGGCAAAGGCCTGCACATCCTCCCCGGTTGCCGTTCCCTCATGGCGAGCATAATAAACCTTGGGTACCTCCTTTTTGGGGCTGATAAGCCGATGAAGGAGATCTCCATCGTTGGTAAACAGCAGCAGTCCCTCCGTTGCCTTATCCAGCCGCCCTATGGGCTTTAAGTCCCGGTTTCGGTATTCCGGAGGCAGCAGCTCCATGACTGTTTTTTCCTCTTTATCTTCTGTAGCCGTTACAAAGCCCGCCGGTTTGTTGAGCATTACCACCAAGCGGCTGTCTGCCGCCAAAGGCTCACCGTGCAGGCAGATTCTCTGGGTAGCAGGATCTACCTTACGGCCGCTGTTCCGCTCCACCTTGCCGTCCACTGTCACCGCGCCGCTTTTAACCAACAGCTTTACCTGACTGCGGGTGCCTGCCCCCCGGTCTGCCAAAAATTTATCCAATCGTTCCATAGCTTCTCCGTTCTATCCCTGTCCACCGATGAATAGGCTAGAATGCCAATCACTTAACTGGAGGGATCTGATATGCTGGTTATGACCGCAAAGGTCAATAAGAAGAAAATCGCCATTATTCTGGCTGCCGCCCTGGTGCTGATCATCGGGCTGGTACTGCTCTTTGGCGGCAAAGATGATGCGCAGCCCACCGTCTCTGTGGATGCCGGTGGCAACGAAGGACGGATCGCGTTTTTGGAGGGCTTCGGCTGGAAGGTTGCCGCATCCCCAACGGAATCCGGTCAGGTTCGTATTCCCGCAAAAACCAGTGAGGTATTCGAGCGATACAACGCCCTGCAAAAATCCCAAGGGTATGACTTGAGTGCCTATGCCGGTAAAACGGTTATGCGTTACGTCTATAAGATCACCAATTACCCCGGTGCCACAGAGCCTGTGTACGCCACATTGCTGGTCTACAAGAACCAAATCATTGGCGGAGACGTTACCGACACCTCGGCCAAGGGTGTTGTCCGGAGCTTCCGTATGCCACAGGCTCAGCAAACGCCCACCACACCAAGCACCGTCCCCCCTACCGAGCCCCAAGGCACCTCTGCAGGAAAAGACTGATTTTTCTTATCTTATCACAAACGGGGATGCTTGACAACTGCAGCTAAGCGTGTTATTCTGTAGAAAATTGCATAGATCTTCAGGGCGGGGTGCGATTCCCCACCGGCGGTGGGTAAGTTCTGAAAATATTTTACAGACGGACAGCAAGTAATTTTGTTGCAGATCAAGTTTTGAAGTTGCGGGAATACTTTGTGTATGCCGCAACTTCAAAATGCAGATATGCGGCAAAAGATCCGCTGTTCCGGCGTAATAATATTTTCAGAGGTTACCCGATAGTCCGCGAGCGTTCAAGTAACAGGCGCAGAACCGGTGTAATTCCGGTACCGACAGTAAAGTCTGGATGGAAGAAGGTCGTATATCGTTTACTTTTTATGCCCTGAGTTTATGCTCAGGGCATTTTTTGTGAGGTGTGCTTATGAAAAAGAAATCTTCTGCGAAAAAAATAGTTTTGATCGGTATGCTGGCTGCCATCGCTTATATCATGGTATTTTTGATCCGAATTCCTGTGGTCGTCTTTCTGAAGTATGAGCCCAAGGATGTGATCATCACCATCGGCGGCTTCCTGATGGGTCCTCTTGCCGCCTTTTTTATATCGCTGACGGTATCTTTGGTAGAGATGCTGACCATCAGTGACACCGGCCCCATCGGCGCTTTGATGAATCTGCTGTCTTCCTGCGCTTTTGCCTGCACAGCGGCTCTGATCTATAAGCGGCGGCATACCCTTGGCGGTGCCGTTTTGGGTCTTGGCGTGGCATCTGTTGTCACCGTAGTCGTCATGCTGCTGTGGAACTGGCTGATCACACCGCTGTACATGGGACAGCCCCGGGAAGCTGTGGAAGCCCTGCTGCTCCCGGCTTTTCTGCCTTTCAATCTTTTGAAGGCCGGACTCAACAGCGCATTGGTTTTGCTGCTGTATAAGCCGCTGGTCAGCGCGCTCCGAAAAACCAGGTTGGCAGATACCCCCGCCGCAAAACCCGGTTCTTCCAAAATCGGCATTTATCTGTTGGGAGCCGGCTTGCTGGCCACCTGCATTTTGCTGCTCCTCGTTTTAAAGGGTAAAATCTAAATCATAACCACCGACCGGTGGTTTCCTTACGCAATAAAAGCCGTCCCCAGGTTGGGGACGGCTTTGGCTTATTCTTATTCCGGTGTATGTATCATTGTTTCCGGGGGTTCCGGAAGCACCGGTTTTCTGGGCGGCATTCCCAAATCTTTATTGCGGCATACAAAGATAAAGATGGCTTCGATCCCCAGAAAAATACTCAGCAGCAGAAACAAAACACGCTTTCCCGGCTCGCAGGAAGCATACAGGTCATACAGTGCCTTGTAGTAGAACACAGTTCTGAACACCGCAGCGCCCAGCATCAAAAGCAGCAGACCCACAAATCCTAACGCGCCAGTCTGAGCTGCCAGCATTCCTTGGGTGGGATTCCAGGAAGGCAGCATGGAAAAGCCAAAAACAAAGGCATAGCCCACACTTGTCGCCAGTAAAACGGCAAATACGCCGGAAAGGATCGGCAGCCATTTGCGTTTATTTTGGGTCTCACCGCTGACAACATATCGATACTGGTCAGAAATACAACCCAAAACCCAACTACCGGCGATGGGCAGCCACGCCAGCCAGGGGTGTCGAATATTTCTGCGTTTGGCAATGGCGCTTAGGCTTCTTGCCTGCAGCACCCACATAAAAACACTAAGGCCGAGCATACCAACATAGTAAATAATATCATTGATGGCCGTAAACGTTTCCAAAAAACCTTCCGCGCCAATACCGCCGATATCCAGCCCGTCAAATCCGAAGCCAAACAGATCTTCCGATAATCCCATAGGTTTCCCTCCTGTTTTTCTGTTTGTAATAGTTTACCATACTCCTAAAATAATTGCAACGGCTTCTGTAAAAAAGCACCGCAGGAAAACCCCTGCGGTGCTTTATCCTTATTGCATCAGCTTGCAAACAAGCTCTGTGTAGGCAATGGGGTCTTCCAAAGGAAGATCTGCCATCAGCTGGGCCTGGCAGCACAGCAGCTGGGCATAAT
This sequence comes from Oscillospiraceae bacterium, assembly GCA_017435525.1. GTDB lineage: Bacteria > Bacillota > Clostridia > Oscillospirales > Oscillospiraceae > Faecousia. The sequence continues at coordinate 43,489 of JAFSEW010000053.1, read as the reverse complement.
CCTTAGCTTTCAGAGGATCTTCGGTCATGGCTTTCTGCAAAGCCCGCACCGCGGTATGCTCCGGGTTCAGCTCCAGAATCCTGCCGACGCCGAATGCCATTTCCGGATTGACCCGTTTCATATATTTTTCCATCTCAAAGCTCATGCCGGCATCGGGAGTCATGCACACCGGGGCATCTCCCAAATTGGCAGACAGCCGCACTTCCTTCACCTGCTCGCCCAAAGATTCCTTCACAAAGGTCAGGAAGCCCTTTAATTCCTCTGCCTTTTCCTCGGCAGCCTTTTTCTCCTCGTCAGTCTGCAGGCCCAGATCCTCGGTGGTTACATTGCAGAAAGCCTTTTCGCTATAGGTCATCAGTGTCTGGGGGATAAACTCATCCACCTCATCGCCAAAGAGCAGTACATCGTAGCCCTTATTTTCCAACGCCTTGACCTGAGGCAGCTTGGCAAGACGCTGGGTGTTCTCACCGGGAGCGAAGTAGATCTTCTCCTGCCCCTCTGCCATAGCATCCACATACTCCTGAAGCGTCACCAGCTTACCCTGCTTATGGCTATAGAAAAGCAGCAAGTCCTGGGTGGCATCCTTGTGGGCACCGTAGTCTGCTACCGCGCCGTATTTCAGCTGGCGGCCGAAAACTGCGTAAAACTTTTCGTATTCTTCCCGATCCTTTTCCAGCATGGTCTTCAGCTCGCTGCGGATCTTCTTCTCGATACCCCGGGCGATCACCGTCAGCTGACGGCTGTGCTGCAGCATTTCCCGGCTGATGTTTAAGGAAAGATCCTGACTGTCTACCACACCCCGGACAAAGCGGAAATGCTCCGGGAGCAGCTCTTCACAAGATTCCATGATCATCACACCGGATGAATACAGCTGCAAGCCCCGCTTAAAGTCCTTGGAATAGAAATCAAAGGGTGCTTTGCCGGGGATATACAGCAGCGCCTTAAAAGAAACCGTACCTTCCGTGGTGAAATGCACCGTGCGCAGAGGCTTATTGTAGTCGAAGAATTTCTCCCGGTAGAAGGATTCATATTCCTCCTGGGATACATCCTTCTTGTTTCTGTGCCAAATGGGCACCATGGAGTTGAGGGTCTCCTCCTCAGCATAGCTTTCATATTCCGGCTTATCTTCGGGAGAGTCTGCCTTCTTCCGGGATTTGGTAACCTCCATGCGGATGGGATAGCGGATATAATCAGAATACTTCCGGATCAGACCGCGGAGCTTATACTCATCCAAAAATTCGCTGAATTTATCTTCCTCGGTATCCGCCTTCAGGGTCATAATGACATCCGTACCGGGATAGTCTCTTTCCGCTTCCTCAACGGTATAGCCGTCGGTGCCGTCAGAGGTCCAGCGCCAGGCGGTATCTGCGCCGTACTTCTTGGAAATGACGGTGACAGAGGACGCCACCATAAAGGCAGAGTAGAAGCCCACGCCGAACTGGCCGATGATGTCGATATCCTCCTGCTTTTCCATAGCCTGCTTGAAGCCCAAAGAACCGGACTTGGCAATGGTGCCCAAATTCTCTTCCATCTCTTCCCGGCTCATACCAATGCCGTTATCGGAAACCGTCAGGATTCCGGCATCCTTTGCCCGGGTGATGGTAATGGCAAACTCATCCCGGCTGATGCCCACCTTGTCATCCGTCAGCGCCGTATAGGCCAGCTTATCGATGGCATCGCTGGCGTTGGAAATGATCTCCCGGAGGAAGATCTCCTTGTTGGTGTAGATAGAATTGATCATCAGGTCCAGCAGCCGCTTGGACTCTGCCTTAAATTGTTTTTTACGCATAGTACCCTCCTGATAATTAGCACTCTTTTTATTTGAGTGCTAATATTATACCGCAGTTTTGGAAAAAAGCAAGTATTGGCGAAAAAAGTTCTTCCTTTATTCACAATTATATGATAGACTTATAATGTATGAGTATGCGCCAAAATAGGCAAATCCCAGAGGTTTTCCCTCCTGGAATGAGAAATGAAAGAAAAAATAATGGATATATAAGGAGTATGAAATGATCACAGTATCGAATCTCAGTATGCAGTTTGGCGGCCAGTGGCTGTTCCAGCATGTAGATCTGCAGTTCCTCCCCGGCAACTGCTACGGCATCATCGGTGCCAACGGCGCAGGTAAGTCCACCTTCCTGCGAATCCTCACCGGCGAGCTGGAATCCACCGGCGGCAGTATCCACATCGACCCCGACAAGCGTGTATCCGTGCTGAAGCAGAACCAGAACGCCTATGACGAGTTCTCCGTGATGGACACCGTGATTATGGGCAACCAGCATCTGTACGATGTGATGAAGGAAAAGGACGCCATCTACGAAAAGGAAGATTTCTCCGATGAAGACGGTCTGCGGGCTGCGGATCTGGAAGCGGAGTTTGCGGAATTGGGCGGCTGGGAAGCCGAATCCGATGCTTCCAGATTGCTGCAGGGTCTGGGCATCGGCACCGAGCTGCACTACGATATGATGTCCACCATCGACCCCCGTCTGAAGGTGAAGGTGCTGCTGGCACAGGCCCTGTTCGGCAACCCCGATATCGTCATGCTGGACGAGCCTACCAACAACCTGGACATTGAAGCCATCAACTGGCTGGAAGACTTCCTGCTGGACTTCCCCGGCATGGTCATCGCCGTTTCCCATGACCGCCACTTCCTGAACACCGTTTCCACCCACACCGTGGATATCGACTACGGCAAGATCAAGATGTATGTGGGCAACTACGACTTCTGGTACGAGTCCTCCCAGATGGTGCAGGCCATGATCCGCAATAAAAACAAGCGCAACCAGGAGAAGATCGAAGAGCTGCAGCTGTTCATCCAGCGGTTCTCCGCCAACAAGAGTAAGGCAAAGCAGGCTACCGCACGCCGCAAGCTGCTGGACAAGCTGACTGTGGAAGAGATGCCCTGCTCCACCCGCCGCTATCCCTTTGTGGGCTTTATGCCTGAGCGGGAACTGGGTAAGGATATCCTCACCGTAAAGGATGTGTCCGTCACCGTGGACGGCGAGAAGCTGCTGGACAAGGTCTATTTCTCTGTGGGCCGCACCGACAAGATCGCTTTTGTGGGTGAAAACGAGAAGGCACAGACCGCCCTCTTCCAGATCCTCATGGGCGAACTGGAACCCGATGAAGGCTCCATCAAGTGGGGCGTTTCCACCATTCGCAGCTACCTGCCCAAGGACAACACTCCCTATTTTGAAGGCAACACCATGGAGCTGGTGGACTGGCTGCGCCAGTACTCCGTGAAGAAGGACGATGTGTACCTCCGGGGCTTCCTGGGCCGGATGCTCTTCGGCAACGATGATGTGTTCAAGCAGGTGCATGTGCTCTCCGGCGGCGAGAAGGTTCGCTGCATGCTGTCGCGCATGATGCTCAGCGGCGCAAATGTTGTGCTGCTGGACCAGCCCACCAACCACCTGGATATGGAATCCATCCAGGCTGTGAACAAGGGTCTGGAAGCCTTCCAGGGCGTTGTGCTGCTGGCTTCCCACGACCACGAGATGCTCTCCTCCACCTGTAACCGCGTCATCGCCTTCCAGAGCGACGGCACCATCATCGACAAGTACGGCAACTACGACGATTACCTGGAATGGATGCAGCAGCAGAAAGCCAACTAAGCTTCCCTACTTTGTCATCCTGAGCGAGCGCAGCGAGTTGAAGGATCTTGGCACCACCATCAAGGATCGAAGAAACCAGTGATGTCAACAGTGCCATTGCCAGAGAAAAGCAGTTAAAGGGATGGACCCGCAAAAAGAAAAACGCCCTCATTATGAAAGCAAATCCTGAGTGGAAAGATCTATCAGCAAGTTGGGATTGAAGCAGAATGATACTGCGAAGATCCTTCGACTCCCCCTCACTTTCGTTCGGGGTCGCTCAGGATGACATACGATTTTCGATAGATTTACGAAGGAGTATCCTATGGAAAAAATTCTTGATATTATCACCGGCAAAATGCAAAAAGCCTTTGCCGATGCAGGCTATGAAGCCTCTTTCGGCCGGGTAACGGTTTCCAACCGCCCCGACCTGTGCGAATATCAGTGCAACGGCGCTCTGGCCGCTGCCAAGCAGTATAAGTGCGCCCCCATCCAGATCGCCAAGGCTGTGGCTGAAAAGCTGGATGCCGCGGATTTTGCCATGATCGACGCCGTGATGCCCGGCTTCATCAATCTGAAGCTCTCCGACGCATTTCTGGCTGCCTATCTGGAAGAAATGCGCACCGCCCCCGATTTCGGCGTTGCCAAACCCGGTCAGGGCAAGGTAGCCGTGATTGACTACGGCGGTGCCAATGTTGCCAAGCCCCTGCACATCGGCCACCTGCGTCCCGCCATCATCGGCGAGGCCCTGAAGCGGCTGCACAAGTTCCTGGGCTATGAGACCATCGGTGATATCCACCTGGGCGACTGGGGTCTGCAGATGGGTCTGATCATTGCCGAGCTGCAGGAACGCCAGCCTGACCTGTGCTACTTTGATCCCGATTACACCGGGGAATATCCCGCCGAATCCCCCTTCACCCTCACCGAGCTGGAAGAGATCTATCCCACCGCTTCTTCCAAGAAGTCCGATCCCGTGTTTGCCGAGAAGGCCCATGTGGCCACCTTTGAGCTGCAGCAGGGCCGCCGGGGCTACCGGGCCATCTGGGATCACATCATGGGCATTTCCCTGCCCGACCTGCGCCGGATTTACAACGCCCTGGATGTCCACTATGAAAAGTGGCTGGGTGAAAGCGATGCCGATCCCTACATCCCCGCCATGGTGGAAGATCTGAAGGCCCGGGGTCTGGCTGTTCTGTCCAACGGTGCGTGGGTCGTTCCTGTTGCCGAAGAAGGCGACAAGAAGGAGCTGCCTCCCATGATTCTGGTGAAGTCCGACGGTTCTGCCATCTATGCCACCACGGACCTTGCCACCATGGTGCAGCGTATGCAGGACTGGGCACCCCACAAGATGCTCTATGTTACCGACAAGCGCCAGAATCTGCACTTTGAGCAGGTGTTCCGTGCCGCTAAAAAGAGCGGCATTGTATCTGCGGAAACCGAGCTGGATCATGTGGGCCACGGCACCATGAACGGCGCCGACGGCAAGCCCTTCAAGACCCGTGACGGCGGCGTGCTGCGTCTGGAGCAGCTGATTGGTGACATGACCGACTTCGTAAGAAGCAAGGTTGTGGAGAACAAGATCGTAGACGAATCCGAAGTGGAATCCACCACCGCAAAGATCGCCCTGGCTGCCCTGAAGTACGGCGACCTGAGCAACCAGCCCACCAAGGACTATAACTTCGATCTGGAACGCTTCGCCGCTTTCGAAGGCAACACCGGCCCCTACATTCTCTACACTATCGTGCGTATCAAGAGCATTCTGGCCCGGTACGGCGCTTGGGAGCACCTGCCCATGCAGACCCCTGCCAATGCCTTTGCCAAGGATCTGATGCTGGCCATCACCAAGTTCGGCCCCACCCTGGAGACTGCCCTGAAGTCCTCCGCCCCCAACCTGATCTGCGCCTACATCTATGAGCTGGCCGGCGCTGTAAACAAGTTCTACCATGAGACCCGGATTCTCACCGAGGAAGATAAGAACCTCCAGGCAGGCTACATCTCCCTGATCGGCCTGGCCAAGAACATTCTGGAAACCTCCATCCACATTCTGGGCTTCTCCGCACCTGAGAAAATGTAATGAAACTGAATCGCTTTATCGGAGACAGAGCCTTCTACCGGAGGGCTCTGTCCATCGCCATCCCTGTTCTTGTGCAGAACACCATCACCAGCTTTGTTTCCCTGCTGGATAACATTATGGTGGGCCAGGTGGGTACGCTGCAGATGTCCGGCGTTTCCATTGTCAACAGCCTGCTGCTGGTGTTTAACCTGTGCATCTTCGGTGCCAACGCAGGCGGCGGTATCTTCACCGCCCAGTTCCATGGCTGCGGCGACCATACCAGTATCCGCCGCTCTCACCGGGTGAAGCTCTATGTTGGCACCACCCTGTCTGTGGCAGCTATTTTGCTGTTCCTCCTGGCCGGTGACAGTCTCATCGGGTTTTACCTTCGGGGAGAAGGCGCTCCCGAAGACGCCGCGCAGGTTCTGGCCTACGGCCGGAAGTATCTGGCTGTGATGCTCTTCGGCCTGCTGCCCTTTGCCCTCACCACCTCCTATTCCGGTACCCTTCGAGAAACCGGCCACACCACCGTTCCCATGGTGGGCGGCATTGCCGCAGTGCTGGTGAACCTGATTTTGAACTACACTCTGATCTTCGGCCATTTCGGTGCCCCCGCTATGGGTGTGCAGGGCGCTGCCCTGGCTACCGTCATTTCCCGGTATGTGGAGCTGGCCATCGTTGCGCTCTGGGCACACCTGAATCCCAAAAAGAACCCCTTTGTCCAGGGTCTGTTCCGCTCTTTCTATGTGCCCAAGGCGCTGCTGGGCAATATTTTCCGCAAAGGCATGCCCCTGGTGCTCAATGAGTTCCTCTGGTCCACCGGCCTTGCCCTGATCCACCAGAGCTACTCCACCTGCGGTCTGGATGTGGTGCCGGCTGTGAATATCGCCAACACCATTTTCAATCTGGCCAATGTCTCCGCCATCGCCTTCGGCAACGCCGTGGCCATTATGATGGGCCAGCTGCTGGGCAGCGGTGCAGAGGAAACGGTTGTGCGGGATACCAACCGCAAGCTCATGGCCCTGACGGTTTTCTGCGGTTTCCTGGTAGGCATTGCCCTGCTGATCGGCTCCAACGCCTTCCCCCGGCTCTACAACACCACCGAGGATGTGCGCCATCTGGCAGGCCAGATGATCCGTGTCATCGCCATTATGCTCCCTGTCAGCTGCTTCACACTGGCTACCTACTTCACCCTCCGCTCCGGCGGCCAGGCGTTGATCACCTTCCTCTTTGACAGCTGCTACCAGTGGGTCTGCCCGGTTCTGCTGTCTGTCCTGCTGACCCGGTTCACGGACATCCACATTCTCCCCCTGTATATCATCTGCCAGGCTGTAGACGGCATCCGCTGCTTCATCGGCGCTTACATGCTCAAGCAAGGCAAATGGATCAAAAACCTTACGGTATAACAAAATCCCGGATGCGACGCATCCGGGATTCATTTTATTTAATTGTGGAGCTGTTGTTCAGCACCAGGGTGCTGTACAGCAGCAGCACATCCTGGCCGTTGAATTGGATGAAATTCTTCAGCATGCTCATGTGGATATAGCGCACATCCACCAGAGTCACCTTGGCATAGTCCTTTACCAGCAGGGGCACCATGCTGCTGCCGAAGGAATCCCGGAAGACGATCAGCTCCTTGCTGGTAGCTGCGTTGGGATTTTCGATGGTCAGCAGGCTCTTGGCGCCGGATAGGAACACATCGTACAGGTCACGGCTCTCCAGCTTGGTCATATCATAGACATCGGCATATTTGCCGGTCTCGTAGTCGTAGACCTTGCACTGCTCCAGAATTTCGCCGGTGAGATAGTGGATCTGTTCCGGGTCCATAGGCAGGGCAGCCTGACCGTAATACACACCGTAGAAAGGCTTTTCCACGGTCTTCCGGGTCAGTTCCTCCTGGGTAAAAGCGCTCACACCCATGGCCTGGCAGAGCTTTTGGGAAGCTTCCAGCAATGCTTCCTGCCGCCAGTGAGTATCGGTGGTGTAGTAATCCCGCTGATCCAGGGTATCGGTGATATCGATATAGGTTGCCCAGGGCAGCGCCTGCTGCAGATCCGCAAACATGGCCTGATAGTCCATGGTCAGGTAGCCGTTTTCTTCCGCCAGGTAATAGCCCTTGTCAGGAGCCACCGTCATGAAGATCCGGCCTGTGGATCTTCTCAGGTACATCTCATAGATGCTCTGGAACCGCTGCGCCGCGTAGGTGATGCTCTCCGGGCGGTAGGGATATTCCAGCTTGGCGGCGTAACCGTCCGCCACATAGATATCGTTATTGTCACGATACTGCATCACATTGTAATGCCACAGGGATTTGATTCTGCGGAAGGTATCCCGCAGGGGGAACTGATCCAGGCTGAAGTCCTCGAATTTTCCCATAAAGCTGCCATCCAGCAGAATCTTACCGGAAAGCTCCGGCATCTGATCCAGGGGACGCCGCTCCGATTCGGAAATCTCCGTCCGGGGGCCGAACCAGGCAAAGGCTGTCAGCAGCACCCACAGAGCTACCAGAAACGCTGCGCCAACAGCGCGAATTTTCTTATGATCCATTGATGCCACCTCCTTAGAAACGGAAATACAGGAAGGGGCTGAAGGACCCATCCACCAGATAACCGGTGCACACCAGCAACAGCAGGATCAGCACCGCAGGCTCCAGAATTGCCACGATCTTGTGCCGGTACAGCCGCTTGGCGGTATCCCGCACCAGGGGTGTGGCACCGATGAAGCCCACAACGAACAGCACGGCGTAGCTCTTGAGATAATACAGGGTTTCCGCCGTCACCAGGGGCAAACCGGCGAAGCCGAACATGCCGCTAAGATCGCTGCCTGCCTGGGCAAAGCTCTCCGCGTTGAACAGCACGAAGCTGATCACCACAGCCAGCAGCACATAGACTCTTCTGAGGATATTGGGCAGCTTCTGCAAAGCAGGAACCCACTTTTCCAGCAGCAGCAGCACCGCAAACATCAGGCCCCAAACCACAAAGTTCCAGGCAGCGCCGTGCCACATACCCGTGAGCATCCAAACCGTAAGGATATTGAGCACCCAGCGCCACTTGGGAACCCGGTTGCCGCCCATGGGGATATAGATATAATCCCGGAACCAGCTGCCCAGGCTCATATGCCACCGGCGCCAGAATTCCGTAACACTTTTGGACATATAGGGATAATTGAAGTTCTCGATAAACCGGAAGCCGAAGACCCGGCCCAGGCCGATGGCCATATCGGAATAGCCGGAGAAATCGAAATAGATATTCATGGTAAAGGCAATGGCATACATCCAGACAAACAGCACGCTGGGCTCCCCGGACTGCCGGAACAGCTTCATCAGCAGGGCAAAATTATCGGCGATGATTACCTTCTTGGCAAGGCCCACCAGGAATCTGCGCAGGCCCAGGGCCACATCATCCCAGCTGTGGGTGCGGCTGTTCAGCTCTCTTGCCACATCCACATAGCGCACGATGGGACCGGCGATCAGCTGGGGGAACAAGGCTACATAGGCACCGAAGCTGATGGGATTTTTCTGGGAAGGCACATTGCCCCGATACACATCGATGGTATAGCTGAGGCACTGGAAGGTATAGAAGCTGATGCCCACAGGCAGCGCCAGCTTCAGCAGCGGGATACTCAGCCCCGTAACGCTGTTAAAAGAAGACACGAAGAAATCCGCGTACTTAAACAGCCCCAGCAGCGCCACGCTGATGACAACAGACACCGTCAGCCAGAATTTCTTCCAGACTTTGCTGCTGCAATAGCCGATGGCCAGACCGCAGCCATAGAACAGCGCAATGGTAAATACCATCAGCCCCAGAAGCTTCGGTTCTCCCCAACCATAGAAAATCAGACTGAAGACCAGCAGCACCGTGTTTTTCAGCACCCGGGGCACCAGGAAATACGCGCCGATCACTGCCGGGAGAAACCAGTATAAAAAGGGAATGCTGGAAAACAGCATAGCTTTTCCTCCTTGCAAAAAGTGGCAGCGGCCATAGCACCGCTGCCACGATGGGTCAATGATTAACCGGCAATAGCCTCGCTGTACTTCACATCAGCATCGGCATAAGCCTCAGCCAGCTTGGTCTCGAAGGGGTTCACAGCGTCATTGACGCCGAACACAGCCAGCACATACTCGCCGCCGATCACAGCAATGACCATCTTCTCGGGCATGCCGCACATCCAGGGGTTGGTAGAGATCTTGCCGTACATAGCGTCTGCGAAAGCAGCGGCATCGCCGTTGACGCGGAACACGCCGCAGGTGAAGTTATTGAGCATCATGCCATGCACCAGAGCGGCAGCATCGGTAACATTGGCAGCCTCAGTCTCGGGAACCAGCAGAGTGCCCACCATAAAATCGGGGGTAGCCACATTCACAGCGCCGGGAGCATCGGGAACCATAGTCTCATAGTCGCCGCCCATCACAGGGAACTTCTCAGCGTCGCCAAACAGGGCCCAGACATTCTCCAGAATTTCCAGAGCGCTGGCGGGAACTTCCACAGCGGGAGCAGCAGTGGTCTCGGGAGCCTGGGTCTCGGGAGCGTTCGTCTCAGTGGGGGTCTTCTGGCCGCAGGCAACCATGGACATAACCATAGCCAGAGCCAGGATCAGGGTAATCATCTTCTTCATTGTTGTTTTCCTCCAAAATGTAAATTATTTTTTCTTTTTTATAGCATACCCAAGGCAGAAGATCCCGATACCGAAGAGCACTCCGGCTGTATCCAGAACCACATCCGTGAACCTTGGGCCACGGCCGGGAGAAAAATGCTGCAGCATTTCATCCATGCAGGCCGCCAGGCATCCCAGCACCGCCGTCGGCAGCACAAATGCCCATGTTTTCTTGATTTTGTTAGCGAGCAGCCAACTCAGCAGGATTCCCAGAGAGCAGAACTCCGCAAAGTGGGCAATTTTCCGCAGCACTCCATCGCTTTGCCCCGGCAATTCTCCGGCTGCCATTCCCAGCAGGTCCCGCAGCCATTGACTGAAATTGCCCGACGCTTCGGCATCCATCAGGGAATTTCCCCAAATGAACAGCAGAATGCACACCAGCAAAACCGCGCACAGAGTCTCTTTGTTTTTTCCCGGACCGCTCATGCCAGGATTCCCAGGTGCTCCAGCAGGATCTTGGTGCCCAGCAGGATCAGAATCACGCCGCCCAGCAGCTGCGCCTTCTTCTCAAACCGGCTTCCGAAGATATTGCCAACCTTCACGCCAACACCGGACAGCAGGAATGTGGTCACACCGATCAGCAGCACCGCCGCCACGATATTCACATCACCCGCCATGGCCAGGGAAATGCCCACAGCCAGGGCATCGATGCTGGTCGCTACCGCCATGACGAACATGGTCTTGGCAGACAGGTCTGCTTCGTTGGTATCGCAGCAATCACACTCTTTTTTCTCCAGGGCCTCTTTCAGCATATTGATGCCGATCAGCGCCAGCAGGATAAAGGCGATCCAGTGATCCACAGCTACAATGGCATCGGCAAAGAGCGTACCCAGCAGGAAGCCGATCAGGGGCATCAAGCCCTGAAAGCCGCCGAACCAGGCGCCGCAGATAGCCTGCGCCCGCAGATCTGCCTTTTTCATGCACAGGCCCTTACACACGGAAACCGCAAAGGCATCCATGCTCAGGCCCACAGCCAGCAAAAGCAATTCCAGAAATCCCATAAAAAAATGACCTCCGTGCCATCATAGCGCGAAAGTCCTCCGAAGAGACCGCGCCGGTACTTCAAGTCTCGTCATTTCAGAGCCGACCAGAAGGCATTGCCTTCAGGATGTTGACCGGTCCCGCGTTTCTTCGCGCCGACTACTCCCTCTTCGCCTGGTAGTATAGCAATTTTTCACGAAAATGTCAAGGGAACACAATGTTAAATTCCTATGAATTTGAACACTTTTCCCAATTTCCCCTTTTTTTGCCAAACAGAAAAAACAGGGTGCCGCGGTGCGGCACCCTGCGAAAAGCGATTGAATTCAGTCGGCAATGCGGATATGCACATCGTCCAGCTGCTTCTGGGAAACAGTGGTGGGAGCGTCCATCATCAGGTCCTGTGCGTTCTTGTTCATGGGGAAGGTAATGACCTCGCGGATGGATTCTTCGCCGCACAGCAGCATCACAATGCGGTCAATACCGGGGGCTGCACCGGCATGGGGAGGTGCGCCGTAGGTAAAGGCATTATACATGGCAGGGAACTTGGCCTTCACATCCTCTTCGCCCAGGCCAACCATCTGGAAGGCCTTGACCATGATTTCGGGATCGTGGTTACGCACGGCACCGGAAGCGCTCTCATAGCCGTTAACAACCAGGTCATACTGGTTGGCGTTGATGGCCAGCAGCTTCTCGATATCGCCCTCGGCAGCTTCCAGCGCAGCCTTGCCGCCCTGGGGCATGGAGAAGGGGTTGTGGCAGAATTCCAACTGGCCGGACTCTTCGCCCATCTCATACATGGGGAAGTCCACGATCCAGCACATGGCGTACTGCTCTTCGTCGAAGTGACCGGGTACCCGCTTGCCCAGCATGGTGCGGATTACGCCGGCGGTCTTCTGGGCGGCCAGCTTCTTGCCTGCGGCCATGCACACGAAGCTGCCGGGCTTCAGGTTCAGCTTGGCAACCAGCGCGTCCTTGCAGCCTGCCAGGAACTTGCTGACGCCGCCGGTGAGCTCACCGTTCTCGTCCATCTTGACCCAGCAAGCCTTGTTGCCGGTCTGCACTTCCACATCGGCAAGCAGCTTGTCGATCCACTTACGGGCCTGGGTGAAGTTGTCCACGGCAACTGCCTTGACGGTAGCGCCCTCGAAGGGGCCAAAGCCGCAGCCCTGGACCTCAGCGGTGATGTCCTGCACTTCCAGGTCAATACGCAGGTCGGGCTTATCGGAGCCGTAGCGCTCCATAGCTTCATTGAAAGGAATGTGGCGGAAAGGTGCCTCGGAAACCCGCTGGTACTTACCGAAGTTCTGGAACACGGGGCGCAGCACATCTTCCAGAGTGGACAGCACGTCTTCCTGGGAAGCGAAAGCCATTTCCATATCCAGCTGATAGAACTCGCCGGGGGTACGGTCGGCACGGGCATCCTCATCACGGAAGCAGGGTGCGATCTGGAAATACTTATCGAAGCCGGAGGTCATCAGCAGCTGCTTGAACTGCTGGGGAGCCTGGGGCAGAGCGTAGAACTTGCCGGGATGGTTACGGGCAGGCACCAGATAGTCACGGGCACCCTCGGGAGAAGAAGCGGTGAGGATGGGGGTGGTGATCTCCAGGAAGCCCTTCTCGGTCATACGGCGGCGGATATCAGCCACCACCTGGCAGCGCAGGATGATGTTCTTCTTCACTTCAGGATTGCGCAGATCCAGATAGCGGTACTTCAGACGGGTGTTCTCGTCAGCGCTCTTGCTCTTGTTGATCTCAAAAGGCAGCTGATTGTGGCGGCACTTGCCCAGCACTTCGATGGCGGCAGGCACAACCTCAATTTCGCCGGTGGGCTGCTTGGGATTCTTGCTCTCGCGCTCACGGACGGTGCCGGTGATCTGCAGGGTGGACTCCTTGTTGATGCCCTTGACGATGCGCATCATCTCTTCAGTCTCCACCACAACCTGGGTGGTGCCGTAATAGTCGCGCAGGACCAGGAAAGCAAAGTTGGCGCCCACTTCACGGACATTCTCCAGCCAGCCGACAATGGTAACATTCTGACCTGCATGATTAAGCCGCAGCTCTCCGCAGGTATGGGTTCTGGATTGGAACATAGAAATATCCCCTTAACATTATAATTTTAGCTGATATATTGTTGCACAAAAACTGGGAAAAGTCAATCGTTTCCGCAAATAATACGAAGTATTTCCTGAAGTGCCTTTACATTTTCCACAAATTTCATCTTTCTGCGGCTTTTTTTATTGTAATACTGTAAAAGTTGAAAAAAAGCAATTTTTCCGGTTGATTTTCCAAATGTTTTGCACTACAATATACGGGCAAGCGTCCAGCCAGGCCGTTTTGCAAAGGTTTGAGGTGAAGATATTTTGCTGAACATCGTCCTGCATGAACCGGAGATCCCCCAGAATTGCGGCAATATTGCCCGCACCTGTGCCGCCACCGGAAGCGTGCTGCATCTGATCCGCCCCCTGGGCTTTGACATTTCCGAAAAGGCTGTGCGCAGAGCGGGGCTGGATTACTGGCATCTGGTGGATGTAAGGGTCTATGACAATCTGGAGGATTTCTTCTCCAAAAACGATGTGGTTCAGTTGTGGTGTCTTTCCACCAAGGCCCCCCGGTGCTACACGGAAGCGGAATTTCAAGACGGCTGCTACCTGCTCTTCGGTAAGGAGACCAAAGGTCTGCCGGAAGATTTTCTCCGGGAGCACTACGGCAGATGCGTCCGGATTCCCATGCGGGAGGAAGCCCGGAGCCTGAACCTGAGCAATGCTGTGGCCATCACCGTCTTTGAGGCGCTGCGGCAGACCGGCTTTTCCGGCCTGCTGGATCACGGTAACCTGAAAAAATAAATTCCAAATGGAGGAATGAAACATGAACTACAACAAGAAGTCCATTGAAGACATCGAAGTAGCCGGCAAGCGCGTTCTGTGCCGCTGCGACTTCAATGTCCCCACCAAGGAAGGCAAGATCACTTCCGACAAGCGTATCGTGGCTGCTATGCCCACCATCCAGTATCTGGTTGACAAGGGCGCCAAGGTCATCCTGTGCTCCCACATGGGCAAGCCCAAGGGTGAGTGGAAGCCCGAGCTGTCCCTGAAGATCGTTGCCGCTCGTCTGTCTGAGCTGCTGGGCAAGGAAGTCATCATGGCTGCTGACGTGGCCGGTGAGGACGCCAAGGCCAAGGCTGCCGCTCTGAAAGACGGCGATGTGATGCTGCTGGAGAACACCCGCTACATCAAGGGCGAGACCAAGAACGATCCCGAGCTGAGCAAGGCTCTGGCTGAGCTGGCTGACATTTTCGTCAACGATGCTTTCGGCACCGCACACCGTGCCCATTCCTCCACCGCAGGCGTGGCTGACTATCTGCCCGCTGTTTCCGGCTATCTGGTCCAGAAGGAAGTTTCCATCATGGGCAAGGCTCTGGCCAACCCCGAGCGTCCCTTCGTGGCTATCCTGGGCGGCGCTAAGGTTTCCGACAAGCTGAATGTTATCAATAACCTGCTGGAGAAGGTCGACACCCTGATCATCGGCGGCGGCATGGCTTACACCTTCCTGGCTGCTCAGGGCCTGACCGTTGGTAAGTCCCTGGTTGACAACGAGAAGCTGGACTACTGCAAGGACATGATGGCTAAGGCTGAGGCCAAGGGCGTGAAGCTGCTGCTGCCCGTGGACACCGCTGTTGCCGCTTCCTTCCCCTCCCCCATCGATGCCGAGATCCCCGTAGAGTATGTGGACTGCACCGCTATCCCCGCTGACCAGATGGGTCTGGACATCGGCCCCAAGGCTGCCGCTGAGTTTGCTGCTGCTGCCAAGGCTGCCAAGACCGTTGTCTGGAACGGCCCCATGGGTGTGTTCGAGAACCCCACTCTGGCAAAGGGTACCATCGCTGTTGCGCAGGCTCTGGCTGACTCCGATGCCGTGACCATCGTTGGCGGCGGTGACTCCGCAGCTGCCTGCGAGCAGCTGGGCTTCGCTTCCCAGATCACCCACATCTCCACCGGCGGCGGCGCTTCCCTGGAATTCCTGGAAGGCCTCGAATTGCCCGGCATCGCTTGCCTGGAAGACAAGTAATCCATTCTCTTAACTATCTGTAGGGCGGGGGCTTGCCCCCGCCGCTACTGAGTTTCTTTTTTCAATCTGCTATTTGCTGCAAACAGTTCCCCGGCGGGAGCAAGCCCCCGCCCTACATCTTAGTATAACTTCGTAAATTCACATCGACCTTCGATGCGTATATAATAAGGAGAAAGAATATGAACAGAAAGTACCGCAAGACAGTTATCGCAGGTAACTGGAAGATGAACAAGACCCCCAGCGAGACCAAGGAATTCATGACCGCTTTCAAGGGCATCCTGCCCAAGGGCCGCTGGTGTGATATCGCTCTGTGCGTTCCCGCCGTCTGCATCCCCGCTGCTGTGCGCGCTATGCGTGAGACCCGGGTGGGCATCGGCGCTGAGAACTGCAACGCCAACGCTTCCGGCGCTTACACCGGCGAGATCGCTACCAACATGCTGGTGGATGCCGGCTGCAAGTATGTGATCATCGGCCACTCCGAGCGCCGCGCCATGGGCGAGACCGATGCCGATGTCAACGCCAAGGTTCTGGCTGCTCTGGACGCAGGCCTGATCCCCATCATGTGCTGCGGCGAGAGCCTGGAGCAGCGTGAGGCTGACATCACCGCCGAGTGGATCGCTATGCAGATCAAGCTGGGTCTGCAGGGCGTCAGCGAAGACAAGATCCGCAAGGTCGTCATCGCTTACGAGCCCATCTGGGCTATCGGCACCGGCCGCACCGCTACCCCCGAGCAGGCTCAGGAAGTCTGCGAGAACATCCGCGGCGTGGTTCGCAAGCTGTATTCTTCCAAGAATGCCCGTGCCATCTCCATCCTGTACGGCGGCTCCATGAACGAGAAGAACGCCTACGAGCTGCTGGCTCAGCCCGACATCGACGGCGGCCTCATCGGTGGTGCCTCCCTGGTGCCCGAGAAGTTCGTGCAGATCATCGAAGCTGCCAACCAGCCCACTGTCTAATTCCGTTTCCACAAGGAGCAGCTGCAAGGCAGCTGCTCCTTTTCCCATAATGGATAATTGACAATTGACAATGCATCCGCCATAATAATTGTCAATTATCAATTGTCCATTGTCAATTATTGGAGATATGCTATGAACACTTTATTTTTACAGGCAAACGCCGCGGATACACCGCAGATTGCCGCAGAAATTATTCAAAACGGCGGTCTGGTGGCCATTCCCACGGAAACCGTGTACGGTCTGGGTGCGGACGGTTTAAACCCCGATGCCGTTGCCAAGATCTTTCAGGCCAAGGGCCGTCCCCAGGACAATCCGCTGATCCTGCATGTTGCCCAGGCAGACCAGATTCAGCTGTTCTGCCGGGATATTCCCGAAGCCGCCTACCGGTTGGCGGAAGCCTTCTGGCCCGGCCCCCTGACTATGGTGCTCCCCGCCCGGGATTCCGTGCCCCTTTCCACCCGGGCAGGCTTGCCCAGCGTGGCTGTCCGCTGTCCGGATAACGCCGTCACCCGGGAAATTATCCGTCTGGCCGGTGTGCCTCTGGCTGCACCCTCTGCCAATATTTCCGGCAAACCCTCCACCACCACCGCAGAGCATGTGCTTCACGACCACGACGGCAACATCGATGCCATTGTGGATGGCGGCCCCTGCCGGGTGGGTCTGGAATCCACCATCGTGGATCTGACGGAAGATCGCCCCAGACTGCTGCGTCCCGGCGGCATCACCCCGGAGCAGCTGCTGGAAGTGCTGGGTGACCTGGTGGTAGACAAGGCCGTTACCGCCCAGATCGATCAGGATGCCGTGGTGAAAGCCCCCGGCATGAAATACCGCCACTATGCCCCCCAGTGCCAGGTTCTCATCGTATCCGGCAGCCGGGAAAAGGCCGCTGCCTATATCCGCAGCCACTTCGCACCCGGCGACCGGGTGCTGTGCTTCGACGAGGAGATTTCCCTGTATGATGGCTGCGATCCTCTGTCCTACGGCAGCGAAGCGGATGTGGCCACCCTCTGCGCAGGATTGTTTTCCGCCCTGCGGGTGCTGGATGATCCCTCCATCGGCACCGTATACGCCCGCTGCCCTGTGGGTGGCGGTGTGGCCTATGCCGTGCAGAACCGGCTGAAGAAAGCCGCCGCTTTCCACATTGTGGATGCGGAGGTGGAAGCATGATTATCGGCATCACCGGCGGCACCGGCTGCGGCAAGACTACCCTGCTGAACCTGATCGCCGATATGGGCGGCCTGATTATCGACTGTGACGCGGTGTATCACCGGCTGCTGCGCACCGATGCTGCCATGCTTGCCGCCATCGACGCTGCCTTCCCCGGCACCGTGGTAAGCGGCGAATTGGACAGAAAAGCCCTGGGACGCATCGTCTTTGCAGACAAGGACGCGCTGCTTTCCCTCAATGCCATTACCCACAGCGCCGTAAAAGCCGAAGTGCTGCACTTGCTTTCTCCGATGCCTGCCCTGGCCGCTATTGATGCCATCGGGCTGTTTGAGGGTGGCTTGGCTGAACTGTGCGATGTGACTGTGGCTGTCACCGCCCCGGCAGAAATCCGGGTACAGCGGCTCATGGCCAGAGACGGCATTTCCGAAGAATATGCCAGATCCCGGATCGCAGCCCAGAAAAGCGACGCCTATTTCGCTTCCCTTTGCAGCCATGTTCTTCAAAACTGCGGTACCCAGGCTGAATTCCGGGAGAAATGCCTTGCTTTTTTGCAGGGTCTGGATATAATAAAACCATAATTTTCTCAAAAAGGAGAATGCATTATGACTACTGAAGAACTGCGTCAGAGCCTTCTGCGCAATCCCAAGAACGGCTACACCCAGCTGAGCGCCCAGCAGCGTGAGGAAATGGAAGCCTACTGCAAGCGCTACATGGCCTTTATGGATGCCTGCAAGACCGAGCGGGAAGCCACCACCTGGACTGTTGCCACCTGTCAGGCCCACGGCTTCAAGGAAATCAAGCCCGGTATGGAGCTGAACCCCGGCGACAAGGTGTATTACAATAACCGGGGCAAGAGCATCATCGTGGCTGTCATCGGCAGCGAATCCCTATACTGGGGTGCCAACATCTGCGCCGCCCATGTGGATTCTCCCCGGATGGACCTGAAGCCCAATCCCCTGTATGAGTCCGATGAGATTGCCTACTTCAAGACCCACTACTACGGCGGCATCAAGAAGTACCAGTGGACCGCTGTGCCTCTGGCCATCCACGGCGTGGTGTACCGCAAGGATAACACCGTGGTCACCGTGACCGTCGGCGAAGACGACAACGATCCCGTATTCTTCGTTTCCGATCTGCTGATCCACCTCAGTGCCGACCAGCTGCAGAAGCCTGCCGCCAAGGTTATTGAGGGCGAGCAGCTGAATGTGATTCTGGGCACCGAGCCTCTGGAAGGCGAAGGCAGCGACCTGGTGAAGCTGCATGTGATGAAGCTGCTGAACGAAAAATACGGCATCATCGAAGCTGATTTCCAGTCTGCCGAGCTGACCATCGTTCCTGCCGGTAAGTGCCGTGAGGTGGGTCTGGACCGGAGCCTGCTGGCCGCCTACGGCCATGACGACCGTGTCTGCGCCTTTGCGGAAATCGAGCCCCTGCTGAACATGGGCACTCCCACCCATACCGCCGTGTGCATCCTGGCCGACAAGGAAGAGATCGGCTCCGTGGGTGTTTCCGGTATGCAGAGCCAGGCCTTTGAATACTTCATGGGCATCCTGTGCGAGAGCCAGAATGTGAAGCTGGCTGACTGCTTCGCCCATTCCTTCTGCCTTAGCGCTGATGTTTCCAACGCTTTTGACCCCAACTTTGCCGAGACCTGTGACCGCCGGAACAACAGCTTCCTGAACTACGGCGTTGCTATCTGCAAGTACACCGGTTCCCGTGGCAAGGGCGGCGCTTCCGACGCTTCCGCCGAAGTCATGGGCCACATCCGCACCACATTGGACAACGCAGGCGTGATCTGGCAGATGGCTACCCTGGGCAAGGTGGATCAGGGCGGCGGCGGCACCGTGGCTGCTTACATGGCCAACCGCAATATCGACACCGTGGACGCCGGTGTGCCCGTGCTGTGCATGCACGCTCCCATGGAGCTGGTGAGCAAGCTGGACTGCTATATGACCATGCTGGCTTGCCAGGCTGTGTACCAGGCTTGATTTTTTCAAACCGCTGCCTTCGGGCAGCGGTTTTTTCTGAAATGCCTGCCGGTTTTCTGTGCCGGATACCCCTTGATATCCCCTGGGTGCCGGGCATGGGCAGCCCTACTCCGGCCTATAATCAAATATACATTATAAATACATAGCAGCTGGCGCGCATCGGCAGGTACGCGCCTGTAAACGTTCCGTGAAGAAATTCTCCGGCACTTTACTTTTCTCCCGGGAAGTGCTATAATGGGCCGGAAAAGGAGGCGATGCAATGCGCCAGTTCCTGTCGGAATTTAAAAGCTTCTTGCGCAAGGGCGATCTGGTGCTGCTGGCCCTCTGCCTTGCCGTTACCACATTCGGCGTGGTGATGATTTCCAGCACCAACAATTACCGCGGCAGCCTGCGCTATGTTATTATTCAGATTGCCGCTGCTTCCATCGGCGTTCTGCTGTTTATGATCATCTCGTCCATTGATGTGGATTTCTTCTCAGAGCATCGGCTTCTGATGGCCGGTTTCAATGTATTCTTGCTTCTGATGCTGATCCCCTTCGGTACTGACCTGGATACCGGTAACCGAAGCTGGCTGGACTTCCCCTTCCTGCCCATTGACATTCAGCCTGCGGAAATCTGCAAGATCACCTATGTTTTGATCATGGCGTCAGTGATGAAATCCCATCAAAGCCGGATTTCCTCCCTGCGCTCTATTGTGCACATGGTTTTCCATCTGGGTCTGCTGGTTGGCCTGAACATGATCATTTCCAGAGACGCGGGCGTTTCCCTGATCTTCGTGTTTATCTTCATCGGTATGGCCTTTGCCGGCGGCGTCAGCCTGCTGTGGTATCTGCTGGCCATTGGCGGCATTGCCGCAGTGTGGCCCATTCTGTGGAACAACTTCATGGACGAACACCAGAAAAAGCGTATCCTGGTGCTGATCAACCCGGAGTACGATGCCGAAGGTATTGACGCCCGTTTCCATACGGTGCGTTCCCTGCGCTCCCTTACAGGCGGTCTTTGGACAGGTCAGGGTCTTTACCAGGGTAACCGTACCAGCAACGGCGAACTGTTCGCCCAGCATACCGACTATATCTTCTCCGCCATCGGTGAAGAGTTGGGCTTCTTTGGTTGTCTGGCTGTGCTGATTATGCTGTTTTTGATTGTATTGCGCTGCATTCAGGTGGGCAGCCGCAGCCCGGATTATCTGCGCAAGATGGTCTGCTTCGGCGCCGCTTCCGCACTGATGTTCCAGATTATCATCAATGTGGGTATGTGCATCGGCGTTGCGCCGGTTATCGGCCTGACCCTGCCCTTCATCAGCTACGGCGGCAGTTCGATTTTGACGCTGTACGCTATGCTGGGTCTGGTTTCGGGTGTTCACGCCCGACCGGAAGCGCCCAGCCACGCGCTGTATATCCAGCCAAAACGCTAAACCAAAGCCTTCTGCCAAAGCAGAAGGCTTTTTTCCTGCCCCGATGGGTAAAATTGAAAAAGGGGCTTGACTTTCCTGCGAATTGTGCTATAATCTTAACCGTTCCACATGGAGGCATAGCTCAGCTGGTTAGAGCGCATGCTTCACACGCATGAGGTCACAGGTTCGAGTCCTGTTGTCTCCACCAGAAAAAACCGCGATTGCGTTGCAATCGCGGTTTTTTCAGCTAAATTCGGCTTGCGCCGAGCTAAATTGCCTGGCGGCAGCTAAATTCCTGACGGAGCTAAATTGGGCTTCGCCCAGCTATATAGCCGAATTAAATTTAGCTTCACGAAGTGAAATTTAGCTGCGAGCATGGCGAGCAATTTCGCTACGAAGTAATTTAGCTAATGACAAGCTTTCGAGTTTATGATATGCTGATTGCAAAGGAGATGACTACTATGGCAGAAAGTATTATGCTGGAATAAGTGAAGAACTTTGCTACTAATATCGTTAATCTTTGCAGGTATATCAAAGAAACGAGCGGTTTTTTCAGCTAAATTCGGCTTGCGCCGAGCTAAATTGCCTGGCGGCAGCTAAATTCCTGACGGAGCTAAATTGGGCTTCGCCCAGCTATATAGCCGAATTTAATTTAGCTTCACGAAGTGAAATTTAGCTGCGAGCATGGCGAGCAATTTCGCTACGAAGTAATTTCGCTAATGACAGCGGTGTAAATTTGTGATACACTTATTGCAAAGGAGATGGCTACTATGGCAGAAAGCATTATGTTGGAAAAAGCGAAGGCCTTTGCTGTTAATATCGTTAATCTTTGCAGGTATATCAAAGAAACGAAAAGAGAATCTGTGTTAACAAATCAACTGTTGCGTTCCGGAACATCCATCGGTGCAAATATCCACGAATCCAAGTACGCCCATGGAACCGCTGATTTTATTGCGAAAATGCAGATCGCGTTAAAAGAGTGTTACGAGTCGGAATACTGGCTGGAACTGCTTAACCGTACCGGCTACATCCCGGACGAACAATACAAACCCTTGCAAAACGATTGCGGCTCCATCCGCCGGATGCTGATTGCTTCCATCAATACAGTAAAGGAGAACGCGAAGTAAGCTCCCACTATCAATCAGACCTCATGCCTAAACGCAGATTTTTAGCGAAAGGCATGAGGTCTTAACTATACCCAGGAAAACACCCTTGCACGGACACCCGGGGACGGGTGTCCCTACGGTCAATTATGTAGGGACACCGCTCCCGCGGTGTCCGTTCCTGTTGTATATCACACCAAAAGCAAAGAGAAATGGGCGGATTTCTCCGCCCAAAAATCATTTTGCTGAATCAGTAAGAGATAGTAGTTCAGCAATTACACTATCTAAAAGTGGGAGATACTTATCATCAATGCGGCGGATATTATCGGCTCGCAAAGCGTCAGCATCCCGTTCAGTTCCAAAAAGAACATAGTCAGCGGACAATCCCAGGATATTACATACCTTGATAAGCATTTTCACAGAAATGCCAGTTCGCCCACGCTCCAATTCTGCCAAATAGGAAATACTAACATCCAACTTTTCCGCAAATCTTTCTCTTGTGTAGCCCATACTTTCACGGGCTTTTCTAATCCGTGTATGCAATACTATCACCTCTGCATATAGTATCTGTGATAGTTGAAGAAAATAAAATCAACTAATATTGTATGTTTTTCATATTGTATTTGTTGATGTTCCGTGTTATACTGTCGTTGTTCCAACAAAAAACAGAAAGGTGAAAGATTATGAAAAAAGTATTATCCCTGATTCTGGCACTTGTGCTCTGTCTGTCCCTGTGCGCTTGCGGTAGCAGCAGCAAGACTTATCTGATTGGCGAAACAGTCTCAACAGATATTTTTTCTTTCACACTGGACGCAGCGGCGCTGACGATTGCACTGAACAATGTAACAAACGATGATTACTATTTGCCGAAAGAATATAATCCGGCAGATGATTCCGACAATCCCTATGTGGCTTCTATCGGCAAAACATGGGTCGGCTTCACTTATACTGTTCAGAATCTGAACCGCGACAGCTCTGAGTTCCACAGCGGCGGCTTTGTCCGCATCAAACATAACGGAAAGAACTATGGTTCTATTGGCGCTCTCCACTGCGAAGATGGTGCATACTATCTCTATGCAAACAAGCAGGTGATTGATACCAGCGGCTCACTGATTACCGAGAAGGCCGGAAAGTGGTACCGTGGCGGTGCCTCCAATATGCTGCTGATGGTCGGTGCCAAAGAAACCCGCCGCTCCTATGTCGAGTTGGATGCAGACATTGCCAACCTGAATGACGAATTCTATCTCACCGTGTTGGTGCCCAACTCCAAGGGAAAAACAGAAAGCTTCACCTATTACATTCCTGCCCGCAGCTAAACGATATTTAAAAAACAGGGAGCCACACGGCTCCCTGTTTTTCATCGTTTCTACAGACCAATGTATTTGTATGATAGAATGGTTATCCCAGCAGCAGCTTGTCGGTTGTTTCGGAAGCGCCGGTGGCCTGACCGAACTTGGCCAGCAGATCTTCCACTGTCAGTTTCTGTTTCTCTTCCCCGGCAATGTCCAGAGCAATGCGGCCCTCATACATCATAATCAGCCGGTCACCGTACTCAATGGCATCGCGCATATTGTGGGTAATCATCAAAGTGGTCAGCCTGTCCCGGTTTACCAGGGTGCGGGTAACCTCCATCACCTTAGCCGCGGTCTTGGGGTCCAGGGCTGCGGTATGCTCATCCAGAAGCAGCAGCTTCGGCTTTTGCAGCGTGGCCATCAGCAGCGTCAGCGCCTGGCGCTGACCGCCGGAAAGCAGGCCCACTTTATCCGTAAGCCGGTTTTCCAGGCCCAGGTCCAGAATCCGGAGCATATCCCGGAACTGCTCCCGCTCTGCCTTGGTAATACCCACCTTCAGGCCCCGGCGTTCGCCCCGTCTGGCAGCCAGGGCCAGATTCTCTTCGATCTGCATATTGCCGGCGGTGCCCATCATAGGGTCCTGGAATACTCTGCCGATGTACTTTGCCCGTTTGTGCTCCGGCAGATGGGTAATGTCAACGCCGTCCAGATGGATGCTGCCGCTGTCCACAGTCCAAACACCTGCCACGGCATTGAGCAGCGTGGATTTACCTGCGCCGTTGCCGCCGATGACCGCGATGGATTCCCCTTCTGCCAGATGGAGAGAAAGACCCTTCAGGGCATGGTTGGCGTTGACCGTACCCGGATGGAAGGTTTTATGGATACCGGATATTTCAAGCATGGTTCTTTCCTCCCTTTGTCAGGTTTTTTCCTGCATGGTTGCCCTTCCAGTACGGGATGAACAGGGCTACCGCCACGAACGCAGCGGAGAACAGTTTCAGATCATCGGTATTCAGGCCCAGCTGGATCACCAGGGCGATGACCACATAGTAAGCAATGGCACCGACTACCACACCGGCCAGCCGCAGGGCGAAATTGCGGAAGATCTTCCCCAGAAGCACCTCGCCGATAATCACAGCCGCCAGGCCGATGACAATGGCACCCCGGCCCATATTCACAGTTACGCTGCCCAGATACTGGGTGTAGAGGCCACCGCTAAGACCCACCAGACCGTTGGCCAGCACCAGGCCCACCAGCTTCATCCGGTTGGTATTGATGCCCTGTGCCCGGCTCATATTGCTGTTGGCACCGGTGGCACGGATGGCGCAGCCCAGTTCCGTACCGAAGAACCAGTACAGCACCCCGATAATGGCTGCCACAAAGACCAGTGCCACCAGGCAGGAGGAAGCCTGGTTCCGCACGCTGACCAGTAACGGGTATTTATCTACGCTTACCGCCAGCATGGATTTTCCCATGATCCGCAGATTGATGGAATACAGTGCCAGCTGGGTGAGAATGCCGGAAAGGATCGGCGGGATGCCCATGCGGGTGTGCAGGATTGCCGTAACCAGACCGGCCAGGGCTCCCGCACAAAACGCGGCAAGCATGGCGATTCCCACAGGCACGCCGTTGATAATCAGCAGCGCGGCAACAGCGCCGCCGGTGCAGATGGAACCATCCACAGTCAGGTCGGAAAAGTCCAGCAATTTGTAAGTGATAAATACGCCGATGGCCAGGATACCCCAGATCAGGCCCTGGGCCGCCGCATCCGGCAGCATTTTCAGCATGGAAGCCAGGAAAGACATAATGTACCTCCGTTGAGTGATTCTCGTATGTATCTCGCAGCCGGCAGAAAACGCTGCCGGCTGCGGGGTCTATTTCTTATTTAAGGTCTTCGGGAACGGTCAGGCCGATGGCTGCGATGTTTTCCTCATTGAGAATCAGTTCCATATCCTGGGCGCTCATGAAGCCGATGGGGGTGGTTGCGGGGTTGGCACCGTTGACCAGGATTTCATATGCCATCTCACCTGCCCGGTAGCCCAGGGTGTAGTAGTCGATGGCCACGGAAGCGGTACCGCCGGTCTGTGCCATGCCGCCCTCACCGCAGATCACGGGGATCTTGGCAGGCTCGGCAATATTCTTGACGGATTCCATATTTTCCGCGAACAGGTTATCGGTGGGAATGTAAATTACATCGGCCTGGTCACAGGCGGCGGTAACTACAGTGGAGATGGTGGTGATATCGCTGGCGGTGAGGGTAACGGTGGTCAGACCGGCAGCTTCATAGAGTTCCTTGGCCTGATTGCCCTGGATCACAGAGTTAGGCTCTGCAGAGCAGTAGACAATGGCAACGGTCTTGGCATTGGGAACCAGTTTCTGGGTCAGTTCCACATGGGCGGCGATGTCGCTCATATCGGAGTAGCCGGTGACATTGGCGCCGGGGGCCTCGTTGGAGGCTACGATGGCTGCTTCCGGTGCCACATAGTCCGTAACGGAAGTGCCAATAATGGGAATGGTGGAAGTGGCTTCCTTGGCCGCGATCACGGCGGGGGTAGCGTTGCCCATAATCAGATCCACGCCGTCATTGACGAATTTGGTAACGATGGTGGTACAGTTGGTGGGTTCGCCGCTGGCCAGCTGCACATCAAACGCGACCTTGTCACCCAGTTTTGACTTCAGGGCATCCTGGAAGCCCTTGGTAGCCTGGTCCAGGGCAATATGCTGCATCAGCTGCACAATGCCAATGTTATACACGCCGTCGTCCTTCTTGGCGGGAGGCTCGGTTTCCTGGGGCTTTGCGCCGCAGGCTGTCATGGACAGCACCATCATCAGGGCCAGCATCATTGCAAGTACGCGTTTCATAGTTCATTTCTCCTTTTTGTTTTTAATGCTTGTAAAAAATAAAGGCGGCCCTGTCCGTAAACAGAGCCGCCTTCCTACACAATGGAAAGGGGGTATGCTTATAACCCGGACAGTGATACTATTTTGGCACGACGAAACAGGCCTGCAAAAAAGCAAGCCTTAAAAAAGCCAAAATAGCAGGAGCCCAGCATGGACTTGGTGTTCAGGTTGGAAATACGATCAATAGCCATGATAAGCTCCTTTCTGCTGCCACTGTCTGCAGCGGTGTTTCTTTGTCCCAGACTTTAGCACTTTGAAATCCGTTTGTCAACAGCTAAATTGCACAAAATCTCATCTTGTTTTTGTGCAGTTATTACAATCAGCAAGAATCAGGCCCCTGTTTTCCCCAAAGATCGGCTGCAGAGGCCGTTTCTTCCGAATTTGTCAAAAATCTTTTTCCGGCACACAAAAGTTCTTGACAGGTGGAAGGTATAGTGCTATCATGTGCCTATCAGCTTCATACAGTAAATGCATTTGAGCAGAAACCAGTACATACGGACAGACCTGCAGAGAGTTGCCGGATGGTGCAAGGCAACAGGGAAAGCCGTATCGAATACCTTCTGCAAGCAGTGCACCGAACGCAGAGCGATCTGTTGGTAGGCTGCACCGGGTGTTCCCGTTACAGGACTGGGGTATGTTAGTACCCGACAAGGCTGCTGCCCTGAGGCAGCGGTAAACTGAGGTGGTACCACGGGGCAATCTCGTCCTCTGCTGAATGCAGAGGGCTTTTTTTGTACCCCTACACATAGAGAAAGGTAGAATTCTTATGGTTATTACAGATTATCTGGAACGCAATGCCAGACTGTTTGGCTCCGAGACCGCCCTGGTGGAGATCAGCCCCTCCGAGGAGCGGGACAACGCCGTTACCTGGCGTGACTTTAACCTGATTGAAAATGCCAATCCCGATGCCCCCTACCGCAGGGAACTGAGCTGGAAGGATTTTGACCGGCGGGCCAACCGCTTCGCCAACCTTCTGCTGAGCCGTGGCCTCCCCAAAGGCACCAAGGTGGCAATTCTGCTGATGAACTGCCTGGAATGGCTGCCCATTTACTTCGGCATTCTGAAAGCCGGCTGCATCGCCGTGCCTATGAACTTCCGCTATTCCTCTGACGAGATCCGCTACTGCCTGGATCTGGCGGATGTGGAAGTGCTGGTATTCGGCCCGGAATTCATCAGCCGCATGGATGCCATTGAGAAGGAACTGGGTTTCCTGAAGATGATGTTCTTCGTAGGCAGAAATGCCCCCGCATACGCAGAGGACTGCCTGCGGCTCACCGGCTTCTGTTCTTCCAGTGCCCCTCCCGTGGCCCTGAATGAAGACGACCACGCCGCCATCTATTTCTCCTCCGGCACCACCGGCTTCCCCAAGGCCATTCTGCACGATCACAGATCCCTCAACTGCGCCTGTATGGTGGAGCAGAATCACCACGGCCAGACCAGAGACGATGTATTCCTGTGCATCCCGCCCCTGTATCACACCGGTGCCAAGATGCACTGGTTCGGCTCTCTGCTCTCCGGCAGCAAGGCTGTGCTGCTGCGGGGTGTGAAGCCCGAATGGATTCTCCGGGCCGTTACCGAAGAGAAATGCACCATCGTGTGGCTGCTGGTGCCCTGGGCCCAGGATCTTCTGGATGCCGTGGATTCCGGCCGCATCGACCTGCGTGACTATTACCTGGATCAGTGGCGGCTGATGCACATCGGTGCCCAGCCTGTTCCCCCCAGCCTGATCCGCCGGTGGCAGGAGAAATTCCCCCACCATCAGTATGACACCAACTACGGTCTGTCCGAATCCATCGGCCCCGGCTGTGTGCATCTGGGCGTGGAGAATACCCACAAAGTAGGTGCCATCGGCAAGCCCGGTTACCTGTGGGAGGCCAAGATTCTGGACGAATCCGGCGTGGAAGTTCCCCAGGGCGATGTGGGCGAGCTGGCTGTGAAGGGTCCCGGCGTGATGCTGTGCTACTACAAAAACCCCGAGGCTACCGCGGAAGTCCTCAAGGGCGAATGGCTCTGGACCGGCGATATGGCCCGGATGGACGAGGACGGCTTCATCTATCTGGTTGACCGGAAAAAGGATGTGGTCATCTCCGGCGGTGAAAATCTGTATCCCGTTCAGATCGAAGATTTCCTCCGTGGCTTTGACAAAATCAAGGATGTGGCTGTCATCGGCCTGCCGGATCCCCGGCTTGGTGAGATCGCCGCGGCCATTGTGGAAGTCAAGGAAGGCATCACCTGCACGGAAGCAGAAATCAATGAATTCTGCAAGGCCATGCCCCGGTACAAGCGGCCCAAGCAGATCATCTTCGACCGTATCCCCAGAAATCCCACCGGCAAGATCGAAAAGCCGGTGCTGCGTGAAAAATACTGCCAGGGTCGCCTGGTGGAAGCTCAGATCACCGGCTGAGCAACAGGAGGTAAGAACATGAAAACGCTGATGCTTGGCAACGAGGCCGTTGCCAGAGGTTTATATGAAGCCGGATGCAGCTTTGTATCCAGCTACCCCGGCACCCCCAGCACCGAAATTACCGAGTGCATCGCCACTTACCGGGAAGTTTATGCCGAGTGGGCACCCAATGAAAAGGTAGCCATGGAAGCTGCTTTCGGTGCCAGTCTGGCAGGTAAGCGCAGCTTCTGCGCCATGAAGCATGTAGGATTGAATGTGGCAGCCGATCCCCTTTTCACCATCGGTTATACCGGCGTCAACGGCGGTATGGTTATTGCTGTGGCAGATGATGCAGGCATGCACTCTTCCCAGAACGAGCAGGATTCCCGCCACTATGCCCGGGCTTCCAAAATCCCCATGCTGGAGCCCTCCGATTCTGCGGAAGCCCTGGCCTTCACCAAGCTGGCTTACGAGCTTTCCGAGCAGTTTGACACCCCCGTGTTTATCAAAATGTGCACCCGCGTTTCCCACTCCCAGAGCGTTGTGGAGCCCGGCAAGCGCACCGAGCACAGCAAGCCTTACGAAAAGAATCCTCAGAAATATATCATGATGCCCGGCAACGCCAAGCGCCGCCACCCCGTTGTGGAGGAGCGCACCCGGCAGCTGGTAGCATGGGCCGAAAATAGCGACATCAACCGCATCGAAGACGGCGCTGACCACAGCATCGGCATCATCACCTCCTCCACTTCCTACCAGTATGTGAAGGAAGTGTGCGGTGACAAATATCCCGTGCTGAAGCTGGGCATGATCTGGCCTCTGCCGGAGAAAAAGATCCTTGATTTTGCCAAATCCGTGGAGAAGCTGATCGTTGTGGAAGAGCTGGACAGCTTTATTGAGACCCACTGCCGGCAGCTGGGCCTCGCCTGCGTGGGCAAGGATAAGTTCCCCTGCATCGACGAATTCTCTCAGAATCTGATCGCAGAAAAGCTGGGCGTTCCCGTACCCGCCGGCACCAAGCTGGATGCCGCCATTCCGCCCCGTCCTCCCGTGATGTGCGCAGGCTGCCCCCACCGGGGTCTGTACTACACCCTGGCTAAGAACAAGGTCACTGCCCTGGGCGATATCGGCTGCTACACTTTGGGCGCTGTGCCGCCTCTGGCCGCTCTGGATACCACCATCTGCATGGGTGCTTCCATCTCCGGTATGCACGGCTTTAGCAAGGCAGGCGGCGGTGAGGGCCGAAAGGTCGTGGCCGTCATCGGTGACTCCACCTTCATGCACTCCGGCGTCACCGGTCTGATCAACATGGCCTACAACGAATCCTGCGGTACCGTGATCATTGTGGATAACTCCATCACCGGTATGACCGGCCATCAGCAGAACCCCACCACCGGCTTCAACCTGAAGGGCGACCCCTGCACCAAGATCGATCTGGAAACCCTGTGCCGGGCTGTGGGCATTCGCCGGGTCCGGGTGGTAGACCCCTACGATCTTCAGCAGTGCGATGCTGCCATCAAGGAAGAAACCGCAGTGGATGAGCCCTCTGTAATCATTTCCCGCCGTCCCTGCGCGCTGCTGAAATATGTGAAGCACAAGGCACCTGTGATTGCCGATGCCGATAAGTGCGCTGGCTGCAAGTCCTGCATGAAGATCGGCTGCCCGGCCATCAGCATCGTTGACAAGAAAGCAAAGATCGACAACACCCTCTGCACCGGCTGCGGCGTATGCACCCAGCTGTGCAAGCTTGACGCACTTTCCGCTGCAAAGGAGGCCTGAACATGAAAACGAAAAATATCATGATCGTTGGCGTGGGCGGCCAGGGAAGCTTGCTGGCTTCCAAGCTTTTGGGCCGTATGCTGCTGCAGAAGGGCTACGATATTAAAGTTTCCGAAGTCCACGGCATGAGTCAGCGTGGCGGCAGCGTGG
Source organism: Oscillospiraceae bacterium (assembly GCA_017435525.1). Taxonomy (GTDB): domain Bacteria; phylum Bacillota; class Clostridia; order Oscillospirales; family Oscillospiraceae; genus Faecousia. The sequence goes on along the minus strand of JAFSEW010000053.1, from coordinate 13,038 downwards.
TGACCTATGTCCGGTTTGGTGACAAGGTCTACTCCCCCGTCATCGATAAGGGCGAGGCGGATTTCATCGTGTCCTTTGAGCTGCTGGAAGCTGCCCGCTGGACGGAATATCTAAAACCCGGCGGAAAGATCGTGGCCAACACCCAGCAGATTTCTCCCATGCCCGTGATTACCGGCGCCGCGGAATATCCCCAGGGTCTGGCGCAGCAGATGGTTGATGCCGGTCTGGATGTGGATGCTTTCGACGCACTGGCGCTGGCTGAACAGGCCGGTTCTTCCAAGGCTGTGAACATCGTTTTGATGGGTCACCTGTCCCGGCACTTCGACTTTACCGAAGAGGAATGGCTGGAAGCCCTGGAAAAGAGCGTCCCCGCCAAATTCCTGGAACTGAATAAAACCGCATTCCGCCTGGGCCGCAACGCCTGAGAAATGAAAGAAGAGAAAAATATGAAAAAGTACTATCAAGTGGAAATTGAAACCGCTTCCAGGGCGCAAATCGATGCATGGCAGAACGAGCGTCTGGTCAAGCAGGTGCAGCATGTGTGGGACAATGTGCCCTACTACCGCAAGAAAATGGAAGAGAAGGGCCTGACCCCTGCCGATATCCAGGGCGTAGCCGACCTGCACAAGCTTCCCTTCCTGACCAAAGACGATCTCCGGGAAGCCTATCCCTACGGTCTGCTGGGCAAGCCCCTGAATGACTGCGTGCGGATCCAGTCCACCTCCGGTACCACCGGCAAGCGCGTGGTGGCTTTCTACACCCAGCACGACATTGACCTGTGGGAAGACTGCTGCGCCCGGGCTATTGTGGCTGTGGGCGGCGGCGAGGAAGATGTCTGCCAGGTGGCCTACGGCTACGGCCTGTTCACCGGCGGCGCGGGTCTTCACGGCGGCGCGCATAAGGTGGGCTGTCTGACCCTGCCCATGTCCTCCGGCAATACCGACCGGCAGCTGCAATTCATGACTGATCTGGGTTCCACCATTCTGTGCTGCACCCCCTCCTATGCCGCTTATCTGGCAGAAAGCATCCAGGAGCGGGGTCTGCGGGATCAGATCAGGCTGAAAGCCGGTATCTTCGGCGCGGAAGCCTGGAGCCAGAAGATGCGCGAGGACATCCAGAACAGCCTGGGCATCAAGGCCTACGACATTTACGGTCTGACAGAGATCTCCGGCCCCGGCGTTGCCTATGAGTGCGAAGCCCAGACCGGCATGCATATTAACGAGGACCACTTCATTGCCGAGATCATCGATCCCAACACCGGGGAAGTGCTGCCTATGGGCAGCAAGGGTGAGCTGGTGTTCACCTGCATCACCAAGGAAGCATTCCCCCTGCTTCGCTACCGCACCCGGGATATCTGCGTACTCAACGCAGAACCCTGTCCCTGCGGCAGAACCCACATCAAGATGTCGAAGCCCATGGGCCGCAGCGATGATATGCTTATCGTCAAGGGCGTGAATGTGTTCCCGTCCCAGATCGAATCCGTGCTGCTGGAACAGGGCTACCCTGCCAACTATCAGATCATCGTGGATCGCGTCAATCACTCCGATACTCTGGAAGTGATGGTGGAAATGACTCCGGAGAATTTCTCCGACTCTCTGGCCAAGATCACCTCCATGGAAAAGAATTTGGTTGCCGCCCTGAAGGCAATGCTGGGTATCTACGCCAAGGTTCGCCTGGTGGCACCCAAGACCATCGCCCGCAGCGAAGGCAAGGCCGTTCGTATCATCGACAAGCGCAAAATTTGAGGAGGCTGCAACATGGTATATCAAATTTCTGTTTTTCTGGAAAACCGTGCCGGGCAGTTTGCTGAGATCACCGGGATCCTGGCAGAAAGCGGCGTGGATCTGCGGGCTATCTCCATTGCGGAAACTGCCGATTACGGCATTCTGCGGATGATCGTGGACGATGCCCAGAAAGCCACAGCCATTCTGATGCAGCACGGCTATCTGCTGTCCATGACACCGGTGCTGGTGGTTGCCGTTCCCGACCAGCCCGGCGGCATCGCCCCGGTGCTGGCTACCTTGGCGGAAGGCAATATCGACATTGAGTATATGTACTCCCTGTTTACCCACATTGAAGGCAAAGCCTATATCGTTTTCCGGGTTGCAGATGCCGACAGGTTTGTGGCGCTGCTGGACGGTCATGGCATTACCCCCGCCACCGTCGAAGAGCTGGGCATCCGATAATCATAAGCGAGGTATGTGACCATGCAAGAAATGAGCAGAAAGAATCAGCACTTTACGGATTCCGTGATCCGTCGTATGACCCGTATTTCTCTGGACTGCGGCGCCATCAATCTGGCCCAGGGTTTCCCGGATTTTGATCCGCCCAAGGCCATGCTGGACCGTCTGGCAGAAGTGAGCTATCTGGGTCCCCACCAGTATCCCATCACCATGGGCGCGCCCAATTTCCGGGCTGCCCTGGCCAGAAAGTGCGGTCGGTTCATGGGCCGCACCCTGGATCCCAACACCGAAATGGTGGTGACCATCGGCTCCACCGAAGCCATGGTGGATACCATTTTCGCCCTGACCAACCCCGGCGACAAGATCGCCATGTTCTCCCCCTACTTTGAGAACTACCGCGCCCAGGCAATCATGGCCCAGTGCGAGCCTGTTTTCATCCCCCTGGTACCTCCCACCTTCAATTTTGACCCCAATGTGCTGGAGGATGCCTTCAAGCAGGGCCTCAAGGCCATCCTGATCTGCAATCCCTCCAACCCCAGCGGTAAGGTATTTACCTATGACGAGCTGAAGACGATTGCGGATCTGTGCATCAAGTATGATGTGTACGCCATCATGGACGAGGTGTATGAGCACATCATCTACGAAGGCCACAAGCACATCTACATGAACAGTCTCCCCGGTATGTGGGAGCGGACCGTATCCTGCTCTTCCCTGTCCAAGACCTATTCCATCACCGGCTGGCGTCTGGGCTATGCCATTGCCCCTCAGCCCATTATGGACCGGATCAAGCAGTACCATGACTTCAACACCGTTGGCTCCGCCTCTCCCCTGATGGAAGCCGCCGTGGTGGGTTTGGACATGCCCGACAGCTACTACGAAGAATTCGGTGCCCACTACGCCCACATGAAGAAGCTCTTCACCGAAGGTCTGGACCGGATTGGCATCCCCTACACCGATCCTCAGGGTGCCTATTTCGTGCTGGCTGACATCTCCCCCTACCTGAAGAAGGGGCAGACCGATGTGGAGTTCTGTGAAGAGATGGCCCGCAAAGTTGGCGTGGGCGCTGTCCCCGGCAGTTCCTTCTTCAGTGACCCCGGTGTGAACAACATCATCCGCCTCCACTTCGCCAAGCTGGATTCCACATTGAACGAAGCGCTGGAGCGCCTGTCTCATATCAAAGAAAAAATGCTGTAACAATCTGCAAAATCCCCGCTGACCACGGTCAGCGGGGATTCTTTCATACTTCTTTTTGCTTGTCTTTGCCGCTAAACCACAGCAGCGCGCCTGCCACGAAGGGCCATGCCGTCAGAATTGCCTGAAGCAGATACTGCACAAACCCCTGGGGATAGTAGCCTCCCCGGGTAATCAGGATCATACCGGCCCGGTCCCAGAAGGGAACAAAGGAAAAGCTGCTGGTGTAGGAATAGTCTCCCCCAGCCTGCCGCAGCAGTGCAACTTCTATGCTGCTTTGGGTCATATATATGCTCATGGGCAGAATCGCCAGCACATACAGGGCAATCACACCCAGCGCGCCCCAGCGCACGTAGCTTGCAGCAGGCTTTCCCAGCCGCTTGACGCCAGCCACGGTATAAAGCAGCTGCATCACGCCGAGACCGGCCAGCAGCTTCCATCCAGGCACCAGCCAGCCGCTGATCAAACATGTCCACCAGCCTCTGTCCAGGTACAGCTCCTGCTGTTTGCGGGTATCCACTGTCAGCAGCAGCAAGCCGATCCCCAGCACCGCGGCCAGCCCCAGATAAATGGCGGTTTTCTGCCAGGCCTCTTTCCTGCTTTGGGGCACCGGCGGGCCGTAAAGCACCGTATTCGCATCTGCCTCCAATACTTCCGCGATTCGCAGCAGCATCTCCACATCCGGCCGGGAGCGGCCTGTTTCATAATTGGAGACTGTCTGGCGTGTGACGAACAGGGCCTCCGCCAGTTCGTCCTGGGTCATGTTTTTTTGCTGCCGCAGCAGCTTGATGTTCTTTCCGATGTTGCGCATCTGTATCACCTCTGCCGGTATTATAGCAGGCCGCACCCATATTTGTCACGCAAAGAACCTTTGCAGCCTGAAAAAGGGCGAAAAAACGGTGACAAACCTTCTTTCCCATGATAGAATCTATCAGGAACTTTCTGCAGTTATGCTGGACTTTTTCGGCTGTCTGCTTTATAATGATTCCGTATGTATTAAGCTATTTCATTCTGCATGTTGAAAGGAAGATGGATTCCATGGCAGAAATTTTGAATGTTCCCGAGATTTTCGGCTGTGATGTATTTAACGAAGCCACCATGAAGGAGCGGCTCCCGGAAAATATCTACGCCGCCTGGAAGCACTGCGTCACCACCGGCACCCAGCTTTCTCTGGAAGTGGCCAACGAGATCGCCGAAGCTATGAAGCTGTGGGCGCTGGAAAAGGGCGCTACCCACTACACCCACTGGTTCCAGCCCATGACCGGCATCACCGCCGAAAAGCATGATTCCTTTATTGCCCCCACCGGCGACGGCAGGGTTATGATGGAATTCACCGGTAAGTCTCTGGTTCGGGGCGAGTCTGACGGCTCTTCCTTCCCCAACGGCGGTCTCCGGGCCACCTTTGAAGCCCGTGGCTATACCGCATGGGACCCCACCTCGTCCGCATTCGTCCGGGACGGCAGTCTGTATATTCCCACTTGTTTCTTCTCCTACACCGGCGAGTCTCTGGATAAAAAGACGCCCCTGCTGCGCTCTATGGAAGAAGTATCCCGGGAGGCGCTGCGCATCCTGCGGCTGTTCGGTGACAAGCAGACCCACCGTGTGGTATCTTCCGTAGGTGCCGAGCAGGAGTATTTCCTGCTGCCCAAGGATCTCTACGCCCAGCGGGATGACCTGCGGCTCACCGGCCGCACCCTCTTCGGCGCCCAGCCCCCCAAAGGTCAGGAGCTGGCTGACCATTACTACGGCACCATCCGTAACCGGGTTTCTTCCTTCATGCGGGATCTGGACGAGCAGCTGTGGCGTCTGGGCGTGCTGTCCAAAACCAAGCACAACGAAGGCGCTCCCTGCCAGCACGAAATGGCCCCCATCTACACCGATGCCAACACCGCCTGTGATGACAATCAGCTGATTATGGCTATCATGAAGAAGTGCGCCGCCAAGCACAATCTGGTGTGCCTGCTCCATGAAAAGCCTTTCGCCGGTGTTGCCGGCTCCGGTAAGCACAACAACTGGTCCCTGGCCACTGACAGCGGCAAGAATCTGTTCAGCCCCGGTAAGACCCCTGCCCAGAACGCCCAGTTCCTGGTGTTCCTGGCAGCTTTTATCGCCGGTGTGGATGAATATCAGGACTTCCTGCGCTGCACCGTAGCTTCCGCAGGCAATGACCACCGTCTGGGTGCCAACGAAGCGCCCCCCGCCATCGTGTCTATTTTCCTGGGGGATGAGCTGTCCGCCATTATCCGCTCCATTATTGACAACACCAATTATCAGGAGCCGGAAAAGAGCATGCTCCGCATCGGCATCGACATCATGCCCGCCATCCCCAAGGACACTACCGACCGTAACCGCACCAGCCCCCTGGCCTTTACCGGCAACAAGTTTGAGCTGCGTATGCTGGGTTCCTCCCAGTCCATTACGGAGCCCAACATCGCCCTGAACACCATCATGGCGGAAGAGCTGAGCCGCTTTGCGGACATTCTGGAAGCTGCGCCCAATTTTGATGATGCCCTGCATGATCTGGTGCGGGACACCTTTGTGAAGCATCAGCGGATTCTTTTTGACGGCAACGGCTATTCCCAGGAGTGGAAGGAAGAGGCTGTGCGCCGTGGCCTGAGCAACCTGTCCTCTACGGCCATGTGCCTGCCCGCTATGATCGCCCAGAAAAATATCGACCTGGTGGTGCGCCACGGCATCTACACCGAGCCGGAATTCCGGGCCCGGTATGCCATCCATCTGGACGCCTACAACAAGGTGGTCAAGACAGAAGCCAGAACCATGGTGGATATGGCCGTTCATCAGATCATCCCCGCCGCGATCCACTACACCAGGGATCTGTGTGATGCCCTGAACGCCAAGAAGAGCTGCGGCATCAGCAGCCGTACCGAAAGTATCCTGGTGAAGCAGCTGAGCACCTACACCGATGCTTTGTACGACGCCGTGGAGATGATGCGCGGTGCGTTGGCCAACATTCCTCAGGACAAGGTGGAAGCAGCCAACTACAATCATGATACCATCGTTCCCGGTATGCAGGCTATGCGCAGCGCCGCGGATATGCTGGAATCCCTCACCGATAAGTCCTACTGGCCTTACCCCACCTATTCCGATCTGCTGTTCTACTGATACAAACAGGGGCTGTCTCACTAAGGCATAAACCTCACATTTCATCTCGTAGGGACACCCCTCCGGGGTGTCCAAACTGGAAAAACCGGCACAAATTGTGCCGGTTTTTTATGTTTATTGATGTTTTCGCGGACACCGCAGGAGCGGTGTCCCTACAAAAAATCATTTTGAGACAGCCCCTTCTTTTTTAAATTTTCCGAAGCTCCACCGTTTTCAGCAAAGGCAGGTCAAACTGCTTTACCATCTCCATGGCAATGGCTTCCTTTTCTTTGTTGTCCACGGCCCAGGCTTCATGGGCATCGGCACCGATAACCACGGTGTTTCCCTCTTCCGCAGCCACACGCCAGAACCGCACATCCGGGTAGTTCTTTTCCTGCTGCATGCCCCACAAGTTGATTTCCAGGGGCATACCACAGCTTTTCGCAGCCTTGCACAGCCGCCGCATATGGAATTCATAGGTTTTGTCGTCTCCTGTATAATACAGCAGATCCGGGTGCGCCAGATAGGTAAAGAGCCCTGTTTCCATAGCTTCCCGTACCTGATTGCAGTATCTGGCCAGATCCTCTTCCCGGCCGGTTGCTCTGCCGCAATAGGGCTCGTTCATCTCGTTGCCGGGCCAGTGCTGACCAAGGATCATATACTCGATGCCCTGATCCCGCAGTCTGGGCAGCAGATCAGTAAAGAACGCCGGATAATATTCCACTTCCAGACCCAGGTGGATCCGGACCTGATCCGCGTATTTCTTCTGCAGATCCCGTACCGTATCGCAGTATTCCGGCAGCTGGTGGGGGTACATCCGCATGTGGGTATAATACCCTTCCGGGAACCAGTAGGGGGTGTGGTCGGAAAAGCCCAGAATCTCCAGGCCGCCCCCAATGGCAGCGCGCACATAGTCTTCCTCGGTGCCGTTGGCATGGCGGCAGCGGGGTGTATGGGTGTGGTAGTTTGCAATCATGTTTTTCTCCTTGTCAACAGCAGGAAAATCTGGTATTTTAAGCTTCGAGGTGAATGCGATGCAGTATCAGAATATGGTTGGCGGCGTGTTCCATGCCCGGCCCAACCGGTTTATCGCCCATATTGAAATCCATGGGCAGCTGGAAGTCTGCCATGTGAAGAACACGGGCCGCTGCCGGGAACTGCTGCCCCCGGGGGCGAAAGTCTGGTGCCAGCAGTGGGATACTCCCAGGCGCAAGACAAAATTCGACCTGATTGCCGTGGAAAAAGGCACCCGGCTCATCAATATGGATTCTCAGGCACCCAACGCCGCTGCCAAAGAATGGCTGCTTGCAGGAGGCCTTGGTACCATTGAGAATCTGAAAGCCGAAGTATTTCATGGGGATTCCCGGTTTGACTTTGCCTTCACCAAAGACGGAAAACCCTGCTTTCTGGAAGTGAAGGGTGTTACTTTGGAGAATGACGGCGTGTGCGCCTTCCCGGATGCCCCCACCCAGCGGGGTGAGCGCCACCTGAAGGAGCTGACAAAGGCTGTTCAGGATGGCTACGGCGCCTATGTTCTGTTTGTGATTCAGATGGCAGATGTGCTGTATCTGCACCCCAATGATGCCACAGACCCGGCTTTCGGCAATGCCCTGCGGGAAGCCGCAGCCGCCGGGGTTCAGATTCTGGCCATGGACTGCTCTGTTACGGCCGATTCCATGGTGATTCGCCAGCGTGTAGCCGTAAAATTATAACATCAAAGGCCGCAGTTCCGGGACAGCGTTTCAAAGGCTTCGTAGAACTGCCCCAAATGCCGCCCGTCCACCAGCGCGTGATTGCATTGGATGGAAAGCGGCATTTTGATTTTGTCCCCTTCATGAATATACTTGCCGAACACGATTCTCGGGTTACTGTCCGCAGGGATGGGGGTGGGCTGAATCACCTGGGTAAAGGCCACCCAGGGTACGCAGGATGCAAAAATCAGCGCATTTTCATCGGTGCCCGGCTGCACAAAGCCATGGTGCTGCTTCGCTTCTTCCTCCTGCTGCGCGCCATACACCAGAAATTCCGGCAGGCTTCTGCGGCAGTCGGTATTGCAGTTGCAGAAGGTGCCATCATCCATGGGCACGGTGTGCCCCACTTCGCAGTGGTCATATTCCACGATGCCGCCATCTGCGATCCGCTGGCGAAACTCCGGGATGCTGTTGGCCGCCTGGGATGCTGCCCAAAGGCATGCCAGAAATGTAGAGCCGCCCCGGGCTTTGGCAAAGGCCACCAGATTCGTCACATCCACATTGGCCGTGAGCCCCACATAGGGATAGGCGTAGGATTTAAAGAATTCATAGTGGCTGCGGCGGGGGTAGGTCTCCAGGTTGATGTATTTCATAGGCCCTCCAGCAGCGCTTCCAGTTGGGAAATGCTTTCAATTTCATAGTCCGGGACGATCTCCGGATTCCCCGGAGCATGGCCGGGATTGACCCAGCAGGTAAGGATTCCGGCCCGGTTGCCGCCTAAAATATCGGAAGTCAGGCTGTCGCCCACCATCATGGTCTTTTCCTTATCCAGGCCGGGAATCTGCGCGAACGCCCGCTCAAAGAATTCTATGGAAGGCTTATTTGCTCCCAGCTCCTGGGAAACAAATACCGTTTCAAAAAACCGGTAGAGATTGGCGCTGGTCAGGCGGCCTGCCTGCACCTTGGCGGTGCCGTTGCTGGCCAGAAACAGCCGGTATTTTTTGCTCAGCGCCGCCACAGCTTCTTCCGCACCGGGAAGAAAATAGTGACCGATGCTGAGGTTGTGTTCGTAGCTTTTGGCAAATTCCGCCGGATCACGCGCAACACGCACCTGGTCAAATACCATTTGGAACCGGTTCACCAGTACCTGCTCCCGGGTCCATTCCTTGCGTTCCAGCTTTTCCCAGCAGGCTTTATTGATCAGGTGATAGCGATGCAGCAGCGCTTCCGTGGGTTCGATGCCAAATTCCCGAAAAGTCTTGCTCACCGCAATGCGCTCCGCCTTGTGAAAATCCAGAATGGTATCGTCCAGATCTAACAGCAAAAACTCAATCATGGCGCTTTCTCCTTGCAATCTCGTTGGCGATCCGGGCAAATTCCGCAATGCCCAGAGTCTCACCCCGGACATTGGCATCAAAGCCCGCGGCTTCGATCACCGCAGCCGCGCCGTCCTTGCCCAGTTCCGGGAAGCCGGAGGCCAGACCGTTGCTCAGCTTCTTGCGGCGCATGGCAAAGCTGGCCTTCACGGTGCGGAAGAAAATATCCACATCATCAATCTGCCAGGGCTTCTCCTTGCGGCAATGGAGGCTGATGACGGCGGAAGTGACCTTGGGCTGGGGCATAAAGCACCCTGCCGGTACATCAAAGAGAATCTCCGGTTCCGCATAGTACTGGCAGAACACCGTAAAGGCGCTGTAGTCCGCTGTGCCGGGTTTTGCGGCGATCCGCTGTGCCACTTCCTTCTGCACCATAACGGTCACAGAATCGAAGCACTCCGCCTCCAGCAGCGCTGTGAGAATAGGAGAGGTAATATAATAGGGCAGATTGGCGCAGGCCATGGGGCGCAGACCGGCAAACTTTTCCTTCACCAGCGCCGCCACATCCTGCTTCAGCACATCGTCCCACAGGATTTCCAGATTGGAAAACTCGCCTACGGTCATGGCCAGGATGGGCTTCAGCCGCAGATCCAGCTCCACCGCGCAGACCTTCCCTGCCCGCAGGCACAGCTGCTGGGTCAGCGGGCCGATGCCCGGGCCGATCTCCAGCACACCGGCAGTACTGTCCACCCCGGCATCCTCGGCAATTTGCTCCGGCACCCACCGGGAAATCAGGAAATTCTGGCCCTTGGCCTTGGAAAAGTGGAAACCGTGCTCAGCAAGCAGTGGCTTCATCACCTGAATATTGCAAACATCAATCATAGAAAAAACCGCCTTTCTTTCGGTGATTATACCAAAAGAAAGGCGGATTTGCAATCGCTAAGAATCATCCCAGGAAATATATTGTGGTGGGTCTGCGGCCGAATTCCATGCACTCGTCATAGGTGGGGAAATACAGGTCGATCCGGTCGCCCTTGATGCCGCCGCCGCAGTCTTCCGCGGTGGCAATACCATAGATGTACTGCCCGTCATCGGTGACAATGAACATGCGGGTGCCATAGGGGATCAGCGTGGGATCTACCGCCACAGTGCCGATGCGCACGGTGGTGCCGGTGGCTGTAATGAAATCGCAGCCGGGGTCGGTGTGGGTGTAGGCCGTGGCCAGCACCTTATGGCTGCCATAGTAGGTAAGCACCTCACCGGTAGGCAGAAGGATCATACCGTCACCGATCACAGGGCGCTGCTGCTCCAAGCTCCGGGATTCCGATCCGGTGCCCACAGCCACCACTTCCTGCACAGGCTGGGTAATTACGGTTTCTTCCGTTACCGTGCGGCTGATTTCCTTTCCCTCTACATACACCACATCCGCAGTGCACAGGGCCTGACCGTCAGCGCCTTCGGTGATGACCACTTCCGTGCCATAGGGCAAAGCGGCATCTGCGAAGTAAGCCGTTTCGTGGGGAATGCAGGCAGTGTAGGTTTCCGTAGTACGGACCGTATGGGACACTACGATCTCCATACCGTCATAAGTCTCGGCACTCAGGGGAACCGATACCGTCATATCCTCCAGGGGGATGTTCAGCTGCTGCAGCAGCTGCGCCACGGTTTCCTGCGTGGAGTTGACTTCAAAAATTTCACCGCGGTTATTCACCGTCACCAGCTGGCTGCGCCGGATGGTGATTTCCGACCCTACAATTCCGGGCTGCGTTGTGTAGGTATCGTCCTCGCCCAGGGCCAAACCGGCCTCTGTCAGAACTGCCGCAGGATCAGTGGCAGTGGATGTATGAAACACCACACGGTCGCCATCGGTAATCACATATGTATTCTGAGCCAGAGCCGTCTGTGACAGAAGCAGCAAAACCAGAGGGATCGCCAGTGCCGTCACCCGGAGAAGAGTCTGCTTTCTCTTTTTCTCGTTTCGTTTGCGTTCTCGCATGGAAGGTACCTCCTTTCGCAATATCTAGGGGGTTCTTTCTCTGTTCGTTACATGTGTAACAACTTATTACAAATGTACCGTTTTATATTTCTCTTGGGTGTATTATAACAAATAATTACGAAAAGTCAAGCTTTTTCATCAAAATACCAATTTCCGACAACTTTTTGACCATTTTTTCATTTTGTGTTTATGTAAACCGCAAGACAAAATATGGTCGTTGCTGTCGCTTTTTCTCCTATATATTGTAGAAATTGTTACATTCGTTAACATAACGCGTCGAGTTATGTCTCCTGATAAAACACAGGAATTTTTATGATTATGTAAACCTTTTCCCGTGTTTTGCCGCCGCAATTGCAGTGGAGGAACACCGCCTTTCCGGGTGCGTTTTTTCCTGGTGTGGGGATTGACTTTCCCGGAAAAATGTGATAAATTCTCTCTATGTGGAAAAGCTGTGACGAAGACCCGGTACCCGGAAAGAAGCCCAGAGAGGAGCCTGTTTGCTGCGATGGCTCTGCCCCCCTGCCGATGTACCACACCACTTCCGAGCTGCAGGTTGGAAATAGCCTGCCGGGTGCGCCCGTTAACGCGTCAATGAGTGGCAATGCCCAGCATTGCAACCAGGGTGGAACCGTGGAATACATTTCGTATCCCACCCCTGATTCTTGTCAGGGGGTGGGTATTTTTTATACCTTCTCCCCATCAAAAAAGGAGGAAACTATCATGTCCGAAGAAAACCTGTACACGTTTGAAAATCCTGAGTACCGCAAGACCTTCTGGCACACCAGCTCCCATGTGATGGCCCAGGCCGTCAAGCGGCTGTGGCCCGAGGTGCAGCTGGCCATCGGCCCTGCCATCGACGAAGGCTGGTACTACGACTTTGACGCGCCCTTCTCCTTCACTCCCGAGCACCTCCAGAAAATCGAAGCCGAGATGAAGAAGATCGTCAAGGAGCGCATCCGTCTGGAGCGCAGTGAGAAGAGCCGGGAAGAGGCCATTGCCTGGGCAGAGGCCAACAATGAGCCCTACAAGCGCGAACTGATCGAAGATCTGCCCGCAGACGCTGTGATCAGCTTCTACACCCAGGGCGAATTCACCGACCTGTGCGCCGGCCCCCACCTGGACCACACCGGCCGTCTGCGTCACAACGGCTTCAAGCTGACCAAGAGCTGCGGCGCTTACTGGCGGGGCGACAGCAACCGCAAGATGCTGCAGCGTATCTACGGTATCGGCTTCCCCACCAAGGATGAGCTGGATGCTTATCTGGAAGCCCAGGCCGAAGCTTTGAAGCGCGACCACAACAAGCTGGGCCGTGAGCTGGAATTCTTTACCACTGTGGAAGAGATCGGCCAGGGTCTGCCCATCCTGCTGCCCAAGGGCGCAAGAGTCATTCAGACCCTGCAGCGCTGGGTGGAAGACGAAGAGCAGAAGCGCGGCTACCTTCTGACCAAGACCCCCCTGATGGCCAAGCGGGATCTGTACCGGATCTCCGGCCACTGGGATCACTATCTGGATGGCATGTTCATCCTGGGCGACCCCTATGACGAGGAGAAGGAATGCTT
>JAFSEW010000052.1 GCA_017435525.1 Oscillospiraceae bacterium | reverse complement strand
TCCCAAAGCATATCCACGCTGTCGATGATATGGGTACTGACCAGCAGAGTCTTGCCTTCGCTGCGCATCTGCTCAATGATGCTTTTCAGCTGCTTAATGGCATGGGGGTCCAGACCGATCATGGGTTCATCCAGCAGCAGCATTTTGGGTTCCGGCAGCAGGCCAAGGCAGATATTCAGCTTTTGCTGCATACCCTTGGAAAGCTCGTCACCAAACTTCTTGCGCTTATCGCCCAGTTCAAAGCGTTCAAACAGTTCATCCACTCTCTGCCTATAGTCTGTCAGCCGGTAAGCACGGGCCAGAAACTCCATGTGCTCCGATGCCGTCAGGTTCGGATAGAGTGAGGGCATTTCGGGTATGTAACCCAGCAATCTCCGGGCATCGGTGGTCTTGTTAGGGAATCCACCAACTGTGATCTCGCCGTCATAGCGCAGAAAGCCGATGATCGACTTCATAAGGGTACTTTTACCCGCACCGTTCGGCCCCAACAAAACGGTGACACTGCCGGGATCTAAGTGAAAACTTACATCATTGCAGGCCGTCACCTTTCCATACTTTTTGGTTACATGAGATACATTCAGCATGTTCTACACCCTCTCATTTTTTACGGTTTCATTTGTGATAATTGCCGCAAAATAAGTTGAATACCACAATTATAGCATCCGCGTCCTTTTAGTCAATATTTTCCGGCAATCGAACGCGCGTACATGCGCGAAATGCGTAGTAAAAAACGCCTTTTGTCGTATGTTTGTAATTATGGCACTAATTCAAGCAGTGTCAACCCAATAATTCGTATTTACAGTACCAACATCCATTCAAAATTCGTATGAAAATAACTACATACTTTTATAAGGGTGTGATAAGTAAAAACAGGACGCGAACCCATCTCCATGCGATATGTCCTAAAACGAGCCGTTGAGGAGTATATCCAAGCCACGCGGTTTATTATTGCGTTGCTTCCATAGGTTGTTATGGGCGAATCAATAGGCGTGTGCTCGTTGTAATACCATAGCTGCAAACAAGTATGATGCAATCGTGATGCATTTGTGCTATACTTTTTCTACAGGCAAAGGAGGATGCTCTATGATACGAATTCTTGCTGTAGATGATGAGAAGCCCATTGTGGAGCTTTTGAAACTGACACTGAACCGTTCCGGATATCAGTGCATCGGTGCTTATGACGGTATTCAGGCTGCCAACCTAATTGAAAAGGAAACCTTTGATCTGATCTTGCTGGACATTATGCTTCCGGGCATCGACGGTTTTGCGTTAATGGACTACATACGCTCCACCGGGATCCCGGTCATATTCCTCACCGCAAAGAATGCAGTAGCCGACCGTGTAAAGGGACTGCGGATGGGAGCCGAGGACTATATGGTCAAGCCCTTCGATGTATTGGAACTGCTTGCCCGGGTGGATGGCGTTCTTCGCCGACACGGTAAGCTGCAGACCTGTATCCAAATCGGGGATCTGGAGATCAACACACTCTCCATGCAGGTCCGCCGCAATGGGGTCGAAGTTCTTCTTACCCGTAAGGAATATGAATTGCTGCTACTCTTCGCGCAAAACATTGGTGTTGTGTTGTCAAAGCTTACAATTTATGAACGGGTCTGGGGTGGTGAATATCCCGATAACACGCGTACCGTAGAATTGCACATTCAGCGGATGAAAAAGAAGGTTGGCTGGGAAGATAAAATTAAACCAGTCTACGGTATGGGCTACCGATTGGAGGGATAGCGTATGAGTTACCGTCTGAAGCTTATCATAACGATATCACTGCTCATCGCACTGTCCTTCGGTATAGGCGGTACTCTAATGGTCACCACATCTTTCAATGCTACATTAGAGCAGGAAATCCAATCTGCTCTGACCACCTTCGAGAACACGCAGCGAACGCTGTCCTTGCTAAATTCTCTTGGTGACCAATCTGACTTCACGAGCCTTGCGGATGCTCTCAAACAGATGGAGTCACAAAATTTGAGCCAGTGGCAGTCACTGTCTCTGAAAGCCGGAGACACCCAGTTATTCCTAAGTGGCAGCGCGGATATGCTGGAACAAACCGTTCCGACTCCCAGCGAGAACCAATGTACGTCCCTTCCCATTTCCGACAAACACGGTCACGGTCTGCTTGTGAAAAGCATCATCCTCGCCGGCGATACTGAATTGGAGGTCCTGGCCCGGTTTGATTTGTCTCATGTATATACCCTACGAGATACACAGCAACAGCAGTATCTGATCGTCTATTCTGCTGTGATTGTCTTTGGCATTGTCGCCTCAATTATCTTATCCGTAGCACTGACCCGTCACCTGCGCCGGCTAACCGTAACCGTGCGTAAGATCTCCGGCGGTGATCTTTCCAGGCGCTCTCAAATCAAAACCCATGACGAATTCGGTCAATTATCCAGAGACTTCGATGTTATGGCCGACAAGCTCCAGGAGAGCATCAGCAAGCTGGAATCGGATATGCAGCGACAGGAAAGCTTCATGGGTGCCTTCGCCCACGAACTGAAAACACCCATGACCTCCATTATCGGCTTCGCGGATCTTCTCAGGCAGGGCAATATGGACGAGAGTACCCGGATGATGGCAGCTGAGTATATTTTCTCCGAGGGTAAGCGCCTGGAGCGGCTGTCCTTCAAACTATTGGAGCTGTTACTTCTGAAAAAAGATGCACTCTCCATGTCACGGGTATGGCTCAACACCTACTTGGGCGAAGTTGAGCATGCGCTGGCGCCCAATATGAAGGCAAAGAACATCCGGCTTGTCTGCAAGGCCGAAGCGAAGCGCGTCATACTCGAAACGGACCTTGTAAAATCCCTTCTCTACAATCTGGTAGACAATGCTTCCAAAGCAATGGATAATGGTGGAATCATCGCTGTGCATGGTATTGCAATTCCTGGAGGATGCCAATTCCAGGTGGTGGATAATGGACGAGGTATGGAACCGAAGGAACTGACGAGAATCACAGAAGCCTTCTATCGTGTAGATAAGGCGCGCTCCAGAAGTCAGGGCGGCGCCGGTCTCGGCCTTGCCCTGTGCAAGCAGATTGTTGAGCTACACAACGGCAGTATTCAGTTTGCCAGCACACCGGGCAAGGGTACCCGCGTAACCGTCACCTTGTATGGAAAGGCGGGATCCGCAGATGGCTAAGCTGAAAGGGTTCATTGCCGTGGTATTGGCCCTTGCATTGATCGTTGCCGGTGCGTACTTCCCCAAAGCAATTTCTACGATTCTCGATTGGCAGAATAGGGGCAATGTTTCCACCAATCCCATTTCATCTATTCGGATTGAGATGGCAAAAGACATTCCGTCTCTCGGCAAATTGGCTCTCCTCAGCAGACTGGAGAGCACCATTGAGATTCCTGAAAGCAAAGCAAAAATGAACAAAGAGGAAGTTATGGAAGCGGTCTACACAGGTATCCACCCCTATGTAGACTCGCAGCTGATGGCTTACTGTGAACAGAGTGTTCAGATGCATCCCTGCCTGATACAGGCGAAAGATGATCAAGATATGCAAAGCATTGTCTGGTTTGTAGAAATTATTGGAGATCCTGTCAACTATACCTTTCTGCAGCTGATTATTGACGATGAGACTGGTAATATTCTGATGATTTCCTTTACTCACGAGAATCTTCAGGGATTGCTCTTTGGTATCGAGGCGTTGACTGTTTTTGCAGACATTTTCTTTAACGGATTGGGGATCGATGATTATGCCAGCTATTTGACTCCTGATCTGAAATACGCATATGTTGGCGACAATGCCAACGCAATTCGTTACCAGCTGGGAAACTCCGTGTATGGCGAAGTAATTGTTGACCTGTATGTACACGAGCATGGATTCTATATCGAATTCCCGAGCAAATAGATAGGAGGTATTCATGAGAAAACTGAAAATTCCTATCCTAATTCTCATAACAGTGGGTTTGGTTCTCTTTTTCGCATTGCTGCCAAAGCTGATGTCCTTTGTATTGGATATGAGACTCAGCCAGATGCCCAAGTTCTCTGAAATGCTATCCCTCCAACTGAACACCGGAAAACAGCCGCAGGCATTCTCAGCTCTGGATAAGCTTGCTTTCCTGAGTGTTGCCGAGGTGACCGACACCACACCGGATATGATGACTATGAACGAGGATGAGGTTACTAATGCCGTTTCCGCGTTTATGTCTCAATGTGAAGCTGCTGGGATATTCCAACCGTTTGAACCGTCTACCGTATCCATGTCGCCAAAGCTTCACTATGATCTGAAAGATCCTTCAAAGCATATGTTCGTCTGGTTCGTAACCATACTCTACAAAAAGGAACCAAATCAAGTTCTCCGGCTGGATGTGGACGATGAGACCGGACAGATTCTGTGTATTACATACGGCAACTATCAGGAATACAGCATGGATGGTGTGTGGGAGCGAAATAAAACCGTTGTAGATGCATTCACGGATATCTACTTCACACAGCTGGGTTTGTTGGATACAGCGGAAGATGTTGAGAACGCCGCAACTGATGCCGAATCAATTTATGACTATAACGAGGTAGACGGCGGTGTTACAGAAGAGGTGTATGTTTTCCGTAACACACTCTACGGTGAGTTCATAATTCGGTTCACAGTGGATGGCGCCGGTGGATTCTCAAACTCTATCCTAAAATGATGCGCTTTTGATGCGCTTGCATTACACATGATGATGCACCCTTTCGGTATTCTGTCACCATGACAGATATCGAAAGGGTGTTTTTATGTGTCAGTCAAATTATCTTGAGATCTCCCGTGCTGCACTGCGCCGGAATGCCGCGGCAGTGCGTGAAGCGGTTCAGGTCCCGATCATTGGGATCATCAAGTGTAATGGCTATGGTGTCACGATTTATGAAGCAGCGGCTGCCTGGCAGGCTGCGGGAATTACCATGTTTGGTGTTTCACGGCCGGGAGAGGCACTGGAACTAAGAAAATTCGGTTTCCGGGAGGACATATTGCTCCTGTGCCCTGTTGCGGACACGCAGACACTTACGGAAATGCTTGATAACAATGTGATCCTAACCGTATCCAGTTTTGAAAATGCCCACTTCTACAGCATCAACGCTTCGAAATATCCCATTCGTGTCCATGTAGCCATTGATACCGGTATGGGTAGATTCGGAATTCGTTGGAACGATGTAGAGCAGGCCAAAGCAATCTATTCATTGTCCGGTTTTTCGTTTGAGGGGATCTTCTCTCACTTCTCGGCATCCTTTGAAGCGGAATATGATGATACTAAGCTTCAATTTTCCCGCTTTTTGAGCATGACAGAAAATTTGCAAGCAGACGGTATTCCGGTAGGCACAAGACATATTGCCAATAGCTGTGCTGCTCTTCGTTTCCCGGAAACTCGTTTGGATGCGGTTAGAATTGGTTCAGCATTAGTAGGAAGACTTCCTGCATCCACACCTGTCAAGTTGGAAAGCGTGAGCATCTTTAAGGCTCAGGTTGTTGATTGCAAGCGATTTCAGCCCGGTGACACCACTGGATACGGCAGCTACTGCAGGATCAAAAAGAGCGCAAATGCTGTGATCGTTGCCTTGGGACGGGAAGACGGTTTCGGCTCCACAGCAAAACCGGACAAGCTGCGGCTCAAGGACCTGGCAGTATACCTATACCACTTGCTGCGCGAATGGCTGCATCCACCTTGTGTGGTTTGTAACGGTCAAAAAATGAGGGTGCTGGGCCGTATCGGCAACCAGTACACACTGTTTAATGCCACCGGCATCAATGTAAAACCCGGAGATCTTGTGGAGTGGGACGGAAATCTCATGCTTAGTTCTTGTGAAAGGAGATTTGTCTGATGTGGCGTGAAATAGATATCGATGACATCGAAGCGGTAAGGCAAATGGAATCTTTCGTCAGATCACATCCAAATGGACATTTCCTGCAAATGCCACGATGGGCAAATGTGAAAGATTTCTGGAAATGGCGTGGACTCCTATTCTTTCGGAATGACCAGTTGGTGGGTGCGATATCCGTATTGATTCGGCCTTTACCCTGTAACTATTCTATTTTCTATGTTCCCAGGGGGCCTGTATGTGATCGTAGCGACAGTTTACTTTGGATCGAGATGATAAACGCCATCAAGCAGTTAGCCAAGAAGCACCGGGCGATCTTACTGGATATGGACCCGGATGAACTTGACGAAGATTGTAAATGCAGAGCTGTTATGCTCGATTATGGATTCAAAGAAAAAACTGATGCAGGTTTTGGTAATATTCAGCCCCAACATGTATTCCGTCTTGATCTTGCGGGAAAGAGTCAGGAAGAGATATACCAGGCATTCACGCCAAAGACAAGATATAATATCGGTCTGTCACAGAGAAAAGGTGTGACCATCCGGGAGTATTCTGGAGCAGACCTGATACCGGGACAGGTTTTTGAAACCTTTTCCGATTTAATGCTCATAACCGGTGAACGAGATCAGTTTTATGTGCGTGGATCCCAGTATTTTGAGAATCTGCTGCGGTCTCTGAAAGACGATGCTCGCTTATTCATCGCATATTATCAAAAACAGGCAATTGCGGCTTCCATTGAAGTTTTCTGCGGAAGAAAAGCATGGTATTTGTATGGGGCTTCCTCAAATGAACACCGAAATACAATGCCAAATTACTTCCTGCAATGGACCATGATCCGGCGAGCCATGGAGCGTGGCTGTAAAGTCTATGATTTCCGGGGCGTTCCCGGAAACCCCGACGAAAATGACCCATTATATGGACTATACCGCTTTAAGAAAGGCTTCTCAGGAACATACACAAAGTTCTCAGGACTTTTTACTTATTCTTTCAAGCCATTGTACATGCTTGTGTTTCAAGTGGCTGCAAAAATCAGAAAGTTGATCGTACCAAGTATAAGAAAAGCCGGGACATAATGTAATCTAAAAAACCTTCACTCAGGTGACATCACCCTTAGGTTCCATTGCGTAAGCGTGCAGGTTCGTGTCCTGTTGCAAAAAGCTGCACTTCTCTTTGGAAGTGCAGCTTTTCCTTATTTGGTATCCTGATTGAGTTTTCTGGAACTGGTGCGGCCTTCGGGCTTGATATCGCCTACAGCCAGCAGGCTGCGCTTGGTCAAAGTGGGGCCTACCAGCTCATACACCAGCACCGCAAACAGCACCACATTCCGGGCCAAATTGCCATCCGGCAGCGTTGCGGCAGTGATGGCCATGCCCAGGGCTACACCGGCCTGGGGCAGCAGGGTGATGCCCAGATTGTCGGTGATGGGCTTGGCCTGCTTGGTCAGCAGGCAGCTGGTCTTGGCACCGTAGTACTTACCGGCAGAGCGGGCCAGAATGTAAATCACGCCCACCAGAATGGTAACCGGATGGCTGAGAATCTCCAGATCCAATTCCGCGCCGGAGATCACAAAGAACAGAATGTTCAGCGGCACCGTCCACACCTCCACGCGCTCCATCAGTTCCTCGGAGGTTTCGCAGATGTTGCAGAACACGGTGCCCGTCATCATGCACACCAGCAGCAGGCTGAAACCGCAGTGCACCGGGCCGATGTGGAATTCCAGCATGGAAATGCCCACGGTCAGCAGCACGAAAGCTGCGGAAATGGTCATACGCTTGCTGCCGGAGTGGAAAAACTGCTCCACCCAGTTCAGCAGCCAGCCCATAGCGCTGCCCAGCAGCAAAGACAGGAGAATCTCCAGGATCGGCTCCACCACCACTGCCAGCACACTGACCTGACCATGTGCCAAAGCTGTGGCAATGCCGAAAGACACGGAGAACAGCAGCAGGCCCACCGCATCATCGATGGCCACCACCAGCATCAGCAGCCGGGTCAGGGGGCCGTCGGCCTTATACTGCCGCACCACCATTAAGGTGGCTGCAGGTGCCGTGGCAGAGGCGATGGCGCCCAGGGTAATGGCGCAGGGAACGGAGATGATTTCGGGGAACGCCAGATGCAGGCCGATCAGGACGATATCCACCACGATGGTTGTGAGCACAGCCTGACCGATGCCGATGGTAATGGCAGCGCGGCCCATAGCCTTCAGCTGCTTGAGCCGGAATTCATTGCCGATGGTAAAGGCGATGAAGCCCAGGGCGGTCTGGGTAATGATGCCCATGCCTTCCACCTGCTCCAAGGTATTGAAGCCCAAGCCGGGAAGGTGCAGTCTGCCCAGAACAAAAGGTCCCAGCAGCAGACCCGCCACCAGATAGGCCGTTACCGCAGGCAGATGCAGCAGCTTCGTCACACGGGAGAGCATCAGGCCTCCCACCATGGCAACAGCCAGACAAATCAGATAGGTTTCCATGAAGTTATACTTCCTTCTTTCCAAATAATCTTGGTCTGAAGGGGTTGTCTCAGAAGAGGCGCCTCTTTAGATCAATTAAAACGCCCCGTATTCTAGCACTATGGGTTTTCGCTTTCAAGAGCAAAATCCAACAAATATTGTCACAGATATGGCCGCTTTTTTGACATGCGTATTTCTCTCCGGTCGAAATGTGTCAAATTCCGGCACGGATGCATAAGATGGTTCACCGGGAAAACACACCGGAAAACCAACTTTTCGGAGGAAAAACTATGGCTATCTTTTCCAACCAGGCAACCCTGACCTACAATGGCAGCTCCACCAACTCCAACATCGCCTACGGCGAGATCCTGGATGTGCTGGCCGCTACCAAAACCGCCATCGGCGGCACCTATGTCCCCGGCACACCTGTGACCTATGTGGTAACCCTGCGCAACACCGGTACTGCAGCCCTCACCGGGCTTACCGTTACCGATGATCTTGGGGGCTATGCGTTTAGCGGCACCACACTGTACCCTCTGACCTACGAAACCGGCTCCACTGCGCTGTTTGTAGACGGTGTACCTCAGGCAGCCCCCGCTGTTACCCCGGGCCCTCCTCTGGTGTTTACAGGCATCACCGTGCCTGCCGGCGGTGACGCGGTGCTGGTATACCGGGCTGTCCCCAATGCCTTTGCACCGCCCGCAGAAGGCGGCATCATCAACAACACCGTCACCGTTACAGGCGACGGCATCAGCACTCCCATCACCGCCACGGAAACCGTCACCGCAGATACCGCACCGGCCCTGACCATCTCCAAATCCATCTCCCCGGCACAGGTTGCAGACAACGACCGGGTCACCTATACCTTCGTGATTCAGAACACCGGCAACCGCGCTGTAGTCGCCACGGACAACGCCGCCATCACCGATACCTTTGACCCCATCCTCACCGGGCTCACCGTTACCTTCGACGGCACCACCTGGACTCAGGGCATCCAGTACAATTATAACCAGGCCACCGGCCTCTTTACCACCGTGCCCAGCCAGATTCTGGTTCCTGCCGCCACCTATACCCAGGATCCCGTTACCGGGGCTTATACCGTCACTCCCGGCACCGCCACCCTGGTAGTCACCGGCACCATCTGACAAAAAATGGGGCTGCTTCCGCAGCCCCATCCATCATTCATTAAAAAACAGCAGGGAGTACCAGGTAACAATGTTGCCGCCGTACTGGAATTCCAGTCCGTTTTCCTCCAGAACCGGGATCACATTGATGCCGTGGCTCTCAATGCAGGGGTGCATCCGCTCCGGGAAGCGGCAGGGCTGCCCATCCAGATAGGCACAGCGGTCGCAGGCGGCGCAGGCCTCTGTGGAAAGAATGTAGGGTTCCACCCCCTGCTGCCGCATCAGATCCCGCACTTCATTGGTCACCGCTTCGTGATCCCCCCGGGTAGCCAGGGATTCTTCAATGTTGCTGATATCGCCGACCTCCACAATGGTGCCGATGAGCAGGCAATTGGCATAGGCAGCGCAGCGCTTCTTACAGGCATCCACTTCTCCCGTGGCTGGCGGGCAGGCCCAGGACTTGCCGTACATGGGGCACTCCGCCTGGCAGATATAGCGAATCCGGGAAGAAAATTCCAGCGCCCTGGGATCAATATAGGTATAAACATACAGCGGCAGCTCCGACAGCTGCTGCTCCAAAAGGGCCTTATCCATCATGTCAGCTCCTCCAGAATCCGGCTGCAGCCTTCCTGAATGTCAAACCAGGTCTGGGTAAAGTCCCCGGAGTACCAGGGGTCTGCCACATCCCGGTTCAGGAAGGGCGTAAACTCCGCAAAGTCCGGGAACATCCGCTTCAGGTTTCTGCGGTTGTTACTGTCCATATAGTAAATGCGGTCATAGTATTCCAGATCCTGCCGGGTGATCTGCCGGGCCCGATGTCTCTCGCAGGCAATGCCATGCCGGGCAAGCTCTCGCCGTGCCGGGGGATACACGGGATTCCCCAATTCTTCCCGGTTGGTGGCACAGGACGCGATCTGCAGCAGATGCGCCACCCCGGCCTTAGCCGCCATATCCTTCAAAACAAACTCCGCCATGGGACTTCTGCAAATATTGCCATGGCAGACAAAAAGCACCTTTATCATGCAAATCCCTCGCTTTCCAGGGGTATTATAGCATAGAAAAGATTGCATTGCAACTTGTAGGAGACGGGTTTCCCGTCCCCGGGAGGCGCAACCACCCCCACATCCTGTGGGCAAGCGCTGCTCCATTAACCTAAACGGCCTTTGCGCAGCGAAGCAAACACCGACAGCATCGGCATAATAATTCCGCTGCCTCCATTGTAGCTGCTTTTGCAGATAAGGGCGGGTAGCGGTAATTTATAAGCAAATCTTGATTCCTGTGAGGAACTTGAATTTGACGAACAGGTGATGCGTATGATTAAAACAGAGTTTGGTATTCAGAGTGTCGAAAAACTCTGCTCTTATGAATGTAGGGGCCGGTGACTACACCGGCCCATGGGTAAAATCTTCAGATTTTACCCATATTTCTATAGATTTCGCAACATTCACGAAAGGGCCGATGTGCCTCAATCGGCCCCTACAAACAACTTTTTTGACACGCTCGGCCGCCGACCTAATGGTCGGCGGCTTGTTTCGTGTCTTACTGGGGCAGCGGCTTATTTCAGCAGTTCTTCCGAAAGATGCAGGATCTCCGGCGCAACCTTCTGGCGCTGTTTTTTCAGCACACGGTTATAGACAGGATATGCCAGCGCTGCCAGCACCATACCCACCAGGCCCACAACAATGCCAATCATCATAGCCAGTCTGCCCAACGCGGCACCGATGTCTGTCATACACAAGCTCATACCTGTACCAAGGATCAGCGCACCGATCACGCCGACAGCAAGGGCTGCCGCCTGTGCTTTTTGGGTTGGAATGGCATGGATCTTGCGAAGCTCTGCCAGCTTATCTTCCTCTTTGGGAAGATACTGCCTGCGGATTTCCTCCACCTCCTGCTGACGCTGGGGGGAGTAGGTATATTCAAAAGCGTTATTCTCCATGTTGCTTCTCCTGTAATGTTTTGATTTCCCGGTTGGCCCGGCGGATCATATAGATGCCCATGGCCACGGTCAGCAGGCAGACCATGCAGCCTACTGCCAGATTCAGCCGGTGTTCCCAGATCGCGCCCGTGCCGAATGTGTGGAGCATCCCTGCCTGCAAAGAAAAGATGGCAAAAAACGCCTGGGACAGTTCCAGCATCCGTACCGAGGAATCCACGGGATGGGTATGCTTCCGGTCTTTCGCCAGGGTGATAAAGCTTCCGAAAAATTTATAAAACGCAAAGGCGGCTGTGGCAATCAGCATGATCTCTCCGGATTCCTCCACCCGGTGCCAGTTGACCATCTGAAATACGATGCCTGTAAGGGTCAGGTGCATCAGCAGGATCAGAACACCGCAGAATCGGTAGGACTTCCACTGTTTCACAATTGTTCCCGGTTTCTTCCGGCGCATTATCTGAAACAGCTGGATCAAGGCCTGGGTGAAGTTGTAAATTCCGTCTGCCCCGATCCAGGCCGAGCCGATGATCACACCGGAAATGATCTTGAAAATGCCGTAGGCAAAGTTGATGAACTGTTCCAGGTACAGGCTCAGCCGGAAATGCAGCTCTTTGTTTTTCAGCAGATCTTCCACCCGGGGGTGCGCCTGCAGCCAACGTTTTTCCTTCCGGACAGCAGCCGGGAGCCTGACACACAGCGCCGTCAGCGTATAGGCGGACAACCCATAGAGCAGATACGCCGGCCACCACATGGTAAGATCATTTACGAAAACCCAGATCAGCCCAGCGCCGCAGGCGGCAAACAGCAAACCCGCTGCCCATGCCGGCAAGGGAAAGATCTGATTCCAGCCGCGCCAATGCAGAAAGCGGCTCAAGCATCCTTTCATCATCCGTTTCTCCTGATTCTCACGGTAAAGGTACTGCCCTGACCGGGTGTGCTTTGCACAGAAATCTCTCCTTGCAGAATATCCACCACCCGCTTCACCAACGCCAGGCCCAATCCGTTGCCCTGGGCAGCATGGGAGGTATCCCCCTGGTAGAACTTTTCAAAAATATGCTTTCCGGTTTCCGGCCCGATGCCGCAGCCGGTATCGCTGACGGAAACCATCACATGCTTTTCGTCTGCCTGCAGGGACACGCCAATGGTGCCCCCATCCGGTGTAAACTTCACCGCGTTGGAGACCAGGTTGTTCCACACCAGATTCAGCAGTTCGGGATCGGATTGGATGCGCACATCTTCGGCAATATCGGTTTCGATTTCCAGATTCTTTTTCTCCCAGACATCCTCAAAGGCCAGAATGCTTTCGCAAAGCTGCTCTCCCAGATCAAATTCCTGGGGTTTTGGAAAAATCTGCTGATTTTCCAGCTTGTTCAGCTTCAGGATGTTGGTAATCAGCGCCGCCAGCCGCCGGGAACTTTGGGAGATGGCCTTTGCATAGGCAATGCGGTCTTCTTCGGAAAGCCCCGGCTGCCGGAGCATGGTTGCATAGTTGCCCATCACCGCCAGCGGGGTTTTCAGTTCGTGGGATACATTGGCAATAAAGTCCGTCCGGAGGGTTTCGGTGCCCTGTAATTCCGCAGTCATTTTGTTGATGGCATCGATGATCGCATGGAAGCCGGTTTCTCCGGCGAACTCTTTCACCGGTGGAATCCGGACAGTGAAATCCCCCTGCATCACCTGATCCAGGGCATCCATGATTTGTTTCACCGGGCGGTCTATCATCAGCTTCCGGCGGGTATAGTCGATGGTTGCGGCGCCGAAGCTGATCAGCAGCACATTGCCAAAGGTCAGTTTCGCGGCGTCGGCAATATTATCCTTGTCGAATACCAGACCCATGGAGTCTGCCAGGGTGCTGATAAACAGCAGCATGCAGCAGGTCACAACAAATGCCACCAGCAGGAAAAATGTCACATAGTTCTGCAACGCCCGAAAGAACGGCTTTCGTTTCATTTGACCACCGCCTTATAGCCCAGACCGTGCACGGTCTTGATTTCAAAGTCCTGGCACCCGGCAAGTTTCGAACGAAGCTTGGTCATATACACATCCACCGCTCTGGGCGCGGTATCGGTATCCACATCCCAGAATTCGTCCATCAGCTGCTGCCGGGTAAATGTTTTCCTGGGATAGGAAAGGAGCTTATAGAGGATGTTGAATTCCCGGTGGGTCAAAGAAATCTCTTCCTCTCCCAACATGGCAATATGCTCGTCCATATCCATGGAGAAGCTGCCTATTTCCAGCTTGCGGGAGGATGCGATTTTCGCCCGCCGCAGCAGCGCGCCAACCCGCAGGAACAGCTCGTCCAGATCAATGGGTTTGACCATGTAATCATCCACACCGATTCGATAGCCCCGCTGCTTGGACGCGAAATCATCCCTGGCGGTCATAAACAGAATCGGAATATTCTCGTTGAGAGAACGGACAGTCCTGGCAAATTCAAAGCCGTCAATCCCCGGCATCATAATATCCGATACAATCAGGTCAAACACCGTTTCATACATGGCATCGTAGGCTTCCCCGGCACTGAATGCCCCGGTTGCCCCATAGCCGCTGTTATTCAGAAACGCACACACGGTGCGGTTCAAGTCTTTGTCGTCTTCCACAACCAAAATCTGAAACATGGCAATTCCTCCGCATATTACGCATTTCTATCTTCTATTATAGCAGACAAATGTTAAAGTTTTGTTTGTGAAGCCGAAAAAAGTGGCGCTGCTTGAAAAACGGCACCACTCTTTTATTTACTTTCTGCTGAGCCGCTCCCGTGTTTCTTCTACGGTTTCCCCCTACGGGAGAAGAGCTTGCGGATAAAGAAATCACAAACCTTCCGGAAACCGCGCACCGCACCGTCTTCCATCTTCCGGTAGCCGCCTACAACACCATCCTCAAGCTTCTGATAAGCACCCACCACGCCGTCTTCCACGCACTTTAATTTGTCATTACCCATTTTGTACCTTACCCTTTCATGATGCGATCGCTCAGTTCCAGGATCTTGCCTGCGTACTTCTTCTTGCGGGAATTCAAAATTTTCTTGTAGATGGGGTAAGTGGTAACAGCCATACCCATTCCCGCAATGCCGATGATAATACCGGGAATCATAGTAGCATGCAAACCAATCATGGTGCCGATGTCGGTCATCACCAGGCTCATGCCTGCGCCCATGACAATGGCACCGATGCTGCCGTAAGTATAGCCAAACACATTGGCAGGCTTTTTGACTTTGGCATCCAGCGCCTTCAGTGCATCCAGTTCGGTATGCTTCTGCTCGGTATACTGGGAGCGGATCTTCTCTACCATAAATTCCTGATCTTTCATAATGAATCTCCTTCGGTTTCAGATTATGGCCATATTCTAATCCCGGGAGTTTTCCGAAATGCTTATGAAATGTTTGTAAAATATGAATTTCAGGAACCTTAGCACAAAAAGGCCTGTTATTCCCTGATTTTGGCATAAAGAAAAGGTAGACAACATAAAGGCGGCTATCCATAGGGATTTATACGCTCCAAACCGGATCTTTTCCCATAATACTGCGCAAAAAAGCCATGGCAGGCGTCAGCCTTGCCATGGCTTTTTCTCTTGTCTTACCACATCAAGCCTCATAACAGAGGCAATGGTCAATTATCTCTGAATTCTGCCGGAGCCGTCGCCGCCTGCCAGCTTTTCCACCTCGCTAACTGTGACCATGTTGTAGTCGCCGCCGATGGAGTGCTTCAGGGCAGAGGCTGCCACTGCGAATTCAACAGCTTCCTGGGTGGACTTGCCGCTGAGCAGGGAGTAGATCAGGCCGCCGCCGAAGGAGTCACCGCCGCCAACGCGGTCGATGATGTGCAGCTCGTACTTCTTGGAGAAGCAGTAGTTCTCGCCGTCGTACAGCATGGCGCTCCAGCCGTTGTCGAAAGCGGAATGGCTCTCACGCAGGGTGATGGCGACCATTTCGAAATGGAACTTGTCAGCCAGCTGCTTGGCAACGGACTTGTAGCCCTCGTGGTTCAGAGAACCGGCGTAGATGTCGGTGGCCTCTGCTTC
>JAFSEW010000051.1 GCA_017435525.1 Oscillospiraceae bacterium | reverse complement strand
CGGGAATCGAACCCATGTTACCGCCGTGAAAGGGCGGTGTCTTAACCGCTTGACCAACGGGCCTGGTAGCGGCGACCTGACTTGAACAGGTGACAGACCGGGTATGAACCGGGTACTCTACCAACTGAGTTACGCCGCCATATTTCGCTCCGCTGAAATTCAGCTTCGTTATTATATCCGAGCTATCGCAATTTGTCAAGAGAAATCTTTGTATTTTTTCTTGCTTTTTTGGCAATGCTATCCTAGAGGTGAAGAATATGGGAATTTGGCGTAAAATCGGGCTGTTTTTTCTGGGGGGCGCAGGATATGTGGGGCTGGAGCTGCTGTGGCGGGGCCGCAGTCATGCCAGCATGTTCGCCGCCGGAGGCATCTGCTTTCTGCTGCTGGGTCGGCTGCAGCGCACCCGTCTGGCCCCGGCGGTGCAGTGCCTGCTGGGTGCCGGGATCATCACGGCGGTGGAGCTTCTGACAGGGCTTCTGGTAAACCGGGGCTACCGGGTGTGGGACTACCGGCAGATGCCCCTGAATTTTCTGGGGCAGATCTGCCTGCCCTTTAGTTTGCTGTGGATTCCCGTGAGCCTGGGTGCCATGGCGCTCTACCGAACCCTGGACAAACCGGGCCGCACCTGATGTGCAGTCCGGTTTTCTTTGGGATTCTTTGCCGCATCTTAAATATTCCGCAGCTTTTCTTTTCCCTATGGGGTGCATTTTCCCGAAAAAGGTGCTATAATAGATTTCACCCTGATTCCCCGAGGTGTCATCCTATGAGCAAAGACAAACCTATTTTCTCCGACTGCATGTTCAGCATCTGCATCGTGCTTTTCATTTTCATCGTGAGCATGCTGCTGAACAGCCGCTTCCAGACAGAGGTCACCACGCCCATGCTGTTTGTTATGGGTGTGTTCCTGATCTCCTGGCGAACCCAGGGACATTTCTGGGGCATTGTCGCCAGTCTTCTGGGCGTGCTGGCTGTGAACTGGGCATTTACATATCCCTATTTCGTGCTGAAGCTCCTTTCCCCGGAGTGTATCACCTCCGCTATTGTTATGCTGGTGGTGTCCTTTATCACCAGCACCCTCACCATCCGGCTGAAGCATCAGGAAAAGCTGAAGGCGGAAGCGGAAGCGGAA
The DNA here is from genome assembly GCA_017435525.1 of Oscillospiraceae bacterium. Classification (GTDB taxonomy): domain Bacteria; phylum Bacillota; class Clostridia; order Oscillospirales; family Oscillospiraceae; genus Faecousia. Next base: position 18,600 of record JAFSEW010000051.1, on the reverse strand, counting down.
CGGATGCGGGGCAATCTGCTGCGGGCAGTTTCTCACGACCTGCGTACCCCCCTGACCTCCATCTACGGCGCCTGCTGCGCCATGATTGAAAATTACGACGCGCTTCCCAAAGAAACCCACATGAAGCTGCTGAAAGATGTCCGCAGCGACGCCCACTGGCTCAACCGCATGGTGGAAAATCTTCTGTCCATCACCCGGGTGGGTGCGGGTCAGGTGCAGCTTTCCAAGCAGAGTACCGTGCTGGAAGAGCTGATCGATACCCTGCTGGTGAAATTTCACAAGCATTACCCCCAGCAGCAGGTGGAGGTGCAGATCCCGGAGGAATTTATCAGCATTCCCATGGATGCCATGCTCATTGAGCAGGTGCTGATGAATCTGCTGGAAAACGCGGTTTTCCATGCCAAGGATATGACCCGCCTGTGGCTGCAGGTATATACCAAAGAAAATCGGGCCGTATTTCATATCGCCGATAACGGCTGCGGCATTTCCCCGGAACGAATGGAAAATCTGTTCACCGGTATGCTGGGCAGCAGCGCCCCTACGGATACCAGCCGCAGCAGTATGGGCATCGGTCTTTCCGTGTGCAGCACCATTATCAAGGCCCATGGCAGCGAGCTCACTGTGGAAAACCGTCCGGGCGGCGGCACCCTGTTTACCTTCGCCCTGGAAATGGAGGAACTGGAAATGGAGGAAGAAGACAATGTCTAACAATAAATACAAAATTCTCGTAGTGGAGGACGACCATAATATCGCCAGCTTCATCCACACGGTTCTGGAAACCAACGGCTATCAGGTGCTGCTGGCGGAGCGCTGCCGGCAGGGTATCCTGATGGTATCTTCCCACATGCCGGATCTGGTGGTGCTGGATCTGGGCCTGCCCGATGCAGACGGCGAGGAATTTATCCGCGTTGTCCGGGTGGAAAACACGGTGCCCATCATTGTGCTGTCTGCCCGTACTCAGGAGCAGGATAAAGTCTACACCCTGGATCTGGGTGCCAACGACTATATCACCAAGCCCTTTGGCACCGCGGAGCTGCTGGCCCGGGTGCGGGCTGCGCTGCGGATCTCCCGGCACAGTATCCAGGCCTCCGCCCCCGGCAGCACTTTCCAGCTGGATGATCTGGTGATCGATTATGACCGCCGCCAGGTCAGTGTTTCCGGTGAGGTTATTCACATGACCCAGACGGAATACAATATTCTGGCCTTCCTGAGCCAGCATGTGGGCAAAGTTATGACCTACAGCGCCATTATCCGCTCTATCTGGGGTGCCATGGACACCGGCAGCACCAAAAAGCTCCAGGTAAACATGGCCAATATCCGCAAAAAGCTGGGCTGCGCACCCGGTGACAACCGCTATGTGGTCAATGAGCTGGGCGTGGGCTACCGGATGCTGGACACCGCAGACTGATCCTCTTTTACCACCCTGCCGGTTACCCCGGCAGGGTGGTTTTTCCGAATGCGGCATTTTTCTCTCTTTCTTTGCCAAATCTTTACCGCTAATCCTGTATAATGAGATAGTTATACTGATTTCAGAAAGGAAATGCCTATGTTACCCGCCATTATCCTCTTCGCGCTGACTTATGTGCTGATGCTTGCCTTCAGCAAGTACCGCCCCTATATCGCCCTGGCTTCCGGTCTGATCTTCGTGGTCACCGGCATGCTGCCCATCCGCGAGATCCTGCCCGCTCTGGACTTCAATGTGCTGCTGATGATCGGCGGTACCATGGGTCTGGTGCAGCTGTTCATTGACAGCCGCATGCCCGAGCGTCTGGCTGACATGATTATGAACAAGGTGCCCAACATCCAGTGGGCTGCCGTGGCCCTGAGCCTGTTCGCCGGTGTCATCTCCGCCTTTGTGGACAATGTGGCCACCGTGCTGATGATCGCTCCCGTGGGCATCGAGATCTGCAAAAAGCTGAAGACCAACCCCATCCCCTTCATCATTTCCATCGCCGTGTCCTCCAACCTGCAGGGCGCTGCCACCCTGGTGGGCGATACCACTGCCATTATGCTGGGCTCCGCGCTGGATATGAGCTTCCTGGACTTCATCTGGTACCAGGGTAAGCCCGGTATGTTCTTCATGGTGGAGCTGGGTGCCTGCCTCTCCGCCTGCATCGTGTACTTCACCTTCCGGAAGGAAAAGAGCCCCATCCCCAGGACCGGCAAGATGACCGAAGTGGAAGACATCGTTCCCACCGTTCTGCTGGTTGGCGCCATCGTTCTGCTGATTGTGGTTTCCTTCCTGCCCTTCAACTTCCCCGCTGAGATCAACGGCATGATCTGCACCGCTCTGCTGATCATCGGCCTGATCTACAACTACTGCAAGAACAAGAATCTGGACGCCATCCTGGGACCCCTGAAGGCTATCGACTTCGAGACTCTGGGTCTGCTGGTGGGTCTGTTCCTGATGATCGGCGGCATCGGCCACGAAGGTGTCATCGACGCCCTGGCACAGCTGCTGGCTAAGCTGGGCGCAGGCAGCCCCTTCCTGATGTATACCATCATCGTGTGGGCTTCCGTGCTGATCTCCGCTTTCATCGATAACATCCCCTATGTTGCCACCATGATCCCCGTCATCGCCGGTATTGCCGCCGAGATGGGCATCGATTCCACCGCGCTGTACTTCGGCCTGCTCTCCGGTGCTACCCTGGGCGGCAACTGCACCCCCATCGGTGCTTCCGCCAATATCACCGGTATCGGCATCCTGCGTAAGGAAGGCCACGAAGTTTCCAATGGCGACTTCTTCAAGATCGGCATTCCCTTCACCCTCTCCGCAATCGTACCCGCCTACATCCTGATCTGGATTCTCTTCGGCGTGTAATTTCCAAAAACAGCACCGGGGATTGTCTCAAATCTTCTTTTGTAGGGACACCGCTCCTGCGGTGTCCGCAGCCAACCTATAAAAATAGCACAAAATTTGCGTAAACCACGCAAATTTTGTGCTATTTTGTGTCTCAGACACCCGGGGACGGGTGTCCCTACGATTCATAACGGATAATTTTGTCTGAATGAGACAGCGCCGGTTTTTTGCTATATGTAGGGGTGGATGACCACATCCGCCCTTACCGCGCCATCGTCACCCACACACGGGCCGATGAGGTCATCGGCCCCTACAAATCCTCTGTCATTGCCAGGCGCATAAGCGCCGTGGCAATCCGTATCTTCCAAAGCAGCGTTTTCAACAAAATTCCCGGAAAAGGAAACATTTTGGGGAACGGATTCCCACGCCGGTGTTCCACCTGCTCGGAATGACACGGTTTTTTATTACAGCAATTCAATGTCGCTTCCCGCTTGAATCTGCCGGGGTTCTTGTTCGTAGACCCGGTTGGGATCTTCCAGTTTCCGAAATTCTTCGTAGTAGCGCAGGCCGAATTCCCGCAGCGCTGCGGCAGAAAAATGCAGATTGTCCGGGTTGCCTCCCAGACCCTCCGCGCTGACGAAACCCATGGCAGGTTCTTTCTCCGCCACCGCCTGCAGAGCTGCATTGACGAAGGGATAATTCTGAAATTTAGGCCCTCTGGGGCAATCCTTCAGGTAGTCGCCCAGGCCGCCCAGCAAAAACGGCACATCCTTCAGATACGGCTTTTTGCGAAATGCCCGGACAATGGCTGTGAGTTTTTCTTCATAGAAGGGGTAGCGATCTTCCGCGCAGTCGGATTCCCCCTGATGCCACAGCACACCGGCGATACCCGATGTCCGGGAGGCCAGCTCCGCCATATAGCAGGCATGGTCAAACAGCAGCTCTCCCTCTGCCCACTGATCCAGGCAGCTGCCGCCGTCGGCGCAGGGGATGATGCCCACTTCCACGCCCTTTTCTCTGGCATAGGCTTCCGCAAAGCTCTCTGCCAGGCAGATGCCGGAGGTGACCCGGTCGGGATTCACCGGCACATACATGGGCCGCCAGCGGCCGTTGCGCAGCACATAGAGATTCTCCTTGGGGATGGGCGGCACCTCATCAGGGAAGCCCCGACCCCCTGCATTGGACTGGCCGATCAGCAAAAAAGAATGGATCACAGTGTTTCCCTCCTGTTGTTTTTCAGCATCCGGATAAAGAACCGGAAGAACATGGTTGTGGTAACCGCCGCAGCCAGAATATCCGCCACAGGCTCTGCCAGGAACACCGCAAAGGCCTTGTCTGCGAAGAAATTGGGCAGAAGAAAGATCAGAGGAATCAGGAGAATGACTTTGCGCAGCAGCGCCATTACCAGGCTGATCTTCGCCTGGCCCAGGGCCATAAAGGCCTGCTGGCAGCTGATCTGGAAGCCCACGGAGAAGCCGCAGGCCAGGAAGATCCGGATGGCCCATGCAGTGTAGTCCACCAGGGCGGTGTCATTGGTGAAAATACCCGCAAATACATTGGGAAACAGCATCAGCATCCCCCAGAACACGGTGGTATAAGCCACGCAGACCCCAAACTGGCAGAAAAACGCCTCCTTGACCCGATCCAGCTTTCCGGCGCCGTAATTATAGCTGATCAGGGGCTGACCGCCCTGGCAGATGCCGCTAAGCGGCATGGTCACCAGCTGATTGATGGAGGTCAGCACCGTCATGGCACCCACCGCCACATCGCCGCCGAATTTGGCCAGGGAGTTGGTAAAGCTGATGGAAAGAATACTCTCCGTGGAGATCATAATAAAGCTGGAGATACCCAGCCCCAGGCAGGGCAGAATCACAGAGGGAATCAGCTTCATATTCTTCACCTGCAGCCGCAGGATGGTCTGCCTGCCTGTAAGGAAGCGCAGAATCCACACAGCGCTGACCGCCTGGCTCAGCACTGTGGCAATAGCCGCGCCCTTCACGCCCATGTGCAGCACGAACATAAAGATGGGGTCCAGCACAATGTTGATCACCGCGCCGATGACCGTGGTAAGCATGCTGATCTTGGCAAAGCCCTGGGTGGTAATGAATGTATTCATACCCATGACCGTCAGCACAAACACGCTGCCCAGCACATAGATCCGGGCGTACTCCACCGCATAGGGCAGCGTCACATCGGAAGCACCAAACCACCGCAGCAGCATGGGGCAGGTGAAATAGAACACGCCGGTGAGGATCACTGCCAGAAGCATCAGCACAGAAAAACAGTTGCCCAGAATCTGTTCCGCCCGGTCATGGTTGCCCTGACCCATGGCGATAGCTGCCCGGGGCGCACCGCCGGCACCGGCCAGCATAGCAAAGGCCGTGATCAGCATCAGAATAGGCGTAAACAGGCCTACGCCCGTCAGGGCCGCACCGCCGATTTCCGGCAAATGGCCGATGTAGATGCGGTCTACAATATTATAAAGCAGATTCACCACCTGACCGATCAGCGCGGGAACCGCCATCTGTACCATCAGCTTTTTCACGCTGCCGGTGCCCATATCCTTCTTTACATTTGCCACAGAATAAACACTCCTCTATTGTCATCGTCCCATTTTCCGGGCGGTAATCAGCAGCCGCCCCACCACCTTTTCGCCGTCCACCAGGTAAATCTTATCGTGCAGATTCACGGTGGAGCAGCAGTGGCCGGGGATCAGCCGCAGCTGATCGCCCACGGTTTCGCTGCCGGTGTAGCCGTGGAGCTGGATATGCTCCTCGTTGGCGGCAATACGCTGCGCTGTGCCTGTCACCAGGGCAGGCTCCCCCTGATCCATGCCGCAGGTTTTCACCCCCGCATCCAGCATCACCCGGTTTGCTCCCCGGCTCACCACCGTTGTCAGCAGGAACAGGGAATTCTCAAAAGGCAGGCCCAGATTCCGGTAAGTAGCATCCATAAACAGGTAGCTGCCCGCCTGCAGCTCCGTATAAAGGCCTTCCGCAGCCTTGATGGTGGAGGTGCCGGTGCTGCCGCCGGAAACGGTGGCTACTTCCACGCCGTTCTCTTTCAGATAGGCAATCAGTTCTGTCAGCCGTGCGTAGTTGGCTGCGGTGCTTTCTTTGCGCTGCACGGGATCTTCCATGTGGGAAAGGTGCCCCGCATAGGCCTGAATGCCGTCGAAGGTCAAAGATTCATATTCCGCGATCTTCTTTGCCAGCGCCAGCACTTCTTCCTTGGTGTCCACGCCGCAGCGACCCATGCCGATGTCGTATTCCACCAGACAATGGACCGTGTTGCCGCAGTTGGCAGCGGCGATGCCCAGGGCTTTGATGTTCTCGGCATTGTCCACGCAGATTGTCAGGCGGCAGTTGCCTGCCAGGTCTGCCAGGCGGCGGATCTTCACCATGTCCGTCACCTGATTGGCCAGCAGAATGTCCTCGATGCCCGCGTCGCACAGATCCTCCGCCTCGCTGAGCTTGGCGCAGGTCATGCCAATGGCGCCGGAGCGCACCTGCCAGGCGGCCAGGGCTGCGCACTTGTGGGATTTATAGTGGGGCCGCAGCTGCAGCTTGGTGCCTTTTAGCAGCTGCCCCATCTTTTCGGCATTGGCCTTCAGGATGTTTACATCCAGAATCAATGCCGGTGTGGAAATTCCGGAAATTTTCATGGGGTTCCTCCTTGCCGTATTTTTCCTATTATAACACAGCTGCCCCGGATTTGTAAATTTCTCAATATTGATATTCTTTTTTTCTTACTGTATAATAACCCCAGATACATCTCCTGCCATGGAGAAAAACGGAAGGTTTTACTATGAAACGACCCTTAAAATCCCGGCTCTCCACAACCCATATCATCATGCTCAGCTTTCTGATCGTGATTCTTTTGGGAAGTGTCCTGCTGGCGCTGCCTGTCAGCGCTGCCGACGGCAGGCCTGTTCCCTTTCTGGATGCCCTGTTCACCGCCACCACAGCCACCTGCGTCACAGGTCTGGTGACGCTGCCCACCGTAAGCACCTGGAGTGTTTTCGGTCAGGCTGTGATTCTGATTCTGATTCAGGTAGGCGGCCTTGGCGTCATCACCATCATGTCCGCCCTGATGATCCTGCTGCAAAAGCGCATGGGCATCAGCGAAAGGCTTTTGCTGCAGGATGCCTTCAATCTGACCAGTCTTGCGGGCATCGTGCGCTTCGTCAAGCGGGTGCTGCTGGGCACCTTTCTGGTGGAAGCCATGGGCGCGCTGCTGTATATGTTCGTGTTCATCCCGAAATTCGGCCCCAAAGGTATCTGGATCAGTATTTTTACTTCCATCTCCGCCTTCTGCAACGCCGGTATTGACATCATCGCAGAAAACAGTCTGTGCGATTACGCCACCAACCCGCTGGTAAACGCCGTCACGGCGGCGCTGATCATTCTGGGTGGCATCGGCTACATCGTCTGGTGGGATGTGATGGGTCTGGGGCTGGATGCCAAAGGCCGCAAGCGCCTTTCCCGGCTGTCCCTGCACAGTAAGATCGCCATTGCCGCAACGCTGATTCTGATTTTCGGAGGCGGCGCGCTGATTTTCCTGTTTGAGTATCACAATCCCCTGACCATCGGAAATCTTTCTCTGTTTGATAAAATTCAGGTTTCCCTCTTCCAGTCTGTCACCACCCGTACCGCAGGCTTTGCCACGGTGCCCCAGCAGGATCTGACCAACCCCACATCCCTGCTTTGCCTGCTGCTGATGTTTATCGGCGGTTCTCCCGTAGGCACCGCCGGCGGTATTAAGACGGTAACCCTGGCCGTGCTGGTGGTATCAGCCCTGGCCACCATCCAGAACCGGCAGGATGTGACCCTCTTCCACCGGAACATCCCCAAGCAGGCCGTAAACAAGGCCGTGGCCGTTACCGCCATGTCCTTTGCTATTGCTTTTGTGTCCGCGGTGCTGCTTTCCGTCGTTACCCACGCCGACGCCCTGGACATCCTCTATGAAACTGTCAGCGCCACCGCCACCGTAGGCCTGTCCCGTGACCTGACCCCCTCCTTGAACGCCGCCGGAAAAGCCGTGATCATCGGCACCATGTATCTGGGCCGGGTAGGTCCCATCTCTCTGGCGTTGGCTTTAAATTCCAAAACAAAACATCAAAATCTTATTAAGAATCCCACAGAAGAGATTTCCGTGGGGTAAAGGAGCGATGGTATGAGCATCAAGAAAACATACGCCGTCTTTGGTCTGGGTCGCTATGGCATTGCCGTGGCCCGGGAGCTGGTTCTCAGCGGCGCGGAAGTGATTGCGGTGGATCTGGACGAAAAAATCGTCAACGCCGCCGCAGACGAGCTGCCTATCTGCAAATGCGCCGATATTACCGACCCGGAAGTCATCCGGCAGCTGGGCATCTCCAATGTGGATGTGGTGATCATCGCCATGGCCAGCAAACTGGAAGCCAGCGTTCTGGCTATTACCCTGTGCAAGGAGATGGGGGTCAAAACCGTCATTGCCAAGTGCGCCAACGAAATGCACCGGAAGATCTTCACCCAGGTAGGTGCCGATAAGGTGGTGTTCCCGGAGAATGAATCCGGTACCCGGCTTGCCAAGAATCTGCTCAGCTCCGGCTTTGTGGACATGGTTTCCCTGGCGAAAAATGTGTCCATGATCGAGCTGGACATGAAGCCCGAGTGGGTGGGCAAGAATCTGATTGAGCTGAATCTGCGCAAAAAATATTCCATCAATGTGGTAGCCATCCGCAAAGGTGACAGCGTCAGCGTGGATATCGACCCCCACGCCCTGCTGGAAGAGCGGGACAAGCTCATCGTCATCGCCAACACCGCCAAGCTCAGCAAGCTGAAGTAACAGGAGGAGACGCAATGTTTTTACGCATGTTTGGCCTGCAAGCTGCCAATGCCCTGGCCGGTGCGCAAACCGAAGGGACCGTTACCAAAGTAACTACCTGCTACTGGCTGAAGGTCAACACCAAGGCCCTCCGCACCAGCATCGGCGACGGTGCCAAATATCCCCATGTGATCCACTTTACTTATCAGGTTCACGGCCAGACCTACACCGGCAAGCGTTATGTCAACTGGAATCTCCGCTGCCCTGTGCAAGGGGAGAAGCTGACGGTGCACTATGAAGCTGCTGCCCCGGAAAAATACGCCGTGCTGCTTTGAGGTGCCCCCATGTATAGCGATGTATTCTGCCAGGTGTATAACACCTTCGGCTGGAATTATTATCCGGAAATATTCGGGGAGCTTCTGCTGCAATGGCTGCGGCGCCAGGATTTCCACCCCAAAACCGCCATGGACTTAGGCTGCGGTACCGGCATTCTGTGCGAAATTCTCCACAAAAACGGCATCCGGGCCTCGGGCATGGATTTTTCCTCCGGCATGATTGACATTGCCCGCAGCAGTAATCCGGAAATCGACTATCAGGTGGCGGACATGATTACCTTCTGCCCGGATATGCAGTTTGATCTCATCACCTGCACCGGCGATGCCCTGAATCATATCCATGATCTTTCGGATGTGGCGCGGATCTTCCAAAATGTCCTGCGCTACACCGCCCCCGGGGGCTATTTCATTTTCGATATTCTCAACGAAAACGAAGTTTCCACTTCTGAGCCCTTTGAGATGGATTTCAGCGAAACGGTGCGGGTGTGGTTTCAGATGACCCGAGAGGATGCCAATCAGGTAAATCTGAAAGTCCGGGTCTTTGAAAACGGGGCGCTGCAATTTGAAGAGAATATCCAAGAAACCGTCCACAACCCTGCGGCAATCTGCGATCTTTTGCGGCAAAGCGGCTTCACCGTAGAGCGCTGCGCCGACCGCCTGCTGGACGACACCAACCACGGCACCACCTGGTTTGTAGTTGCCCGAAAGCCTTATCCCATTCAGGCGTAATGATCCATTATGAATCGTAGGGACACCCGTCCCCGGGTGTCCGAGACATAAAAAAAGCACAAAATTTGCGTAAACCACGGAAATTTTGTGCTTTTTTTATGGGTTGACTGCGGACACCGCAGGAGCGGTGTCCCTACAAAAAGTCATTTTGAGACAGCCCTTTTTTTCTTACAGTTCGTTCTGAGCAGTCAGGTTGGTCAGCACCGCGGCAAGCTTGGCGTTGACCATATCGAAATCGGAAACCGCGTCCATAATTTCATCGTAGGCCACATCCTTGCCTGCCATCATCAGTTCTCTGGCAAGATCCGCCACTTCCTGGGCATGAGCATCGTTGTGGCTGACCAGATATTTCATCATGGCCAGCAGCTCTTCCAGGGGCGTTGCGTTTTCTCTGGGCTGATGATCGTGCTTTTCTTCCCCGTGGGTATGGCAGTGGGTCAGGCCCCCATGGGTATGGGTGGTGCCGCTGTGGGAGTGGGCCAGCACATCCCGCTTCACGCCGCTCACCTGATACATGTGCCGGTTGGAAATCACCACTTCCACATCAAAATAGGCATCAAAGATCCGTTTCAGGCTCTCGGCGCTCATAAGGCCGTTGCTGACCTTGCTGGCGCTGCCGCTGTGGTGGCCGTCGATGGCTTCCCGGCTCATGCCGTGGGCCACGGTCAGGCGGCCGTCCTCCTTCAGCAGCTTGGAGAGAATCTTGATCAGCCGCTTAGGGTAGGGAAAATGGGGGAAAGCGTTATACACCACGATCCGGTCAAACTTCCGGTCAAAAGCGTATTCCTCCACATCGCCGCAGAGCACCTGCACCTTGGGCTCCCCGGCAAACTTCTGCGCCGCGATCTTTGCCATCTCCGGGGAGATATCAATGCCGGTGACCGAGGCCACACCCCGCTGCAGATAATAGTCAAACATGACGCCGGTGCCGCAGGCCACATCCAGAATATCCATATCCGGGCCAACTTCGGCGTTGTCCAGGATCTTGCCGATTTTTGCATCGCTTTTGATCATTTCCGCGTCCCAGGTGGGGGCGCAGCGGTCAAAAAACGCAATGACATCTTTTTTCTCCATCTGTCATTTCCTCCGTTCAGGTGATTGCAGCATCAATCAAAGAAGGCTGCGGTATCGATCTTCTGATAGCCGCCGAAGCTGCTGGGGCAGCCGAAGATGGCTTCCGCCAGATCCTTGCCAAGGAATTTCCGGGTCACTTCGTTGGTCTTTGCCGTCAGGTCAATGTCCGCAAAGGCTTCGGGATACACAGTCTTTGCAATGAACCAGGTATTGATCAGGGCGATTTCATAGTTGGTGTAGTAGGCGTTGTAGGCCATTTCCAGGTACACTTCCCCGTTTTGCCAAGCCTTACAGGTATCGAACATGGCAGGGTCTTCCGCGTACAGGGGCTTGATGTTCTTCACGGCAGCCGCGTCCATGATGATGATATCCATCTGCTCTCCCAGTTCCACGAATTTTTCTTCCTCAATGGGGCCGACGCCCTGGATGCCCAGGCCGCTGAGCACATTTTTCACCCCGGCGATTTCGAAGGAGACATAGTTCTCCGCCGTCATCAGATGGTCGGTGGTGCCCCAGTTGCCCAGGCCGCAGATATACACCCTGGGCTTCTCTGCCTCGGGAATCTCCGCAACCTTTGCGGAAATGGCGGCGGCTTCCTCCTGCACGAACTGCACCAGGCTTGCAGCCTTCTCTTCCTGGCCAAACAGCTTGCCCAGCAGGGTCATGGAATCGTAGAATTTTTCATCAAAGACGCCCTTGGAGCCGGTGCTCAGGGTAATCACAGGAACCCCCAGCTGCTCCTGCAGCGCGTCGGACTTCTGTGCATCTTCAAAGGCGGAAATGACGATATCGGGGTTGCAGGAAAGGATTTTCTCCGCTTCCGCAGCCTGCGCCATAGGGCCGCCCACGCCGCAGGAAGGCAGCTGATTGAAAGTTTCTCCGTAGGCCAGCACATAGGGCCGGGCCACGGCATCAAACATCATGGGGCGCTCAGGGGCCGTGGTATTGTCGATATCTTCCACGCCTACCAGCTTTTCTGCATCGCCGATATAGCTATACATCCGCAGGGCACCCGCGCCGATGCAGACCACGCGGCTATAGCTGCCGGGCACAACACTCACTTCCCGGCCGATCATATCGGTAACGGTCACTTCAGCGGGAGCAGCCTCCGTTTCCGCCGGAACATTCTGGGGCTGCGTTTGGGCGGGTGTTTCCTTGGGTTCGGAAGTCTGGGGCGCTTTTACGCCGCAGGCGCACAGAGAAAGCAGCAAAGCCACGCTCAGCATACCACACAGCAATTTCTTAACCTTCATGATAGTAACCTCCCAAGATAACTTTTTGATTGTTTATGGTAACAATTTTCACATCAATATCGAAAATATCCCGGATCACTTCCTCGGTGATGATCTCCTTTCCACCGGCGTATTTTACCCGGCCTTCTTTCATCAGGAAGAATTTGTCGCCAAAATACAGGGCCTGGTTCAGATCGTGCAAGGAGGAAAGAATGGCGATATTCTTTTCTCTGGCCAGCTTTCTGGCTTCTTCGATAATCAGGTGCTCGTTGGCAATGTCCAGATTGCCGGTGGGCTCGTCGAACACCATCAGCTTGGGCTCCTGGGCCATGGCCCGGGCAATGGCAATCTTCTGCTTTTCGCCGCCGGAGAGGGCTTCGGCACTGCGGCCGGCAAATTCCGTAAGGCCCATGTCCTCCAGAATCTTTTCCACAGCTATGTAATCCTGCACACCGGCCTTCATGCCGAAGTGGGAAATTCTGCCCATCAGCACGGAATCCAGCACAGTCAGGTCGCCGAAGTGGATGTGCTGGGGCACATAGGCAATGCGCTTCGCCCGCTCCCGGCGATTCATTTTCAGCAGGTTCTCCCCTGCAAAGGTGATTTTTCCCTTCAGGGGCTTCTCGATGCCCAGAATGTTTTTAAAGAATGTGGTCTTGCCGGAGCCGTTTTTGCCCAGCAGGATGCCGATTTCTCCCTGCTGCAGTTCCAAAGACGCACCGCTCAGGACGCTTTTGCCGCCCTTACTGTAGCGAAAGTGCAAATCATGTACGTTCAGCATTTGTGGCTCTCCTTTCTGCGGAAGATGATGGCAATGAAGAAAGGAGCGCCCAGCAGACTGGTAATGGCACCCACCGGCAAGGCAGAGCCGCTGCCCAGACTCCGGGAAACGGTATCTGCCAGTAACAGCAGCAGACTTCCCATGAAGCAGGAGGCGGGAATGGTCACCCGGTGATCCTGCCCCAGCAGTTTTTTGGTCACATGGGGGCAGATGATGCCCACAAAGCCGATGATGCCCAGAAAGGATACGCACACCGCCGTAATCACAGAGGCCAGCAGCAAGGAAGCAAACCGGAGCCCTTCCACATGGACGCCCATGGTCTTGGCCGTGGCCTCGCCGCTGAGAAGGGCATTGTATTTCCATGCCATGAGACGGAAAAATGACACGCCCAGAAAAACAGCAGCCAGCATCAGAACCACCGTCCGATAGGTGGCTCTGCCCAGGTCACCGAAGCTCCACACCACCGCGGCAGACAGCCCCACATCCGTGGCGTAGAACTGCAAAATGGTGGTAGCCGCCGTCCACACAGAGCCGATGGCCATGCCGGAAAGCACCACCACATTGGGGGAAAAGGATCGCACCGTGCAGAGGCCCAGAATCAGCAGCACGGAAAGGGTAGAAAAGAGGAATGCCAGCACAGAGGTGGCATAGGGGTTGGCACCCACATCAAAATTCTGGAGATTGTTGCCGGTGGAGAGGAAGCCCCCGGCAAAGGCGATGATGGAAAGGTTGGCGCCAAACACCGCGGCGTTGGATACGCCCAGAGTGGAGGGAGATGCCATGGCGTTATTCAATGTAGTCTGCATAATCAGGCCGGATACCGCAAGACCCGCGCCCGCAATGATGGCCGCCAGCACCCGGGGAACCCGGATTTTCCAGATGATCCGGCTCTGGGCACCGGTGCCGCCTCCCAGCAGCGCATCCAGCGCTTCCCGGAAGGACATATTGGATGTGCCTACGAATAAACAGGCAACGCCGATCACCGCCACTGCCGCCAGCATTGCCAAAAGTATGATGGTATTTTTCTTCTGTTTGCGCTGTAGTTCCTGAATATGGTTCATGGGGAAATGCTCCTTGGATCATTGCCTGATTTGTTTTTCTGCATTATACCATCCCGGCTTCTGCGGCGTAAGCCCCTGGGGGGGTTATTCTTTTTGAAAAAGTTTCTTGCCCCCGGGGGGTTCCTGCGCTACAATAGAATACACAGCTTCCGGAAAGGCGGTATGCAGCCATGCGCAAAACCATCCAACCCAGTGTTCCCATTCCCTACAGTCTGCACGATATGAATGTGGTTGCCTTTGATGTCAGCGGCGATCAGATGATTCTGCGCACCCAGTCCGGGATGGTGCAGACCTCCGGACGCTACCGGCAGGTGGACGGCCATCTGGAATTTTTCGATGTGCGTTGGGATTTCTGCTATGTGTATCTGCTGGGCATCACCGGCAATGAAGGGAAATTCTCCGGCGAAAAGCTGTCCTTCCGGGATTTCCTAAAGCGCTTCCCGGTGTTCGGCTTTTCCGTCATGGATGAAACCTACGGCTACAACATGGCCAAGTACACCGGCTACCTGAAAGCCAAAGGCATGTTCTGCGAGTGCAGCATCGAAATTTACCATGAAGGCGATCTGGTTTTTGTGGATGAAACGGCGTATGCAGGCATGTCGGAAGTGATCCTCAGCCACGACAGTGAGGCAATCCTCTATGCGGTGCCTGCGGAGGTGGCCGCCAATCTGGATCAGTATTGTTGGGATTTCGCCGCCAATTGGGTCTGGCACGGGCCGGAAAACGGAAAATTCCTGCACAAGCTGCCAAACGGCCAGTACGGTGCCATGTTCGGCGCAGAGGATTTTATCGACTACCTGAATCGCTGGGCCTTCCCGGAATCCGAATCCAGGCAAATCAAAGCCCTGGGCTGCTGCGGTTATGAGCTCCCGGAAGCGTATCAGCACTATCCCCGGTATAATTTCTAATAAAAAACCCCGCCAAAAGGCGGGGGTTTTTCGAGCGTGTCAAAAAAGTACCAATACATCAAATAAACAGCGGAATGCTCTGTAGGGGCGACCATTGGTCGTCCGATGCCGGGTGCGATATTGCGGCCTGGGTAATGGGGATGCGGATTGCCACGGCGCTTTGCGCCTCGCAATGACAGAGGGGACTTGAGGGCTTTCCTCGTTTTGCATGTCATTCTGAGCATGGTGCTCCGCGCAGCGAATCTGAAATAAACATGCTTGCCGGGGGCAAGCATACCACAATTCAGCGAAGGCGCGTCGAAGAATCCGTAACCCTTTTGGGGAAGTCGGCGGTCGAGCAAACGCCGCCCCTACGGTATCTAACAAAGCGAACGGTTTTTCACATAAAAGCGGCAATCATCTGTGCTTTCCGATAAAGAACAGGGCGATGGTGCCCGGGCCTGCATGGGCGCCGATCACCGGGCCGATCTGCGTAATCAGCGTCACCTCTGCCCCGTGCCGCTGCATCAAAAGATCTGCCAGATGCCGGGCATCGGCTTCCGCTTCCGCATGGGAAATGAAGATGGGCGTATTCTTTTCTTCATAGGAAAGCTGGGCATATTTCTCTGCCAGGGCTTCAATGGCCTTTTTTCTGCCGCGGACGGCGGAAACCTTAATCAGATGTCCTTCTTCATCCATCTGCAGCACAGGCTTGATACCCAGCAAGCCACCGGCAAATGCCACCAGCGGACTGACCCGGCCGCCCCGCTTCAGATACTCCAGATCGTCCACCGTGAACCAGATGCAGTGCTGGGGTGTCAGCGATTCCATATAGGCGGCATTTTCTTCCAGAGATGCCCCCGCATTTTTCTTGGCAACTGCCATGTAAACCATCAGTCCGCCGCCAGCGGAAGCCGCCAGGGTGTCGATAATGATGATCTTCCGCTCCGGGTAGGCTTCCTTCAGTTCCTCCGCTGCCATATGGGCGGCATTGACCGTGGTGCTGAGGCCGGAGGAAAATGCCACATAGAGAATGTCTTTCCCTTCCTCCAAAATGGGCGTAAAGGCCCGGGTAAAGGTATCAGCATTGATGGCTGCGGTTCTGGCGTGCGCACCCTGGCGCATCCGGTCATAAAATTCTTTGCTGGAAATAT
Source organism: Oscillospiraceae bacterium (assembly GCA_017435525.1). Taxonomy (GTDB): domain Bacteria; phylum Bacillota; class Clostridia; order Oscillospirales; family Oscillospiraceae; genus Faecousia. The sequence goes on along the minus strand of JAFSEW010000051.1, from coordinate 2,742 downwards.
CCGTATCGATATACGCTTTGTCCTCTCCGTCAAAGGTGAAGGTCATATTGGCATAGGGAACCCCCCACGCCTTCAGCAGTTCCGGCTGGATATCACAGCAGGAGTCGGTGAAAATCACATATTCATTCATAGGATTTTTCTCCTTCCAAATTCTCTTGGTAAATATCGTTCCCATTTTTGCAGCTGCCGCACCGCAAGCTATTTTGGCAAATCCGTCACAGCTGGGGAAGGCCCTCTTTGCTCAGGACTTGCAGCCTGGCAGTGATCTGTTCCAGGCAGCGGTAGAACGTCTCCCGGTCTGTATCTGTCATGCCGGAACCGGCCAGCTCCACCGCAAGGGCCGCGCGGCCCTGCACATGGGCCGCCGCCTGCCTGCCTGCCTCTGTCAGCAGCAGCTTCGCCCGGTACAGCTTGCCCGCAACGGTCTCCCTGCGCACAAGGCCCTTCTTTTCCAGAATGGAGATCATCCGGGAAACATCCGCCTTGTTCTTGCAGCACAACTCGCTCAGCTTGGCGGCGGTAATCCCCTGGGGATATTGGATCAGGGTGGTCAGGTAGAACGCGTGGGCGATGTTGAGATCATGTTTTGCCATTTCCTCAGCCGCCAGCTTATGCCAGCAGCGGTCTATCTCCGAAATGGCCAGGGAAAATCGGGCAAACCGGTCGATCATAAAATCCCTCCCGCAAAAATTGTTGCGTGTTCAACATCTGTAGTATATCCCTCATTTGTTGCGTTGTCAACATTTTCCTGTGCAAAAAAGGGCTGTTGCCAAAAACGGCAACAGCCCCGTCCTTATGGATTCGCCACAAACCGCACCACATCATTGGGCGTGCAGTCCAGGATCGTGCAGATCTTTTCCAGCGTCAGGAGGGTAATATTGTTCCCCTTTTTCATGGCATCCAGGGTTTTGTTATCAATACCGGCTTTCAAAAGACGGTATTGCGATATTTCCTTGCGCCGCATGGTTTCCCACATAGGACTATAATCCAACACCGCCTTCACCGCCTTTCTGTCTTTTCAAAAACATTATAGACAAAAAGTGCCTTTCACAGTATTGTGGAGTTAGCCACAATATGTTATACTGAAAGCCAAAAGGGGATGCACAATATGGATGGGCAAGTTGCAGATCTCTATCACTTACCGGACATGGAACAATATGCCGATCTTCATTTGCTGGCGTTGAGATTGATGCATGGAACACCCTGTTCCCTGGTATATTTCATGGTCTGCCACGCGCCGCCCCTTGCGCGCTGGATGCAAAACACAACCATATCTGATCTGCTCACCATGGCCCGGTTTCGGGTCTGATGGGCATTTTTATAGTGGCACCCGGCAGCAGCTTCGCATACCTCGATTTCATCGTAATAGTCCCGAAAGGATTCTTCGTTGTCCCGGTACTCGGCTGTGACATAAGGCAGCACCCAGATATGTGCGCTGTTATCGCTGCGGTATTCCCGCTTGCAGCGTCGTATGGCAGAGGAAACCATTTGGTCAAACTCCCCATCCCGTCCCACCAGGAACTCAATATATTCATGTTCCCGCAATAGCGTTCGTATGAGCTGTTCCAGCCTGCTTTCTATTTCCAGCGCATTGTCGATCTTGCGATGCCCAAAGAAGCTAACGGTGTAGGTGTTCATCTCCGCTCTCCTTCCATAGCCATTCCTACCGATGCTTTACTTTGCCTTATTATATATAATCATTGACTTAAAGTAAAGTTTTCGCTATTTTAAATCAGTTATATTTCCTTCGGTTGCTTGGTAGCATATTGTCAGGAGACGGGACTATGCGAACTGAGTATGCTGAAAGATATATCACGATGGGCTTGAAGATTGCCTACTACCGCAAAAAGGCTGGCTATACGCAAGAGGTCTTTGCGGAAAAGATCGGCAAAAGTGTCAACTTTATGTCACAGGTGGAAGGCACGGGAACCGTGCGGGGTGTTTCTCTGGAAACACTGTTCAAGATCGCAGATGTTCTTGGGATTCCTCCGTCAAAACTACTGGAAGATGATTAAACTATAAACGCCCTCCGGTTTTACTCCGGTGGGCGTTCTATGTTGCATGCTGATTTTTGCAGTGTGTTGAAAAATCTACCGGTATGGGAGCGCCCAAGGCCCCCTTGTGCAAAGGGGCTGGGCAGGCGAATAGCATGACTGGGGGAGAGAATACGTTTCTTCTTGTTTCTCTCCCTCCGTCACGGCTTAAGCCCTGCCCACCTCCCTCATCAGAGGGAGGCTTGCCGCTGCGGCGGGACTGGACGCCTTAGGGCGCCACCGGCACTGCCGATGGTTTTCTTTATGCAAAAAAATCGCCACCCGATTGGGTGGCGATTTTTGATTACAGGGAATTAGCCCTTGATGGCAGCCTGAGCGGCAGCCAGACGAGCGATGGGCACACGGAAGGGGCTGCAGGACACATAGTCCAGGCCGATCTTGTGGCAGAATTCCACGGAGACGGGGTCGCCGCCGTGCTCGCCGCAGATACCGTAGTGCAGGTTATTGCCGGTAGCCTTAGCCTTGGCAACAGCCATTTCCATCAGCTGGCCAACGCCGTTCTGATCCAGCTTGGCGAAGGGATCGTTCTCGTAGATCTTGGCCTCGTAGTAGGCGTTCAGGAACTTGCCTGCGTCGTCACGGCTAAAGCCGAAGGTCATCTGGGTCACAAAATCCCTGTCGGGGTATTTGCTGGTTGCATAGCAAAGCTCGTGGTTCTGCTGGGAAGAATAGATGAAGTAGTAGGTAT
>JAFSEW010000008.1 GCA_017435525.1 Oscillospiraceae bacterium | reverse complement strand
TCCCAAAAACAAGGTGCTGTCGCAGTTACCGACGATGGTATCTGCCGCGTCCTTGTAGATGGTCTTTAGCTGGCTCTGCGACTGCAAAATGATCGCTGCCGATATTTCACGACTTCGGATCGTGGCGATCAGCTTGTCAAAGTTCGGAATCTGACCGATATTGGCAAACTCGTCCAGGATCAGGCGCACATGGACGGGCAGCCGCCCGCCATAGAAGTCGTCCGCCTTATCGCAGAGCAGATTGAATAACTGGCTGTACATGAGCGCAGCCACAAAGTTAAAGGTCGAATCAGTATCCGACAGTATTACAAACAGGGCGGTTTTCTGGTCGCCCAAGGTATCAAGTTCCAGCTCGTCGTATTCCATGAGATCCCGCAGCTCTTTGATATCGAAGGGAGCAAGCCGGGCACCGCAGGAAATGAGGATGGATTTTAAGGTTTTGCCCGCAGCCATTTTGAATTTCTTATACTGCTTGACCGCAAAATGGTCAGGTTCCTTTTCCTCCAGTTCAGCAAAAAGGAGGTCAACGGGACTTTGGTAAGTCTCGTCGTCCTCCCTGGCTTCGCTGGCATTGATAAGATCCAGCAGCGTTATGAAATTCTTTTCTTCCTCCGGGGCTTCGTACCAGATGTAGCCGATCAGGGCTGTGTAGTACAGCCGCTCCGCTTTCACCCAAAAGTCCTCGCCAGCTTTTTCACCCTCGCCCTTGGTATTCACAATAAAAGCGTTCACCAGCTTTAGGATGTCCTTCTCGGATCGGATATAGGCCAAGGGGTTGTATTTCATGGATTTTTTGAAATTGATTAGGTTCAGACATTTGATTCGGTACTTTTTCCGTGCAAGGAAAGTGCCGATCTCCGGCAAAAGAGTGCCCTTCGGATCGGTCACAACATACGAGCTATGAGCTTGAAGCAGCGAAGGCTTGCAGAAGAACCGGGTCTTGCCGGAACCGCTGCCGCCGATCACAAGGATATTTTTGTTTCTGGCGTACTTCGGTTGCTTCGGGCGGCTCGCCATCGTCAGGCGTTCCGTCATGGTCATGGGGATATTCTGGAAAAAATCGGAATCGATATACGGGGCAATATCCGCGGCGGTTCCCCACCGGGCGCTGCCATACTCTACTCCGTGACGATACTTTTTCGCGTTTTTACTTCGCATATAAACTACAAGGCGCAGAATCACCGCACCGGCTATGCCAATCAGAAGATCCATGGGATCAAAACTCAGCCCCATCCTAGAGAAAGCAGCAGCGAAGCCATCACCAATGGCAAGGATCTTTGCGGAAAGGTCCGTCCCTGGTGCCAGCCGGAAGGCCTGGGCCGCCTTATTGAAGGGATAGACAAACAGCAAATAGGGCAGGTTTGTGAGGATCAGCTTTTTGATGTTCACAGCTCCACACCCCGATCCTTTGTCTTGACCTTCTCCCGGTCAAGTTGCCTGTGTTCCTGCTGCCTGGTCTTTTCCTTTGCCAGAACAAGACGCTTTCGGATGGAATGCTTGCGAAGCACCTTCTTAGCGGTAAATTCCTGGAACGCCGCCGTGATTGCATCGGCATCCCGGCTCTTGAAGAAAACCAGGTACCTGGGCTTTTCTGCGGTGGTATCCTTTTTCAGGGCAAAGTCCACATGGTACTTTTTCGCCACTTGGGTAAATGCCTTGATATTCTTATCGCTGATCTCGATGTTCGCCAGCCCCGCATTCTGCTGGGCAAGGTGTTTCAGGGATTGTTTTCCCCGGTAGATCTTCGGCTGTTTATTCTTCTGGGCGTCCAGATAGGCTTTCAATGCTTTTTCAAGCACCTGCTCGCTCATTTTGGCACCGTCAACAATCAGGGCAACAGATTTGCCGGTTACTTCCTCCTGCATTTATTCCCGCCCCCTTTTGCCATCCCCGGACATATCGTGCTGTACCAGGGAGGAATAGTAACTGTTGATAGTGGCCGGAGCATTGTATAGGGCTGCCAGCAAATATTTCTTGATATTGCGGATATAGGTAGTGTTGCCCCTCATGCAGTCCATGACATACTGGACGTGGGATGCATCCAGTTTCAGAAACCGGGCCTTGACCACCTCCGCCGGGAAATCGTCGCCGGATATGCGTACCGTTTTCCGGGCGGTGCAAACTGTATCAACGATAAGCTCCGTGATCTCGTCCAGTTGTTCACGGTCCACCTTCGGATCTTGACAAAGGATCTCATAGTCGATGTTCTCCAAAATAATCTCACGATAGATTTCTCTGGTTTCCATCCCATCCGATCCCATCCTTGTTCCGGAGGGAGTAGGGGGATTTGATAGGATAGGATTTGATTCATAAGTATTTGATAAATCTTTCTTTGATGGATAGTTACTTGATTTATCTATATTTATTTGTGGCGGGTTATCCAGACCTGGATTTTCCATATCCGGGTTTTCCGTATCTGGACAATCCGCATCCGGCGAGCTCTCATGTGGGCGAGCCAGATTTGGCTTTCGAGGTGTTTCATAGATCACATACTCCACATCCACGATTTTGCCCTTATTGTCCCGGAGGCGGTTGCGGACGATATAGCCTGTCCGTTCCAACTCTTTGAGTGCAGAACCGATGCAGTCCGTACCTTCTTTGCAGATGGCGGCAAGCCCTCTGGTGGTATAGTTCCATTCTTCCGGGAGGGATAGCATCATGGATAACAGTCCTTTCGCCTTTAGGGACAAATCTGAGTTCCGAAGGTGATGGTTTGACATGACCGTGTAATCACGGGTCTTTTCAATGCGGAAAACTGCCATTTCGTTAACCTCCTTCCTTGCGTGAATAAGTGTTGATTTTCGTGGAATATGCCCCTCTGTATCCTCTCAATTTTCCCAATGGAAAAAGATATGGACGGCTCCATTTTCGCCGCACACAGAGTAAAGAATGGTTCATTTTTCACCCTTTGGGATACAAAAAGAGCGACTGTTGAGCTTAACAGTCACTCTTTTAGACACATTCCTTGGTGATTAGATATCTCTTTGTTGTCCGTATTCGAAAAACAAGAACATCTTGTCAGGGATATCTGTTTTGGGTATAATGATATGGAAAATATGCTTCTTGCTGGAGGGGTGAATCTCAGATTTGGATAATCAGAATCAATACAGAATAACCATGTTGCCTGTCGCAGACGGTGATTGCTTTTTCCTTGAATTTAAACATAACAATGGAATGTTTAATATTCTTATAGATTGTGGTCCCATATCCAGTTGGGAAACATCACTTAAAGTTTTTCTAGATAACTTAATCGCTGCAGGAAAAAGCATCGATCTATTACTTATTACACATATTGATGGGGATCATATTGGTGGGGCTCTTAAGCTATTTAGCAACCTTACATATAGCGCCCTTGTAAAAGAAGTATGGTTTAATGGATTGCAGCAAGTCGCTATCCATGATGCAGCAGAAGCAACAATTTTGGAAGAAAAAGCATTTAGAAAAATAAACGCCATGCATTGGCATAGTACCCAAGACATTGAGGGGCCAATTAGTGCAACACAAGCCGAGTCTTTGGCTACACTACTGAAAAAAAGAGGGTTAGTCGTCAATAGATTCATAGATGGTGTAGCAATTTCTAATACATTATCCACCATACAAGTATCACCAGGGTTCTTCATTGACATCTTACTGCCAACGCAAGAAGCACTGTCAAAACTCAAAACAAAGTTGCACATTAAAATGAATCAGGCTGTTTTTGGTACGTCTGTTGCAATAACTCCTGATGGTGAAACAGCATTTGAAAACGTTCTGTTAGATGAGGATACTTGTATCGAACGGATTGAGCCTATCTCTGAAAGTAAAGTCGATATCAAGGACATTGAAAAATGGGCTAATACCAGCTTTAGCAATGACTCGTCGATTACAAATGCTTCTTCCATTGCAATATGCATACGATATCATGGAAAAAAGTTCTTATTCCCGGGAGATGCTACACAGAATGATTTGACAAACGCTCTCAACGACTGGATGCAGAAATTCTGTGAAGATGGATGCTTTGAGGTCATTAAATTACCTCACCATGGTTCGGCTCACAATTGCATGAAACTATTTGATTTGGTTGACAGCAGATTCTTTCTTATCTCCACAGATGGCTGTAAATTTGATCATCCAAACAAAGAAACGATTGCAAAAATCGTAACCCGTCCAGCCAGTTTTCTACGAACCTTATTCTTTAACTATCAAAACCCAGTATATAGGCTTTTTCGTAATGATTGGGCTGAAAGTAAATATTCTTATCGAACACTTCTGCAAACTGATTCAATTGATGATGGAGGTGACCTATCATGAGCGAAACGCAGGGAATCTATAAATTGCTTTGTAGCATTCAGTGCGGAGACGAACGTGGCAGTGGAATCCAAATTGCACCAGACTTAATACTGACGGTGGATCATGTTGTCACACCCTTCTTTATTTCTAATTCTCCTGTTACTGTTGCATTTGAGGGAGACGACCATCCCATTAATTGCACTGTAATTTCTTCTATTAGTGAGTCAACCCGACCGCTTGCACTTTTGAAAATGCCTGATGAACGAAACCTTTCCTTGTGTACGTTTGGTGATGATTCTTTTACGGAAGGCATTACTGCTCGCGCATATGGTTTTTTCCCCTCTGATACTCAGAAAGCGGATAGTATCGTATTAACGCACGTACGATCTTTTGATGATACTGATGTAGAGCAGGATCAATACAATACTGCATTCAATCCAAGTGGTGAACGACGCAGTACCTTCAAAGGTTTCTCCGGTGCGCCAATTTTCCTGAACGGGCATGTTGTTGGCATGCTTGTGTCACAAACTGAGGCAGACAAGACCGCAAACAGATTGCATGGTATTTGTGGTCTACGTTTTAGATCACTTCTGTCAAACCTGGGAATTCAATGCACTGTCGAGAGAAACGATAATAGTGCCCAATCACCAAATACTCCGATTGTTTCCTTACAAGCAGTTGATCCTGTATATGTATCCGAGATGGATATTGTACTCAGCGAGTTATTTGAACCTATTCGGAATGACCGAGAGAATGGCGAACTTCTGAAAAGCCAAAAGGAACTCCGTGATTTTCTAAATCGCTTGCCAGACAGAACATGTTCTGGTGCAAAGAAGGCTGAGTTTTACTATATCGGAGCAATTTGGATGCTGCTAGATCGGCATCCGGAAGAAGCAGCGAAATACTACCAAGAAGCCAAAAACGCAGATTCTCACTTAGATGATAGCGTTTACCGTGCTTATTTATTCCTCGACAAAGGGCAAATTGAAGACGCAAAGGCTATCATAAAACCCATTGATTCGACTCAGAAGCTCAATGCCTACCTAACATGTTTAGCCACCGAAAAAGCCTCACTCAATACTGTAAAGGCAGTCGTAGATGCCACCAGTTTAACATTAGATAAGCATACATATCGATTACTTGCATTAGCTGCTCTTCAATCTGATTGCTTCGCAGAAGGACATGAATATATTAAGTCCGCAGCTTCCGGAATAAAACTAGACATCGAATTGTCCCTTATTGATGCATTACTCTATTACTGGAGTGCGATGAATTCAATATATCCTGACGCAGACAGGATGAGCTTCGCATTTGTATCCAATTACTACTTTTACCCGAATAAAAATCAGAAAGAGGACTTACTTGCTGCTTATGGCATTTTGGAAGAGGTATATGAGAGAAAATCGTCAGAAGTAAACCCCTCCTTGCGTGCCAAGGTTGCATGGTCCTTGATTGTTGTAAGTAATGCGCTCCCAGGGAAAGATAGAGAATTCTGGTTAGCAAATTTTCGAAAATGCAGCTATTTAAATCCTCTTGATATTATTTATTGCGTTAGCAATAAGATTAATATTCCTGAAAAAATGTGTGATGACTTTATTGCACTTGATGTCACCGATGATAAAACCGGAATGCGGGCATTTGCTAAGCTTGAACTTCTGACTTCAATGGGAGAATTTGAGCAAGCAAAGATTTTCTTTAATGATCACAAAGAGTTAATAGCTACATACGTCGCCCTCTCGGTTGAAGAGTGTGAATTGTTGCTATTGCTTGACTGCAAGGAATATTCATCCGCAGCAAAAATGATAAAGAAAATCCAACTTCTTCCTGACAGGAAAGAACGCTATGAAATTGGCATCCAAAATGCCTCGAATTCCAGAGTCTTTAATCCCCTTGTGAAAAAAGCTATTACTTTGGCGCTACAAACCAGATTGACAGTCGATTTCCGTAATGCAATAATCATTTGCAGAAAACATAATAAATGGACTGAGATAATAAAAGTAGCAAAAGAATGGTGGCGAGCAACCGGTGAATTGGCAGCTCTTGAGCATTTGGCAGAAGCGCATTACTGTAAAGATGATTTCCCAAAATGCCTGAAGGTTGTTGAGCAGGCCGAAGAACTTGGCGATAGTTCAACTTATATCCGTCAGCATAAGCTTAATTCTTTGATCGCCTTAGCGAAGTTCGAAGATGCCCGTACGATAGCAAGTTCTTTCGAAAACCTGACAACGAACGCCAGACTAACAGTAGTACAGGCACGTACTTATATTTCTGAGGGACAACCCCAAAAGGCAATTCAAGTACTTCGCTCCTACGCAGACCAGGATCTATACGATTTAGAAGTATACCAGCTGCTCATTGAGTTAATACAAGGTGATAGACCAGATATGGCATACCATTACGCATTGTTATTACATCAGCACAATCCTGAAAATGAACAGATTTCTAAATTTGCTGGTATGGTTGCAATTATGACTGGTCATGATCACTCCGCCCTATCCCAGAATCTCAGTACTCTTCTTTACAAAGATATGAATGAAGGTAGAGCCGTCCGAGCTGCTACTTTTGATGAGATCCAAGAAGTAATGAGAGAACAGCAGGAGCATAATGAGAGATTGGATGAAAGCTATAGAGGTTTAGAATGCTCAATACATATGGTAACGAATCCTGATAGTAATGTATTTGGCGGCTTCCTCTGGTCTATTCAAACAGGAGCATCACCCTATTACGGTCGATTTGGCGTCAATAAAGACCTCCATATTGACTATAATTTACCATTGCTTTTGGATTACACAACTTGCTTGACAATGTGCAAACTTAATTTGTTTGAAAAAGTATGTGAGGCATTCAAAACAATATGGTTAAGTAATCACCTCTTTGAAATCTGGATTAGCGATATCAATAAGCTAAAAAATGTACAAACGAGTGTTGTGCAAAAGGACATTCGCTTATCCAAAGCACTGCTTGAGCTTAGCTTCAACGATTTTCAGTTGCTCGAACCTATATCTGACGACATTCCCTATGCCCCATACGATTATTTGATGCTACAATGTGCTAAAACAAATGGTGCATATATTGTTGAGGATCACCCTGTTGGTAGCATATCTGGCAACCTAGTTCCTTCTGAATGGGATGACAATAATCTTCAACCACATGATTTCTACGCGGCATTGGATACTTTGCACCTTCCGCATCCAGATTATGATGACGCTAAAGTAAATCATGATGTTGTTGCACAAGTCAAGCCACAATGTAAACTGATTCTTGGTAATCAAGTCCTCACTGAGTTACTGGAAGCCAATGCGCTTAGCATTGTATTTTCCCTATTTGACATCTATTTGCCTGAGAGCCTGACTAGAGCAATTCACGACAAGGCAGATGCTCACGAGAAGCGTTCAAACGCTGCACAGTGGTTAGATGAGTCTCGTAAACTTGTAGCAACTCTATATGAAGACAAAAAAGTAAGTTTGAAACCTGTGGTTGCTTCCAAAGGACATGATGACAACCCCTATATCCAACTACTCTACGACGAATTGAGCATAGCCATCGGCACATCCGTAACGTTTATAGTGGATGATCGCTTATGTAGCGGTTATTATCAAATTGGTTCCAGAAAAAAGAAAAGTAGAGTATTCACAACTTTTGATTTGGTTTCTGCACTTCATCGAGACAACCTAATCGACACCAGCGAATACTACAATTTGATCGATGGTATGCTTTCTATGGGCTATAGCTTTTTTGTACCACCTTCTGAATATTTGGTAAATAGATTGTCACTATCTCAGTGCAACGCAGACGGAATCCTAGAGGAATATGACCAGCTTATCAATGTTCGTAGGTCAGTTGCTTTTGCGCTTAGCCAATCCTTTGGTGTTCGAAAGGATCGAATATGCGCCTCAAATGTGTCTGAATTTGCAGGATATACATCTGAGCTATTTAGGACATTCAATGATACTCTACAGTCAGTATGGTCCATAGATCAGCCTAATGAATGGCGCTACGCCGCTTCTAACTGGTTGCTTACACATTTGGGCGATTTTATGTGTGATATTAGCCTATCAAGCAATTCTTCAGAAGATCATTTGGTAGATCAGCAATTAATGTTAATATCCAACATTATTGCTATACCTGAGGAGAATAAGCTGGAGTATATTCGTTGGATCGAACCATACTTACTTGCTACGTGGTGTATGACACCGGAACTTGTGAAAAAAGCATCTCAAAAGTTGGTCAATAGACTTGATGATATTGATTTGAAGGAAGCAAACTATTCCAACGCATTAAGGATGCGGGCAGAGATAGCAATTGTTGGATTTGTTCTTTCTCTACCTAATATGCTCCTTAATGAGGTACTCAAGACACCACGTTTCGCTCCATACAAAGAATACGCAAAGCCGGAAGCAATAACAGGATTCTCAAGATTGCCAGACATTTCAACTTGCATCGAGCGAACAACGGAAATTTGCAAAGACGCTATTCTAGCTGGAGATCTAAATGAATACCAAATCGCTACAGAATTCATTCTATCTGACATTGCAAACAACTCGGAGGAATTCATTTGTATGTTCCCTGTCGAAACCGTTTACTACGTCGATTCTTCTGTCAACAACTCTTTGGCTCATTTCTTTGCAGCACTGTCTTATTACTTCCCACTTCAAAAACGTGCTCATTTGCATGAATTGAAACGAACTCTTTCAATCAGAATGAATAGATAATACTTCCAAACCACCTGGACATAGTTTTCAAAGGTATACCTGACGGTCTGGTAGAAACTCCACTACAGGTAAGAACGCCATAGGCATCGCTGCCTATGGCGTTCTGTGCTATATTACAGTTCCAAACTATCCAGCCATGCATCAAAGGATTTCTTGGAGATCCGAATTGCGTTGCCAATCCGCACGATTTTGAAATGTCCTTCCTTGACGAGGATGTATGCGGAAGTACGGCCGATATTCAGAATTCTTGCAATGTCATCAACCGTATAGGTCCGGCGCTCAGGATAGCTTTTTTCGATAGTTTCCATGATTACCTCCATTATTTCGCTTCGTTATTTTAACGAATGCCATGCAAAATTCTGTGGTTTCAACTTGATTTTTGGAAGATTCCTGCTAATTTCCTGCTAATTTGACGCTCAGATTCAAGCATCAGACATCGGCATTTTGTGCAAATTGCAACACAAAAATCGAGTACCACAGATAATTGAGCGAGTGAGAAAGTATCGGAAAGTTATATCCAGACCGTGCGGTATACGGTAAGTCATACTCCTAAGCGGAAGGTCGGGGATTCAAGTTCCTTCTGGAGTGCCATAAACAGCGCCGAAAACCTTGCTGTTGCAGGTTTTCGGCGTTTTTTATAGCAGTAACATGGCCTTATGCTTCTGTGCCTGCCAGGATACGCTGGCGCAATTCTTCCTTTGTGTTTAGCTTCAGCACATACTGAAACTCGTTAAACAGCATTTGCTCCGCTTCTTTGAGAAAGTGTTCGTCGATCATATGCAGGCGCTTACCCTTTTCATCGCACTGTTTCTTATGTTCATAGATGCTCTTTATCATGCAGATCAAGGCCAGCTGATCGCCCCCGGCCAGCAGCTGGCGATAGCGTTCCTTACGGGCATTGTCCTGGGCGATCCAGGTGGTTCTTTCCGCTGCTGCGGCATCCAGCAGGCCCCGGATCTGGCTTTCCGTTAAGATCCGGCGCATTTTTTTCAAAGCCGCTTCCTTGTCGGTAGGCACGAAGACTGTGGCAGTAGCATCGTTGATCGGTTTCAGTACAAAGAATTCCTTCTTCACACCGCTGATATTTTTCTCTTCCATGGCCGCAATCCGGCAAACGCCCTGCGCGCCATAGATAATCACATCATTTATTTGAAACATTTCCGTTTTCCTCCCCTTCCCGGCTGTTTTCTGAATGTATTATAGCGCGGAAGAGAAAAATTTTCAAAAGCGTTTTTGCTTGAAATTCCATCAATTTTATGGTAAACTATGCGCATACTGAACAAAAATATTTGCTTTTTATCAGCACGCGGGAGGTTCTTTATGAAAGAATACGAGATCGTCGCCAAATTTCTGAACGGCTGTGCAGGCGCTGCGCATCCCCAGACTTTTTTTGAAGAAGCTGAGCTTGACAGCACCGATGATTTTGTTCGCGCCAAACACGGCAAGGATTTTGATAAATTCCAAAAAGAAACTCCGGACGACGGCCGAACCGTCTACACCTACAGCAACGGCACCGTGACCTACATCTACGAGTTTACGGAACTGTGACGCATCACAATAAGCCTATTCCATTTTGAGAGGAGCGTTGTTTATGGCAATCTGCCCGATTCCCCGGCCGGAGCATCCCAACCCCCAGTGGCAGCGGAAGCACTGGAAAAATCTCAACGGCACCTGGGAATTTGAAATTGATCATTCCTGCTCCGGTGAAGAGCGGGGCCTGCCGGAAGAAAAGCATCTTTGCGGCACCATCACCGTGCCTTTCTGCCCGGAAAGCAAGCTATCCGGGGTGGAACACAAGGATTTTATGAACTGCGTCTGGTATAAGAAGGAGATCCTCCTGACGGAAGCCGACCTGCAGGGCAGCCGGATCCTTTTCCATATCGGCGCCTGCGACTATGAGACAAAAGTGTGGATCAACGGCCACAGCACCGGCTTTTCCCATAAGGGCGGCTACACCCCCATTGACCTGGACATCACCCCCTGGGTGCAGCCCGGCAGCAACCAAATTACCGTAGCCGCTTACGATGATATCCGCTCCTTCAAGCAGCCCGGTGGCAAACAGTCCGCCCGGTACGATTCCTATCGGGCTTACTACACCCGCACCACCGGCATCTGGCAGACGGTGTGGTATGAGATCGTTCCCGAAAGCTACATCCGTTACGCCCGGCTGACTCCCGACCTGGAAAACGGCACCCTGAGCATCGACGCGGAGCTGGCCGGCACCGGAGATTTCACCGCCGAAGCCTATTACGAAGGCCGTCTGGTGGGCAGCGCCACCAAGAAGCAGAAATCCGTCACGGCGCAGCTGGAACTTCCTCTTTCCGAGATCCATCCCTGGGAGCTGGGTAAGGGGCGGCTGTATGACCTGGTGCTGAAATTCGCTCAGGACGAAGTGAAGAGCTATTTCGGCCTGCGCAGCATCCGGCTGGAAGGCGGCAAATTCTATCTCAACGGCAAGTCGGTTTTCCAGCGGCTGATCCTGGATCAGGGCTATTACCCGGAAGGCATCATCACCGCCCCCACGGAAGAAGATCTGATTCGCGACATTCAGTGCGGCATGGCTGCGGGCTTCAACGGTGCCCGGATGCACCAGAAGGTCTTCGAGCCCCGGTATCTCTACCACGCAGACAGATTGGGCTACATGGTTTGGGGGGAATACGGCAGCTGGAGCATGGACATCACGACCCTGGACGCCGTGGCCATTTTCCTGCCCCAGTGGCTGGAAAGCGTCCGGCGGGACTATAGCCATCCGGCGCTGATTACCTGGTGCCCCTTCAATGAAACCTGGGACACCTGCCACCACTTCCCGGAAAGCCAGAGCGTGGAGCAGAATAATGATGTAGTGCGCCTCATCTATGAGCAGACCAAACTGCTGGACCCCACCCGCCCCTGTGTGGACACCAGCGGCAACTACCATGTAAAAACCGACATTTACGATGTCCACGACTATGAGCAGGACCCTGCCATCTTCAAAGCCAACTACGATAAGCTGGTGACGGAAGCTACCTTGTGGGATCGGCACCACCTGCGCTGGCGCTACAATGGCCGCACCGAAGGAACCCGCCAGACCTGGCAGGGTGAACCGGTGCATGTGTCGGAATACGGCGGCATCGGCATCCAGGTAGAGACGGACGCGCAGCGGAAAAAGAGCTGGAGCTACGGCAACGCCGCAAGAAGCTTCGAAGAATTCTATGCCCGCTACAAAGGCCTCACCGATGCCCTGCTGGACAATCCGAAGATTTTCGGCTTCTGCTATACCCAGCTGACGGATGTGGAGCAGGAGAAAAACGGCCTGTTTACCTACGAAGGAAGAGTTCCCAAGTTCGACCTAGCAATCCTCTCCGCCATCAACCGCCGTAAAGCCGCCTGCGAAGAATAACAAAACCGCCGATGCACACAGGTGCATCGGCGGTTTGTATTATCCAAGCAGCAGCACCGAGAGGTCATTGACATTGGTGCCGGTGGGGCCGGTAACGATAAGGCCGTCTACAGCCTGCAAAGCATGGTAGGCATCGTTATTTTTCAGCACCGCATCGATGGAAATGCCTTTTTCCACCAGTTTCCGGTTGGTGGTGCCGTCCACAATGCCGCCTGCGGCATCGGTGGGGCCGTCGGTACCGTCGGAGCCCAGAGAGAACAGCACCGCATTTTCCATGCCGGCGATGCCTCTGGCACCGGACAGCGCCAGCTCCTGATTGCGGCCACCCTTGCCCTTACCCGTCAGATGCACCACGGTCTCGCCACCGGCAATGAAGGCCAGCTTCTCCCCGGAAGCTCTGTGGTACTGGGCAATGGACGCCAGGAAGCTTCCGGCATCTCTGGCTTCGCAGCTGAGGCTTGCGGTAAGCACCACTGGCTTATAGCCCAGGCTTTCCGCAGTTTCTGCGGCGGCAGCGCACAGCTGCTTCACAGAGCCGGTGATATGGCTTTCCACATTGGCAAGGGTCTTGGGCGTCTCCTGCTCCATCAGCGCCATAGCAGCATCGCTGAGCCGCAGCTGATATTTTTCAATAATTGCCAGAGCCTGCTCCCGGGTGGAAGAATCGGGATAGGCAGGGCCGGAGGCGATCATATCCAGCGGGTCACCCAGCACATCGGAAAGAATAATGGAAAACACCTTTGCCGGGGCGCAGAGCTTGGCGAACTTGCCGCCCTTCACAGCGGAAAGCCGCTTGCGCAGGGTGTTCATTTCCACAATATCGGCGCCGCAGGCCAGCAGCTGCCGGGTGATATCCGCCATTTCTTCCTCCGGAACCAGAGGCTTTTCAAACAGCGCAGAGCCGCCGCCGGAAATGAGAAACAGCACCAGATCGTTTTCTCCCAGACCCTGCACCGCATCGATGGCCAGCTGGGTACCCCCATAGGAATTGGCATCCGGCACCGGATGCCCGCCCTCCGAAAGAATCAGATTGCCGATGGGCCCTTTGCAATGGTCATACTTGGTACAGACCACGCCGCCGCTGATCTTATCGCCTAACGTCTTGTAAGCAGCCGCAGCCATCTGCCAGGCAGCCTTACCTGCCGCAATCAGCACCAGTTTGCCGGTAACTTCCGGCAGCTTCTGCAAAGCCTTTTCCACGGCGGTATCGGGCATGGCAGCGCATAAAGCCGCATCCATAATGGCTTTCGCATCGCGATATATTTCCATGGGTTTGCCTCCTTATTTCATTTCCTGCACCGTATACACATTGGAGCAGAAGTCGCCCTGGTTGCGGCTGCCGGGGTCATAGCCGGTACCGGCAAACCGGGCATTGAGCATCACACCGGACATCAGGGCATTGCCGGAAGCTTCCAGGGTCTGCACCCCATCATTCATGGGATACAGCCGGTCTGCCGTGCGCAGCACAAAGCCATTGGGGTCCAGGGCCACCGGAGCGATATGCTTTACAAGGCCGCCAAACTGCCCTACCCGCAGCAGCTGCTCCCGGCTGGTCATGCAGTAGCGGCTCTGGGGCTGTAGTCCCTGCAGCCGCAGCTGCTCATAGCCCGGGGCTGCCGCCACCAGCTTGTGGAACAATCCTGCCAGCACGGTACTGCCGCCGTTAACCTGCCAGGCCAACCCTTCCGGAGCCCAAAGCCTGCGGAAACGACCAAACTGGAAGATCCGCCGATAGTCTTTATAAAACGCAATCTGGTGGGTGATCTCCTTTTCCTCCGTAGGCACCAGGTGCTTCAGGTCCAGCTCATAGCCCAGGCAGCCAAAGAAAGAAACATTGCCCCGGGTGCTCAGGGGCGTATTGCGCAGGGTCTGGGAATGGGGCGCCGCGGAAACATGAGCACCGAAGGTGGATTGGGGATAGAGATAGGAAAGGCTGTTCTGAATTTCCAGCCGCTCCACAGGGTCGGTATCATCGGAGCACCAGATCTGAGGCGAGAAGCACAGCATGCCTAGGTCAAACCGGTTGCCGCCGGAGGAGCAGCTTTCCAGCAAAATATTGGGGCGGGGTTCAAAAATCCGGCGCAGCACATCGTAAAGGCCCAGAATATACGCATGGGCTTTGGCACCCAGGGCCACGCTGTGGCGGTTCATATCCCACTTTACATAGGTGATATTGGCGCTGTCCAGGGTTGCGGAGACATTTTCCACGATGTAGTCCCGGACTTCCGGTCTGGTCAGATCCAGCAGCAATTCATTGCGGCCGTACACCGGCTGCAGATCATCGGTCAATGCCCAGTCCGGGTGGGCCCGGTAGAGATCGCTGTCCGGATTCACCGCCTCCGGCTCAAACCAGAGGCCGAATTCCATGCCCAACGCGTTGACCCGGTCTGCCAGAGCTTTCAGGCCGCCGGGGAGTTTGCGGCGGTTCACAGCATAGTCGCCCAACCCCGCCTTATCGTTGTTTCGGGCACCGAACCAGCCGTCGTCCAGGACGAACAGCTCGCAGCCCAGCTTTTTGGCCCGGGATGCCAGATCCAGAAGCCGCCCCCGGTTGAAGTCAAACATACACCCTTCCCAGCTATTGTAGAGCACCGGGCGCTCCCGGTACTGCCAGTATTTGGGCACAATGTGGCTGTTGATAAAACTATGGAGTTTCCCAGACAGGCCGTTGAAGCCGTCGGAAGCCCAGCACAGCACCGCTTCCGGGGTCTCAAAGATTTCCCCCGGTGTCAGAATTTTCGTAAAGTTCTCCGGGTTGATGCCCTGCATTACCCGGGTCAGTCCCTGGAAAGAGCGCTGGCAAGATGCATAATGGTTGCCGGAATAGATCAGGTTGAAGCCGTAGACATTGCCGTGGTCTTCCCCTGCCCCGGGCTCACTGAGCAGGAAGCCCGGCTGGTGCCGGTTGGAGGAAAAGCCTGTCAGACTTTCATGGACTACCTTGGCAGCCCCCACGGATACCTTGCTTTTGCGCATTTCCGCATCCCAGCTGCCATCAAAGGTGGTCATTTCATAGCTGCCGGGCAGATCCACGGAAAAACTCATAAGCTTGTGCAGCGTTATCGTTTCTTCGCTGCGGTTTTCCAGCACACTGCGGCGCAGCAGCACTTCTCCCACCAAGCTGTAGAAAAGCTTCAGCGTCAGCCCGCCCGGATGCGCCATGACAATCTCCAAAGTTTCCGTCACATCCTGGGCCTGGGGCAGACCGCAGAGCATCTGGGCAGGACCTCCATAAATTTCATAGCTCTGATACACAAAGTCCGTAGCCATATCCAGCGCCATGGGGCTTTCCCGGTAGTCACCCCGGCCGCTGCCGCTCCATTCCAGAGGCAGAATATCCAGGCAGGTGCCGTCGGTATCATAATTGACGCTGCTGCCCCAGCCGGTACCGGGCTTGCAGGCAAAAGCCTGGGCATCCGTCATCGCCACGGTTGCGCCGAAATGCAGATGTTCCAGCTGCCCATGGGCTGTCAGGCGGAACATATAGGAAAAATTCTCCGTTCCCAGAGAGAAAACGCCGTTTTCAAAGGAAATCACACACATCGCCTCCTTGTTGAATTCATTGTATCGGCAGGATTTTCCTCTGTCAACGAGATTTTTAATGACGCGCAGCAAAATCCGTGCTACAATGAGAAAAACCGCAAAAGGAGAATGGATATGGAACGCAAACGCTGGTATAAAGACATGGTGTTTTATCAGATCTGGCCCCGGAGTTTCAAGGATGGCAACGGTGACGGCATGGGTGACCTGTGGGGCGTGTATGAGAAGCTGGATTACCTGAAGGATCTGGGCATCGACGGCATCTGGTTCTCCCCCATCTACCCCTCCCCCGGTGCCGACGGCGGCTATGACATTGCCGACTATATGGACATTGCCCCGGAATTCGGCGGCATGGAAGCTTTTAAAAAGGTGCTGGATGGTGCCCATGAACGGGGCATGAAAATCGTGATGGATCTGGTGGTGAATCACACCAGCGACGAGCATGAATGGTTCCAGAAGAGTCGCCAGCGGATCGAACCCTACACCGATTACTATATCTGGCGGCCTGCCCGGCCTGACGGCAAGCTGCCCAACAACTGGGATTCCAATTTTGAGGGCGCTGCCTGGACCTGGGACGAAGTGCGGCAGGAATATTACCTGCACCTGTTCGCCATCAAGCAGCCGGATCTGAATATGGACAATCCGCTGGTTCGTGAGGAAGTGAAGAAGATCCTGCGCTTCTGGCTGGACATGGGCGTGGACGGCTTCCGGGAAGATGTGATCACCTATATCTCCAAGAAGGACGGCCTGCCGGATGACCATCTTTTCCCCATCTACAAGGGCATGCCCAACTATAACCACGGCCCCAGAATTCACCAGTACCTCCAGGAATTTAAGGAGGATGTGCTGGATCATTACGATTGCTTCACCATCGCCGAAGCGCCCCTGGTATCGCCGAAGCTGGCCCTGGACTACATCGATGAAGAGAATGGCCAGATTGATATGATGATCCAGTTCCAGTGTCAGTGCGCCGACTGCCTGTTCACCGATTATCTGCCCACGCCCTTTGACCTGCGGAAAATGAAGCAGGCCTTCTCCAGCTGGCAATACAAGCTCAAGGGTCGGGCCTGGAACGCTCTCTACATTGAAAATCACGACCATCCCCGGATTGTCTCCCGGTACGGCAGCGAGGATTTCTGGAAAGAGAGCGCCAAAATGCTCTGCGCCATGTATCTGTTCCAGCAGGGAACCCCCTTCGTGTATCAGGGGCAGGAGATCGGCATGATCAACTGGAAGCCCCAGAGCATCGACGAGTACCGGGATGTGCAGACCATCTGGAATTACCACCACAGCGCTCTGCATAAGTCTGAAGAGGAGCGGCTGAAGCGCCAGTGGCGCTCCGCCCGGGACAATGCCCGCACTCCGGTGCAATGGAGCAGCGAAAATAACGCAGGCTTCACCACCGCCGAGACCCCCTGGATGAATGTAAATCCCAACTACACCTGGCTCAACGCAGCCCAGCAGGAAGAAGACCCGGATTCTATTCTCCACTTCTACCGCAAGGCCATCGCCCTGCGCAAATCTCTTTCCTGCGTCCGCCACGGCGTGTATCAGGAGTACCGGCCGCTGTCCGGCGAGCATTACATCTACTCCATGGAGGATGACACCCAGAAGATTCTGGTGGTCTGCTCCTTCTGCAAGCGGGATTCCAATTTCCGCTCTATCAAAGGCTTCGATCTGAACACCGCACAGCTGATCCTGGGCAATGTGGACAATCCCCGGACCGATCTTCTGAAGCCCTACGAGGTAAGAGTTTACCTGTGGAACAAATAAGGAGGCTGTTATGAAGCGTTTTGTTTCTCCCTTCGATTATGCCGGCACCATCGCCAAGGCCTTAAAGCCCGATGGCGTTCTGCTCACCGCCAAGGCTGACACTCAGGTAAACACCATGACCATCGGCTGGGGTACCCTGGGTATCCAGTGGGGCAAGCCCATTTTCATCGCCTTTGTCCGTGGCTGCCGCCACACTAAGGGGATGCTGGATAAGAACCCGGAATTCACCGTGAATATCCCCCTGGGAGAGATCGATCCCAAGATTCTCACCTTCTGCGGCACCAAATCCGGCCGGGATACCGATAAATTCGCCGCCCTGGGGCTGCACACGGAAGACCCGGAGGTGATCTCCGTCCCCGGCATCCGGGAGCTTCCTCTGACACTGGAATGCCGGGTGGTGTATACCCAGCAGCAGGTGCCGGAAGCATTCCTCAGTGAGAAATTCCGGAAAATCTATCCTGCTGACAGCCAAAATATCCACGATGATTTCCACACCGCGTTCTACGGTGAAATCGTCAGCGCCTATATTATTGAATGAGGGAATTTGCCATGGTAAAAGCTGTGATTTTTGATGTGGACGGCACTTTGCTGAACACCGAGCGGATTTATATGCAGGCCTGGAAGGAGGCCGGTGCCCAGGCAGGCTTCGATGTGCCCCAGGATGTGCTGCTGCGCACCCGGGCCATCCACAAGGCAGACGCTATCAAGATTTTTCAGGAAGCCCTTGGGCCGACCTTTGATTATGAAGCCCTGCACCCTGTCCGCACCGCCATCTCCGAGGCGCTGATTGCCCAAAGCACCAACCTTCTGCTGCCCGGGGTGAAAGAAGCCCTGGAAGCTCTGAAATCCAAGGGCTGTCCCATGGCGGTGGCTTCCTCCACCGGCTATGAAAAAACCGCGGAGCACCTGGAGCACGCGGGGCTGCTGCACTATTTTGATGCTGTAGTGGGCGGCGACATGGTGGAGCACGGCAAGCCCAATCCGGACATTTTCCTGAAAGCAGCCCAGCTTCTGGGCATCGAAGCGGAAGATTGCCTGGTGGTAGGCGACACCCCTGCCGATATCAAAGCCGCCACCGCCGCCGGTATGCACCGCATCCTGATCCCCGACTGTGTCCAACCCGACGAAACCATCCGCGCCATGAGCCATCATGTTCTGGATTCCATGCACCAGCTGGTGGGTATATTAGAAGGAGTGTCCCGGCAATGATAAATCCCGCAAATGCAAAAACCATCATTGTGGATTTAGACCGGACGCTGCTCCATACGGATAAAACGCTGTCTGCGTATACCGTCAAAGTCCTTGACGAATGTAAGAAACGCGGAATCAAAATCATGGTGGCCACCGCCAGACCGCTGCGTGCCACAGTGCAGTATTGTGACAGAATTGATTTTGATGCCATGGTTGTTTCCAACGGCGCAAGAATCCTTTATAGCAATCAGCAAACAAATTTCGGTATTGATGAAAGAAGTGCCGTGGGTTTGCTCAATTTGTTGACGCGCCATCCCGGTCTGCGCATTACCCTCGAAACGGGAGATCGGGCATACTCCAATCTTCCCATAGAAGATTACGAAACCATTATTTCTGATGATTTGGTTGGTGTTGCCCGGAAAGAAGGCGCGCTGAAAATTCTGGTTCATCTCGATAACGCGGAAATACTCCCCTTTGTCCAGGAACAGCTGACAGACGATCTGTATTACACCATCGCCCATGGATATTTATTGCAGATTATGAGCACAGCCGCCACAAAATGGAACGGCATCCAGGCCATGCTGGATATCTGCGGCTGTTCTCCTAAAGAAGCAGCATATTTCGGAGACGACCAAGACGATGTGGAGCCGATCAAGCAGTGTGGATTGGGCATTGCTGTTTCCAACGGAATTGGCGAAGTAAAAGCTGCTGCGGATTATGTAGCAGAAAGCAATGATTGCGACGGTGTTGCGAAATTTATAGAACAACAAATTCTGAAAAATTTATAAGGAGAAATCAGAATGCCAAATGTACTTGTTACAGGCGGTACTGTATTTGTCAGCCGCTATATCGCAGAGTATTATGTGCAAAAAGGGTTTGATGTGTATGTGCTTAACCGCAACACCAAGCCGCAACCCGACAGCGTTACCCTGATTGAAGCTGACCGTCATAACCTCGGCGATGTTCTGCGGGGATACCATTTCGATATTGTAATCGATACTGCTTATTCCGCCAACGATGTGGAAGCTTTGCTGGATGCCTTAGGCAGTTATCAGGATTATTTCCTCATCAGCTCCAGTGCCGTGTACCCTGAGTATGCACCGCAGCCCTTTAAAGAAAGTACCCCTCCTGCAGTCAATAAGCATTGGGGAAAATACGGAATGGATAAAATAGAAGCAGAACAGGCGCTTCTTAGCAGAAACCCCAATGCATATATTCTCCGGCCTCCTTACCTTTACGGCCCTATGAACAATGTCTATCGGGAAGCTTTTGTTTTTGACTGCGCCCTGGCTGACCGGGTGTTTTATTTGCCCAAAGACGGCAGTATGAAGCTGCAATTCTTCCATGTGCATGATCTCTGTCGGTTCATTGATGTGATTTTGCGTTCCAAACCGGAAAACCGCATTTTCAATGTAGGAAATAGAGAAGCGGTGTCTGTTCGTCACTGGGTGGAACTCTGTTATCGTGCTGCTGGAAAAGAAGTTACCTTCAAGAATGTTTACGAAGACATCGATCAGCGGAGCTATTTCAGCTTCTACAATTATGAATACTATCTCGATGTATCAGCGCAATATGAACTTATGGAAGATGTAAAGCCGTTAAGTGAAGGATTGGAAGAGGCTTTTAGCTGGTACATCCATCATACCGATAATGTTAAGAAGAAGCCATATGCTGCCTATATAGACGAAAATTTTGCAAAATAACTTTTCGCAGTAGAGGTATTACCATGAGAATACGAAACGCAAACAGCAACGACAGTATAGCAATCAGTAAAATTAGCTATGAGGATTTGGGGTATGCTTGTTCAATCGAACTCGTTGCCGCACGGCTGGACAGCTTGGACAGCAAACGAGAAGTCGTTTTTGTGGCTGAACTAGATAAAATCGTTGTTGGCTATGTTCATGCCGAAATCTACAATCTTCTTTATGCTGAGTCTATGGTAAATATCCTTGGAATAGCTGTAGCCGCAGCATACAGAAGACACGGTGTTGGAAAAGCTTTGTTAAATACGGCAGAGGATTGGGCAAAATCTTGCGGAATTAAGAAAATTCGTCTGAACTCAGGCGCTATGCGAAGCGAAGCGCACATCTTTTATAGGACGATGGGATACAATAATCAAAAGAATCAGATTCGCTTTACCAAAGAACTTCAATAAATAATTATAAAGCTTTCAAGTAACCTTGCAGGGCGCTTTCTTGCTCCCGCCGAAAGGAGCTGTCTCATTAAGGCATAAACCTCACATTTCATCTCGTAGGGACACCCCTCCGGGGTGTCCCTACTGGAAAAACCGGCACAAATTGTGCCGGTTTTTTATGTTATTGATGTTTTCGTGGACACCGCAGGAGCGGTGTCCCTACAAAAAATCATTTTGAGACAGCCCCTTCATGATCTGCATGCTGTTCGTAGGTGCAATTGCATTTCCCACCCGGTTTGCGGCGGGAGCAAGAAAGCGCCCTGCATGTTTATTGCAAAATTTTCTGTGTTTTCTCTGCGATCATCTGCCATTCCTCCGGGGTGTAGTAGAAATGGCCGGATTGGGGCAGGAGGATCGTTTCGCAGCCGGGGAGGTATTTCCCGCTGCTGACTGCTACCAGTTCATCCTTGCCGGAGAGGAACACCAGGCACGGCACCTGCACCGGTAAGCTGCGGCAGCGGCTGCTCAGCTGCAGCAGCTCTACGAGCCTGGGGATATGCCCTAAATACCGCCACACCCGCTTTTCCGGGGCGACGCTGTTGGCCTGAGCAACGGCCGCCTCTCTGGTCTTTCCTGTGTCGATACAGCCGAATACCACTTTGGAAGCGTATTTCGCCATCACAGGCCGCACAAATACTTTCAGCGGCGGTGCCAGGAAAATCATGCCCATGAGCTTCTGCGGGTACAGCTGCGCCGCTTCCATGGAAAGCAGCGTACCCATGGAATGGGCAATCACGAAAATCTTTTCATAGCGGCTGCTCAGTTCCCGGAAATATGCCTGCACCTGATCTTTCCACTTTCCCATGGATGTGGCGTTAAAATCCCTCACGGTTTTTCCATGGCCATCCAGCAGGATGTTATAGACATCCCAATTTTCCGGAATCAGGGGCAGAAAGCCGTCAAAATGCCGGGGCGTTCCCATGATGCCGTGGATCATCAGCACGGCGGTATCGGCATATTCTGTTTTTCGGATATAAGGCCTGTGATCCATAGCATTCCCTTTCGTAACAGCAAAGCCATCTGTTTTTATCTGTCATTGCCAGGGGCAAAGCCCCGTGGCAATCCGTAATTCTCCTTAGGAAACAGATTCTCACACCTGCCAAGGCAGGCTCAGAATGATATCTTCTTTACCAGATTTCCGGCTTACAGTCGGCAGGCAGGGGGTTGGGATAGGTCTCGCCGCCCAGACGGTCCAGCCAGTTCTCTCTGGCCTGGGCCACCAGCTGGGGGTCTTTCAGGAAATCCACCGCAGTGCAGGCCATAACCGCAGCTGCCAGCAGCATACCCTTGTGGCATACGGAGGACTTGCCCTGTGCCGTGCGCAGCCAGTGGTGGCCGGTGGTACCGGCGGCGTAGCAGGCGGTGCGGATAATGGAGGTGGGGCAAACCCAACTGACATCGCCCACATCATTGGAACCCTTGCCGCCCACAAGACCCTTGGCATGGAAATTCCAGATAGGCATTTCCGCAGCTTCCTTGGCCTTTTCACTTCTGCCGAACAGCTGCTTGGCCTGGGCCGCCACGCCCCTTTTTTCGCTTTCGGGGATCACAGCCTGGAACTTGCGCAGATAGTCCATCTCTTCTTCGGTGTAGTCCAGGGGCAGGAATTCATCCAGATAGGCCTCAAACCGCGCATTGATGACATCGTTGGCAATGGTATTGGCATAGGCCGCCACCTGGCGGATGGTCACTTCCGTCTCCGTCATCATGGCAGCGCCCTTGGCGATCTTCTCCAGCCGGTCGTACAGTTCCTTCACCTGGGTCACCGTGGGGGCGCGCATGGCGTACAGCAGCTGGGCATCCGCCTGCACCACATTGGGGGCAGTACCGCCCACATTGGTGTAGGCGTAATGAACTCTGGCTTCCGAGATCATGTGCTCGCGCATGTAGTTGCAGCCCACATTCATCAGTTCACAGGCATCCAGGGCGCTGCGGCCCATGTGGGGTGCGCCGGAAGCATGGGCAGAAGTGCCCCTAAAGGTATAGAACACCCGGAAATTGGCCAGAGAACCGCCCTGGTCAGCCAGGTTCTGGTTGGAGGGATGGTAAGCCAGGGCAATATCCACATCGTCAAAGAAGCCATCCCGAACCAGGAAAGCCTTGCCGCCGGCATTTTCCTCGGCGGGGCAGCCATAGAAGCGGATGGTGCCGGGCAGATTATTTTCTTCCATATAATCCTTCAGCACGGTGATGGCGGCAGCACCGGCAGCGCCCAGGGTATTATGGCCGCAGCCGTGGCCCTGTCCGCCCACTTCCACGGGCTTGGGTTCGGTGCAGTCCGCCTCCTGGGAAAGGCCTGCCAGGGCATCGTATTCGCCCAGAATGGCGATCACGGGCTTTCCGCTGCCGTATTCGGCGATGAAGGCAGTCTCTTCCCCCGCCAGACCCAGCTTCACCCGGAAGCCCTGCTCTTCCATCAGGCGGCAGTGGGCAGCGGCAGACTTATACTCTGCAAACCGGGGCTCCGCATAGCCCCAGACCTCATCGTTCAGGTCGGTAAACAGTTTTTTCTTGGCAGCCAGCAGCTGCTGAATCCGTGCGCTGTGTTCCATGGAAAACCCTCCCAATTGTTTTGATGGCTTTATTATACATGCATTCCTGCATGTTTGCAATGTTTCTGCAGGAAAAATTTCTCCCGGCTATGGTGACAAAATCACGGAATCTGCGCAGATAATACGCTATGATAAAGCCACAAAACAAGTAAGGAGGGTTTCTTATGAGATTGAAAGATAAAGTTGCCATCATCACCGGCGGCAGCCGTGGCATCGGCTACGCCACTGCGGATGCATTCCTGCGGGAAGGGGCCAAGGTGATCCTCACCGCATCCACCCAGTCCTCCGCGGACAAAGCTGTGGCACAGCTGAAAGAAAAATATCCCAATTCCACAGTCGTCGGCATCAGCCCCAATCTGGCTGACCTGAAATCCGTGCGAGATGCTTTTGTCATCGCCACCGCCCAATATGGCTGCGTGGACATTCTGGTCAACAACGCCGGGATTTCCGAAAGCACTCCCTTCATGGAATACACGGAAGAGACTTTCGACAAGGTGATGGATCTCAATGTCAAGGGCGTATTCAATGCCACCCGGGTGGCTGCGGACTGCATGACAGCCCGTGGCAGCGGTGTGATCCTCTCCACCTCTTCTATGGTGAGCATCTCCGGCCAGCCCAGTGGATTTGCTTACCCTGCATCCAAGTTCGCCGTTAACGGCCTGACCGTCTCTTTGGCCCGGGAGCTGGGTCCCAAGGGTATCCGGGTCAACGCGGTAGCTCCCGGTATTACCGAAACGGATATGATGAAAGCCGTTCCCAAAGAGGTGATCGAACCCATGATCGCCAGGATTCCCCTGCGGCGGCTGGGTCAGCCGGAAGACATTGCCAATGCATTCGTATTCCTGGCCAGCGACGAAGCATCCTACATCACCGGTGTGGTGCTCAGCGTCGACGGCATGGCCAGAAGCTGATTAAGGAGGTTTCACTATGCAAACCATGCACATCAACGAAACCAACTTCCATGAGGAAGTGCTGAATTCCGAAAAGCCCGTCCTTCTGGACTTCTACGCACCCTGGTGCGGCCCCTGCCGGATGGTTGCCCCCATTCTGGAGGAAATCGCTGCGGAGAATCCCCACATTAAGGTGGGCAAAGTCAATGTGGATACGGAAGAAGCCCTTGCCCGGCAATTCCGTACTTACAGCATTCCCACCCTGGTGGTTATGAAAAACGGCGTTGTTACCCAGCAGGTGGTAGGCGCCCGCTCCAAAGCCCAAATTCTGGAACTTCTTTCCTGATTACTTCCTTTCAAAAAGGGCCGCCGCAGCGCGTTTGCGCTGCGGCGGTTCTTTTATTCTCCACGGATTTCTTTCAGTTTCTTTTCATCTGTGATCTGGATTTCACCCCGGGTCAGCTTCACCATGCCCTCACTCTGGAAATACCGCAGCATCCGGGTCACCACTTCTCTGGCAGTACCCAGGTGGTTGGCGATTTTTTCGTGGGTCATCCTTAAGGTTTGAGATTCCTCCAGGGCAGTCTCCTCCAGCAGGAATGCCGCCAGCCGCTTGTCAAAACTCTTCCACATGATCTGCTCCATGAGCCACATCAGGTCAGAGAAATTGCCGCTGAGCAGGCTCCGGGAGAATTTGGACACCGCCAGAGATTCGTCCACCAGATTCTTAAACAGGCACGCAGGAATGCTCCAGAAGGAACTGTCCTTCTCCGCCTCGATCATAATGTTAAACTGCATATCCGGCATGACACAGGAGGCACTGAGCAGGCTCACATCGTAGGGGAACAGCCGTCCGATGGTAATTTCCCGGCCGTCCTCCGAAAGGATGTATGCCCGCAGCTGTCCTGTATGCACTGCCACCAGGCCCAGGCAATCGGCACTGCTGTCGTGGATGTGCGCGCCTTTTTTTACCCGCCGGTATTCGACTACACCGGCAATGCGTTCTCGCTGCTGCGCTGTCAGCTCTTTCCAGAAAGGAAGATATTCCGCAAATTCCATTTCCCCGCCGCCTTTCTTTTTTTCTTATTATACTGCACCGGAGCAGAAAAGTACAAGTATTTTGTGACAACATCACGGAAAACTTTCCGCCTGCCGGATATACTAAAGAAAAAAAAGAAAGGAGCTGGCAATTATGGCAGCTATGAATATCAATAAAGAACAGTTTGATAAGGCAATGGAAAGCGGTAAGGCAATTCTGGTGGATTTCTGGGCACCCTGGTGCAGCTATTGCCGCCGCATCGGCCCCGCCTACGACAAGGTGGCCGCACAGTATGCGCAGAGTCTGGATGTGGTGAAGGTAAATATCGACGAGGAACCGGTGCTTGCCAACCTGGAGCGCATTGAAGTGATCCCCACGCTGGTGCTGTATCAAGGCGGCAAGGCTCTGGGCTCCATCGTTGCGCCGGAATCCAAGGCAGCTATCGACGCATTTATTCAGGAACACTTACATTAAGGAGGCAGCGGTATGATCTATGATATGATTGTGATTGGCGGCGGTCCCGGCGGTTATACCGCGGCATTGTACGCCGCCCGGGCAGGGCTTAGCGTGCTGGTGCTGGAGAAGCTCTCCGCCGGTGGCCAGATGGCCCTGACCAACCAGATCGACAATTACCCCGGCTTCCAGGAAGGCATCGACGGCTTTACCCTGGGCGAGAACATGCAGCTGCAGGCAGAGCGCTTCGGGGCTGTGACGGAGCTGGCGGAAGTAACGGCCCTGCGGCTGGATGGAAGCATCAAAGATGTGGAAACCACCGAAGGATGCTTCCAAAGCCGCACGGTGGTGCTGGCCACCGGCGCGAATCCCCGGCTGCTGGGACTTCCCGGAGAGCGGGAACTGACGGGCAGAGGCGTTAACTACTGCGCCGCCTGCGACGGCATGTTCTACAAAGGCAAAACGGTAGTGGTTGTGGGCGGCGGCAATACCGCGGCAGCCGATGCCCTGACCCTGAGCCGGATTGCAAAAAAGGTCATTGTAGTCCATCGCAGAGATACCCTCCGGGCTACTAAGGTCTATCACGATTCCCTGCTGAACGCCCCCAACATTGAATTTTTCTGGAACAGCGCCATCACGGAGCTGCTGCAAAACGGCAAGCTCAGCGGCGTGAGAATCCAAAATCTTCTCACGGGAGAGCAAAGGGAAATTTCCTGCGACGGTCTGTTCGTCAGCATTGGCAGAGCCCCGGCCACGAAGCTGGTGGAAGGGCTGCTGGAGCTGGATGAAAGCGGCTACATTGTGGCAGGAGAATCCACCGAAACCAGTATCCCCGGTGTCTATGCCGTAGGCGATATCCGCACCAAGGCACTGCGGCAGATCGTCACTGCCGTAGCCGACGGCGCCATGGCCGCCCACAGTGCGGAAAGCTATCTGGCAGTAAGATAACCCCCAAGCCCTGCCCCACGGCAGGGCTTTTCCTCTTGCCGAAGGTCGTTCTTTTATGTATAATGGTAGCAAGCACAAATAAAGTGAGGCTATGTTTATGCATATTCTAGTGATTAACGGCAGCCCCAAGGGTAAGAACTCCGTTACCCTGCAAACTGTCAACTATCTGCAGATCCTGCACCCGGAGCATGATTTTTCCCTCCTGCACGCAGGCCAGACCATCAAGGCTCTGGAAAAGGACTTTTCCTCTGCCATTGCCGCCATCGAAAAGGCCGATCTGCTGCTGTTTTCCTACCCGGTCTATACCTTCATCGCCCCCTGTCAGCTGCATCGGTTTATCGAGCTGCTGAAAGAGGCAAACATGGATCTTTCCGGCAAATTCGCCAGTCAGATCTCCACCTCCAAGCATTTCTACGATATGACCGCCCACCGCTACATCCAGGATAACTGCCAGGATCTGGGGCTGCGCTATATCCGGGGCCTTTCCGCGGATATGGACGATCTTACCACCCAAAAAGGCCGGAAGGAGGCAGATGATTTCTTCCGCTATCTGTGTTGGTGTGTAAGCCAAAACATTTATGAAGCAGCGCCCATTGCAGCGCCTGCCGCACCTTCCCTGCCTGTGACAGTCCCCGAAGAAGCTGTCGAAGAAAAGTCCGGCGATGTGGTGATCGTGGCGGATCTGTGTGAAGCCGACACCCAGCTGCGGAATATGATCGCCCGATTCCGGGCAAAGCTGCCCAGAAAGACCCGCGTAGTCAATATCCGGGAGTATCCCTTCCGGGGCGGCTGCCTGGGCTGTTTCAACTGTGCGGTTTCCGGCAAATGTATCTACACCGACGGTTTCGATGACTATCTGCGCAATCAGATTCAAACCGCCGATGCCATCGTCTATGCCTTTACTATCCGGGACCACTCCATGGGTGCCCGGTTCAAAATGTACGATGACCGGCAGTTCTGTAACGGCCACCGCACCGTCACCATCGGCATGAGCGTTGGCTATCTGATCAGCGGTGACCTGAGTCGGGAGCAGAATCTGCAGACAATTCTGGAAGCCCGGGCACAGGTGGGCACCAACAACTTGGCAGGCATCGCCACGGATACCCAGGATCCCGATGCCGCCATCGATCAGCTCTGCGCCAAGCTTACTTACGCCCTGGAAACTAAGTATGTACCGCCCCAGAATTTCTACGGCATCGGCGGCATGAAAGTCTTCCGGGACCTGATCTGGCTGATGCAAGGCATGATGAAGGCCGATCACAAGTTCTATAGAGCCCATGGCCAGTATGATTTCCCCCAGAAGCAGTGGCCGAAGATGCTGGCCATGTACGGTGTGGGTGCCCTGATGAGCAGCAAAAAGCTGAAAGCCAAAATGGGCAGCGCCATGACAGACGGCATGCTGATGCCCTACAACAAAGTGCTGGAAGAAGCCAGAAAGAATGCACAAAAATATTGAAACCGCTTTCTGCTGATGATAAAATAATTGCAGTAACTACCATGATGGCTTGGAGGAAGTATTATGAAAAAAGTATTGTCGCTGCTCCTGACGCTTGCACTGCTGTTTTCCTGTCTGCCCGCCACGGCGCTGCATGTCCGGGCAGCAGAGTACATCCAGCTGGAGCCCTTAACAGAAACCTATGTCAACCCCTTGCACGCAAATATTCCGGACATCACCTATACGGGACAAGCGCAGACCTATGCACAGACCACCTCCACTGTCTCCTGTGCCAACGAACAGGAGGCTGCGCAGTATCTGCGCCAGCAAATGAAGCAGCGGGTAGAAACCGTTTCTTTTCAAGTGGTACTTGATCGATATGACAACGAAATCTTGCGTCACATCTTTCATGAGGCGCTTGTCCATACCGGTAATCCTACCGAAGGCGACTATCTGAGCTGCCATTATGGTCACTGGCGTTGTCAGACATCCGGTTACCATGACGGAACCAGCTACTATGTAACTTGCACCTACACCATCGACTACTACACCACAGCCCAGCAGGAAGCAGAAATGGACGCCGCGGTGTCCACACTTCTGGCACAGCTGCAGCCCAACACCGCCAACCGTTATGACGCGCTGAAAACTGTCTACGATTGGATGACCGGCAACATCTATTACGATTACGACAATCTGAATAACCCCACTTACAAGATGCAGTACACCGCCTACGCAGCATTAATCCACAGAACCTCTGTCTGTCAGGGCTATGCAACGCTTCTGTACCGGCTGCTGTTGGAACTGGGTATCGACAACCGCGTGGTCACAGGTTTCAGCAACGGCGGCGCTCACGCCTGGAATATTGTGAAGCTGGGAAATAAGTATTACAATCTGGACTCCACCTGGGATTCCTCCTGGGCGCAGGCCGGTCTGGAATATGAACATTTCCTGCGCTGCAACGACAATTTCCCGGATCACGACCGGGATCCGGAATACAGCACCGCTTCTTTTTACGCCGCCTACCCTATGAGCAATACAGACTATGATCCCAATGCCGAAGAAAATATGGACGGCTGCGCTGCAGGCTTCCATACTGAGCAGATTCTCCCCGGCAAAGCCGCCACCTGCACAGAGCCGGGTCTGACAGAGGGCAAGAAGTGTTCCCTGTGCGATGCCGTGATTGTCCCCCAGACCGTGATTCCCGCTAAGGGTCACACTCCGGTCATCGATATAGCCGTCCCTGCCACCTGTACCGATGCCGGTAAGACCGAAGGCAGTCATTGCGCTGTCTGCAGCGCCGTGATTACCCCCCAGACCGTGATCCCCGCCAAGGGCCACACTCCGGTCATCGATACGGCTGTCCCTGCCACCTGTACCGATGCCGGTAAGACCGAAGGCAGTCACTGCTCTGTCTGCAGCGCCGTGATTACCCCCCAGGCCGTGATTCCCGCCAAGGGCCACACCCCGGTCACCGATGCAGTTGTCCCCGCCACCTGCACCGATGCCGGTAAGACCGAAGGCAGTCACTGCTCTGTCTGCAGCGCCGTGATTACCCCCCAGGCTGTGATCCCCGCCAAGGGTCACACCCCGGTCACTGATGCAGCCGTCCCTGCCACCTGTACCGATGCCGGTAAGACCGAAGGCAGCCACTGCTCTGTCTGCAGCGCCGTGATTACCCCCCAGATCATAATTCCCGCCAAGGGCCACACCCTGGTCACCGATGCAGCCGTCCCTGCCACCTGTACCGACGCCGGTAAGACCGAAGGTAGTCATTGCTCTGTCTGCAGCGCCGTGATTACCCCCCAGGCCGTGATTCCCGCTAAGGGTCACACCCCGGTCACCGATGCGGCTGTCCCTGCCACCTGCACCGATGCCGGTAAGACCGAAGGCAGCCACTGCGCTGTCTGCAGCGCCGTGATTACCCCCCAGACCGTAATTCCCGCCAAGGGCCATACCGTTGTCATCGACGCAGCCGTAGCTCCTACCGGCAATAAGCCCGGTCTGACCGAAGGTCAGCACTGCAGTGTCTGCAAAGTTGTCCTTGTTAAGCAGGAAGTCATTCCTCCCACCGGCCATACTGTTGTCATTGACGCTGCTGTTCCCGCCACCTGCACGGAGCCGGGTCTTACCGAAGGTAGCCACTGTGCTGTATGTGGTGAAATTCTTGTCAAGCAGGAAGTGATTCCTGCCAAGGGCCATATCGAAGCAATTGATACCGCTGTTGCAGCCACCTGCACAGATACTGGCCTGACCGAGGGGAAACATTGCTCCGTCTGTAAGGAAACCCTCATCAAGCAGGAAGTAATCCCCGCCACGGGGCACGCACCTGTTGTAGATTCCTATGTGGCACCCGACTTTGGCAAGCCCGGTAAGACCGAAGGTTCTCACTGCGCCGTCTGCAACAAGATTCTCGCTGCCCAGGAACAAATTCCCGCGCTGGTAGCCGCAGCGCAGATCGGTGATGCCCTGTTTGTGGATCTGTCCCAGGCCCTGGAAGCAGCAACGGAAGAAGACACCATTGTTCTTCTGGAAGATGTGATTCTGGCAGAACCTCTGGCTGTGAATAAAAAGATCGTTCTGGATCTGGGCGGCAAGACCATACTCCTGCCTGTGGAAGATCCCGCAGACAGTATGGATGTACGCAGCGCCATTCAGGTTCTGGAAGAAGGCGACCTTACCCTGATGGGTGAAGGCAGCATCATCCATGAGGATGAGGTTACTGTGATCAACTTTGGTATCCTTACCATTCAGGACACCCTCAGCATTGCTTCCCCCGTCTGGAACTTTGCACAGCTGCAGGTAAAGGGCGGCACCCTGAACGGTATCGTCAACTGCGGTACTGCGACCATTGAAGAAGGCAGCACCGTCAACGGCGAAATTCAGAACGAGGAAGGCACCATCGCCATTTCCGGCGGCAAGTTCCAGAATCCCATTTCCGAAGATTGGTTTGCTGACGGCTTTGGCATCGGAACCGACGAAAACGGCTATCACAGCGTCCACCGGCACATCTATGATGCCGTTATCACGCCTCCCTCCTGCACACAGGAAGGTTTCACCACCCACACCTGCGAGATCTGCGGCGACAGCCATGTGGATAACTATGTAGATGCCTGGGGTCACAGCTTCGCAGACGGCGTTTGCAGCATCTGCGGTGCCTCTGAAACGGTCCGGGGCGATATAGACGGCAACACACAGATAAATCTGCGGGATGTGCTGCTGCTTCTGCAGTATGTCAACAAGAGCAGAACCGATGCCGAAGTGAATCTGGCAGCCTGTGAGATCGACCAGAAGAGCGGCATCACCCTGCGCGATGTGCTGATGCTTCTGCAGTATGTCAACGGCAAACCTTTCCCCGCATAATTTCTATACGATCAGCATCCAACGCCCGGTTCAGCTATAGCTGAACCGGGCGTTGGTAATATCCTATTAGCAAGTCCACCAATAGGGAAAGCCGCCCGAAGGCGGCTTGGACTTGAGGAGATTCGTTGAATTGATGTTCGGCTCCGTCCAGCCGTCGCCGGCGGCGCTCATCCGCGCCGCATTTAATTTTTCGAATCTCCTCGTCCATAATGAAAGCAGGCACCGCCCTTTGGGTGGTGCCTGAGCGTGTCAAAAAAGTTGTTTATAGGGGCCGATGACCACATCGGCCCTTTCGTGAATGTTGCGAAATCTATAGAAATATGGGTAAAATCTGAAGATTTTACCCATGGGCCGGTGTAGTCACCGGCCCCTACATTCATATGAGCAGAGTTTTTCGACAGTCTGAGGCACCGCCCTTTTGGTGGTGTCTTACGGTATGTGG
>JAFSEW010000050.1 GCA_017435525.1 Oscillospiraceae bacterium | reverse complement strand
CCGAGCAGACCCAGTACTACTTCCTGTCCGGCTTCACCTCCAAGCTGGCCGGCACCGAGCGCGGCATCACCGAGCCCACTCCCACCTTCTCCGCTTGCTTCGGCGCTGCTTTCCTGGAGCTGCACCCCACCAAGTACGGCGAAGAGCTGGTCAAGAAGATGCAGAAGAGCGGCGCGAAGGCATATCTGGTCAACACCGGCTGGAACGGCACCGGCAAGCGTATCTCCATTAAGGATACCCGCGGCATCATCGACGCCATCCTGGACGGCTCCATCCTGAAGGCCGACACCAAGAAGATCCCCTACTTCGATTTCGAGGTTCCCACCGCTCTGCCCGGCGTTGATCCCGCTATCCTGGATCCCCGCGATACTTACGCAGATGCCGCTATCTGGGACGAGAAGGCAAAGGATCTGGCTGCCCGCTTCATCAAGAACTTCAACAAGTACACCGGCAATGAAGAAGGCAAGGCTCTGGTCGCTGCAGGCCCCCAGCTGTAACCCAATAATCTGACATAACAAAACAGGCACACGGAGCAATCCGTGTGCCTGTTTCTCAATATGCGGAAAAATGCCGCCCGAAATATCGGGCGGCATTTGTGCGCTTATTGGGTGAGGTTCTGCAGATATTCTTCCAGGGTCAGGCCGGAATCATAGAGTTCCTTGGCAAGCTCCAGGCCCACATAGCGGTAGTGCCAGGGCTCGTAGATAATGCCGGTGACAGGGGTCTTATCCGCGGGATAGCGCAGGATAAAGCCATATTCCCAGCAATGCTCCATAAGCCACTTCTGCGCAGGCAGGGTGGCCTGATAATCGGTCAGAGAATAGGAGCGGCTGTCCACGATATCCACAGCCAGACCCAGCTGATGCTCGCTGGTGCCGGGGATTGCCACCACCTTGGCGGCCTCCACCAGAGCTTCCTCATAGCTGTAGCCTTCGGCCTGCACCCGGGAAACCTTGTTCTTATAGAGCTTTTCCTGATAGGCGTGGGTACGGTGGCCGCTTACCACCACAGCCCGGGGGGTGTCTGCGTTGCAGGCTTCCAGCATGGCGATGAGGGCATCATAGCATTCCTCAGAAACCAGAACACCCTGGGTAGCAAGACCGCTGGGGATTTCCACCAGGGTGGGGTCATAATCTTCCGGCACAGTATTCCAGGGGTTTACCAGAATGATCCGCCAGCCATCAGCGGTGAAGTGATAGTTTACGCCATCAATCTGGATTTCGCCCACAGCCATGCTGCCATCTTCCTGAAAATAGTAGGTCTTGCCGTCCAGCTCCAGCCAACCGGTGTGCATGAAGCCGTTGGGGGCGATATAGTAGGTCTTGCCACTGTCTTCAAACCATCCGGTGGCATGGGTGCCGTCGGGGAAACGGTAGTAGCGCATACCGTTCATTTCCAGCCAGCCGGTGGGCGGCTCCGTGGGAACCGTAGTGGGTGCGGCGGTGGTTTCCGGAGGTGCGGTGGGGGGCGCCGTGGAAGGTTCCGGCTGAGCCAGGGGTGCACAACCCTGGAGACACAAGGCAAAAAGCATTACTGCTGCAAGAATATAGTATTTCAAAGACTGCGCCTCCTTCTTGGTAACTGTGCTTTATTATAGCATAAGATTATCGAAAAGAAAACCTTATTTTTCCTGTGGACAAATTACCTATCCTTTCAGCCTGTTTTTTGGCGACAATGCCACTAGCATTTCTGCGCAGGCATGGTATAGTTAGACCAACCAACCGAGGAGGACCTAAGAGCATGATAAAAAGAATTCGACAGAATTATCACTGGGTAGTTGCCTTCCTGGTGTTTCTGCAAATGATCGTGTTTGGCGGCCTGCTGAACAGCGCCAGTGTGTATATTATTCCCATTTCGGAAACGCTGGGAGTTACCCGGGGCAGCTATTCCCTGGCAACCATTCCCTACAGCATCACCTGCACAGTGGGCACCATGGTTTCCGGCTACCTGTTTCAGAAGTTTGGCTATAAAAAATCTGCCATTGTCAGTCTGATCCTGATTACCCTCTCTTTGGTGCTGACTGCCACCTGCAAGACCATCTGGGGCTTCTGCTTCAGCAAGATCATGATGGGTATGGGCTACGGCGTGTGCTTCACGGCCGGTGCCGTGCGGATCGTAAAGGATTGGTTTTTCAAGCACCAGGGTCTGGTTGTGGGTCTGGTGTCCATGTCCTCGGGTCTGGGCGGCAGTCTGATGACGGTGATTCTTACAGCGCTGATCGAAGATTACAACTGGCGCGTAGCCAATATGGTTACGGCAGTGATCATGGGTGTGATCACGCTGAGTTATCTGCTGCTCCGTGACCGGCCGGAAGAAATGGGCCTGCGGCCCTTTGGCTATGGCGCTCTGCCAAAGAATAAGAAAAAGGCCCGGCAGGAGGATCACAGCTGGCCCGGCTTCAGCTTCCAGGAGCTGCTGCGGCATCCGCTGTTCTATGTAATGTGTGCCACCACGCTGATTACCTGCGTCATGCTGTACCTGACCAGCGGCGTGGTGATCCCCCATTTCCAGGATCAGGGCTTCTCCGCCTCTGAAGCCGCCGCGTATCAGAGTGTGTATATGCTGGCTGTGGCAGTGGGTAAGCTGCTTTGCGGTGCGTTGTGCGATAAGATCGGTCCCAAGCCCATTACGATCGCCTGCATGGTGTGTGCTGTTGCGGGTCAGTGGATCCTGGGCGTGAC
The DNA here is from genome assembly GCA_017435525.1 of Oscillospiraceae bacterium. GTDB lineage: Bacteria > Bacillota > Clostridia > Oscillospirales > Oscillospiraceae > Faecousia. The sequence continues at coordinate 44,823 of JAFSEW010000050.1, read as the reverse complement.
GGCAGACCCGGTGCTTTCGTATGTGGGTATTTTGCTGTTCGCCATAGGCCTGTGTATGAGCTCCATTATGATCCCGCTGCTGGCGGCGCCGCTGTTTGGCTATCAGGCCTGCCTCAGTGTTAACGGCATTTTCCTGGCCATGGCTTCCCTGGCTACCATCTTCTCCACCCCCATCAGCAACCTGTTCTACGACAAAATTGGCAGCTACAGCCCCGTGTTCCGTGTGGCAGCCATCGCCAACGGCGTTCTGATTGTCGTGTATTTTGTGATGTTCGCCATGGCAAAACGGGAACGGCGGCTCTTTGAATCCCGGCAGAACGCATGATGCTGTATGAGCGCTTGTAGGGGAGGGTCTTGACCCTCCCGTGCCAGCTTCAGTCATAGAAGATGATAATTGAGAACTGACGACTTACAATTACCCGTTTGAAAATGCTACCGGGTAGCGGGAGGGTCAAGACCCTCCCCTACATGTCAAGTACAATAAAACACCGGCTTGTGGTGAATACCATAAGCCGGTGTTCTTGTTTAAGGGGCTTTGTTCAGCCTTTTGTGTAGCAGACAGGCTAGCACAACGGCGCTGAGGCCGCCGGTGAGTTTTGCCAACACCACAGGGAAGGCATAGACTTTGTTAAAGGCCATGGTAAAAGCCAGATGGTCGGCAAAGGCAAAAGCTGCCGAGATGGCAAATGCGGCATTGAGCATTACGCCCTTTTTGTCCATCTTTTCCATCATGGCAAAGGTGGTTACGCTGGATGCCAGAGTGGCAACGAAACCCAGGGCGGACTGCTCGTTCAGCCCCAGGGATTTGCTGAGCCGGGACATGGGCTTGGAAATGGCTTTACTCAGCAGCGCCAGCAGCGGCAGTACGCCAGTAAGGAAAAAACTGCAGCTGAGAGAAACCGCTGCGGCATCCTCCAGAGAGGTCAGCCCGGGAACCAATACGATGCCGGTGAAGTATTCCAACAGGGAAAGCACCAAACCCGCGGTGATCAAGGCTTTTACCACAAAGCCCAGACCCTGAAAAATTTTGGTGCACACATTGGGGCAGAAGATCAATCCCGCAGCCAAAATGCCGGAAAGTACCAATAGCGGCAGCAGATTCCACAGAAGCCGGAGAAAAGGGATAGGCCGCAGTAAACCGGCAAACAGGCAACCCAGAGGGATGGTGATAATACCGCAGAGCATGCCCAGCAGAAGCTCCCGGTGCTGCTGTTTCGGTACGGCGGTGAGAGAAACGGGAATAGTGAAGGCAATGGTGCCGCCCATCATGCAGGAAACCACCAGACCGTTAAACAGCCCCAACTCCGGATCTGCCGCTACCTGCACAGACAGCGCCGCGCCGCCCATATCGTTGGCGATCAGGGAAGCGGGAATCACAGAGGGCTCCAGGATACCGCCCAAAAGAGAAAGCACCGGCTGCATCCACCGGGCCAGCAGCGGCACCATGACGATCATACCGATCATGGACAGGGCAAGGCTGCCGAACAGATGAAAGCCCCGCTCGAATTCTTCGCCCAAACCGAACCGATTGTTCGCCAGCCGATCCAGCGCACCCAAAATGGCAAAAATGCCAATCACTATATTCAAAATATTCATGGGGTCACCTCCGACTCTATCGTTGGTACTATAGCAAAGAACATCCCCTATTGCAAGAAAAACCCTCCGGAATTTCTTCCGGAGGGTTTTGACAGGTTTAGCGTACGTACTCGATGACAACCCGGCGGTTGGGCTCGGTGCCGGTGGAGTGGGTGGTGATGTTGTCCATCTCCTGCAGGGTGGCATGGATCACATGACGCTCGTAGGCGTTCATGGGCTCCAGGGTGGTGCGGCGGCGGGCCTTCAGCACCTGCTGTGCCTTCTTCCGGGCATAGCGGCGCAGAGAATCTTCCCGCTTTTCACGGTAGGCCTCGGCATCCACATTGATGCGGATATGGCCTTCCACACCGCGCTTGACGGAGTAGTTGCACAGATGCTGGATGGCATCCAGGGTGTCACCCCGGCGGCCGATCAGGTAACCCAGATCGTCGCCCACCAGGTCTACCTTGTAGGTATCCTCGGATTCTTTCCAGGCATGGGGCACGGCGTTGGAGCCCATGTGCTCCAGCAGACCCTTCAGGAACTGCTCGATCTTCTCTTCGGTGCTGCCGGCTTCGGCCACAGCGTAAGTCTTGGGAGCGGCGGGAGCCTTCACTTCCTTGGGGGCCTTGGGCTGACGGGGGGCCTTTTCCTGCTTGGGGGCCTTAGGTGCCTTGGGGGCTTCCTGCTTGGGAGATTCTTCCTTTGCCTTGGGAGCTTCTGCCTTGGGTTCGGGCTTGACTTCAACCTTGGGCTCAGGCTTTTTGACGGGGGCGGCAGCCTTGGGCTTGGAGCGGGAAGCGGAAGACAGGGCCACCTTGGGTGCTTCGGGAACAGGGTCCGGTGCCTCGTAGGTCACCTGCACCTTGGCAGGGGCAGCACCGAAACCCAGGAAACCGGACTTGGCCTGGGCCAGGACCTGAACGGACACATCGTCGCGCTCCAGGCCCAGCTGAGACAGCGCGGCTTCAATGGCCAGATCAATGGTCTTTCCGGTGGTAATCAGGGTCTTTTCCATTGATATTATTCCTCCGTGGTGTAGCGGTTGGGATCGTAGTTACGGCCCTTGCAGTAGGGACGGGAGGGAATGCCGGACATAACGGCACTCTCCTCTTCCTCAAAAACGATGCCCTTCTTTTCGGCGTATTCTCTGGCGGCAGCGGCCTTGGCAGCGTCAGCTTCACGCTGCTGCTTCTGCTGCAGTTTCTTCTTGCTGGTGTTCTCGGTGATACCGTCGGGGTTGGCGGCACGGCGCTCAGCGCGGATGCGCTCCTTCTCGGCTTCAATGCGCTCCTGCTCCAGAGCCTTCTGCAGACGCAGAGCGTCCTCGGCATCGTAGATGGTGCGCAGCTTCTTGGTCAGATAGACATCCATGACCATGGAGATGATACCCTGAACGAACCAGTACAGGCTCAGTGCGCTGGGAACGGTAAAGCCGATCCACAGGCTCATCAGGGGCATGGTCCACATCATCACATTGTTGGTCTGGTTGGCCTGAGATTTCTTGGCAGTCTCCTCGTCCTGAATACCCTTCTCGTCGGTGACGACAGAGTTGTTCATGTTCATGGAGATCTTCATGTTCAGCACCTGGCTGCCGGCAGACAGCAGGGGAATCAGGAATGCGCCGATGGTGGACCAGTTATACACTTCCCACTTAAAGACATTAAACTGGGGGATAGCGCCCATATTGATCTGCAGGAAGCTGAAGTTCACGCCTTCCAGAGTGGCCTCGCTGATAGCGGGGATGGCGGCCTTGATAGCTTCGGCATACTGGGGGATCAGCTGTGCAGCTACAACCTGATCGTAGTAGTTGTTGCTGGAGAAAGCGCTGGGGGCCAGCTCCTTGATCACAGCCACGATCTGCTCGGCTACAGCCAGATTCTCATGGAGCATGTATACAATGGGCTGACGGATAACGGTAAACAGGGGAATCAGAATGAACAGGGGGATCATGCTCCACAGGCAGCCACCGCCCATGGAAACGCCCTCTTCTTTATACAAAGCCTGGATGGCTTCATTTTGCTTGGTCTGGTCATTGGCATAACGCTCCTGGATCACCTTCAGTCGGGGGGTGAGCCGGGACATCTTCATGGATTCCTTCTTGCCCTTTGCGGTGACGGGGTAGAGGATCAGCTTGACCAGAACGGCGAAAATGATCAGAGCGATACCGTAGTTGCTGGTGAGCTGGTACAGGAAGGAAAGCAGGTAGCCAAAGGGAACTGTAACAAGATCGGAAAGCTTAAATGCGAGAATCATGATATTCCTCCTTAGGGAACCGGATCATAGGGGCTTCCTTTATAAAAAGGATTGCACCGGAGCAGCCGCTTGAAAGCAAGCCAGCCACCCTTGAAAGCCCCGTATTTTGTGATAGCTTCGTATGCGTAAGCGGAGCAGGTGGGTCGGAAACGACAGCAGGCAGACCTGCCGGGGGAAATCGCGCGCTGATAGAAGCGGATCAGAGCAAGCATCGCACCCTTCACAGTGTGACCTCGCTTTCAGGCAGCGGCCGCAGAAGGCCGGCTTTCTGCGCCAGGGACAGATAGGCATGGGTTAAATCACCGAAATCGGCATTCACGGACCTGGTCCGTGCCACCACTACAATGTCCCATCCGGAGGTGAAGCGGTCCTCATGGATCCGATATACTTCCCGGATGCGGCGTCTGGTACGGTTGCGCACCACGGCATGGCCCAACTTTTTGCTTACGGTGATGCCGATGTAATTGTGTCCGGACCGGTTGGGCCGGGCGTAGAGCACCAGGTAAGAGTTGGCAATACCCTTGGAGGCATACAACCGCCTGAAAATATGATTCTTCTTCAAACTGCTGGAAAATTTCATAAAATCTTCTCCCCTCGGTCCTGTGATGGATGCCGATGATGAGATGAACGGGAGCAAAAAATGATTATCAGGGTACCAAGCGCAGGTAAAAAACAAATCGGCAAGAGCAAATTGCGAGACAATTTTTCTTAGCAAAAGGCGCAGCTTCGCAGGCATACTTTGTGTATTCCAAGAAGCTGTAACGCATTGATAAGGAAAATTGGCCGCAAGGTGCCGCAGACGCATTTGTTTTTTGCCGGAGCCAGATAAAAAGGGAGCGGGGCGAACAAATCATTCGCCCCGCACAGACTCCCGTTTCGCAATGAGCTGTCTAATTACCCACCGGGCGACACTCAAGCAGACAGGACCTTGCGGCCCTTGGCACGGCGGCGGGCAAGAACCTTACGGCCGTTGGAAGTAGCCATTCTCTGGCGGAAACCGTGCACCTTGGATCTGTGGCGGCGGCTGGGCTGATAGGTACGCTTCATGAGTACACCTCCTGTCAATTCATCATATATGCTCGACAGCCTGTGGCTGCAGCAAAACATAGCTATAGACCATAAATAGTCACGCTAGACCAGTATAACCGAAAAAAGCAACCAGGTCAATAGATTTTTTGAAAAAATAGCCCCAAAACAGCAAGGAAAATCCTTTGTCAAACTGTTTTGGGGCTGCATTTATGTATTCCCGCCGCCGTCGGTGCTCTTGGGCGCGTCGGTGGAGGTGGTGGGGTTCAGATCCTGGCGGTAGCTTACCGTCAGTTTCTGCAGGTGGAAGGAACCGTCCAGTTTCTTCATAACCCGGTCAATGGAATACTGATCGTCTTCGGGGATGGGGCAAGGCTGATAGTCGTTGCCCACATTGCCTGCGCCGGAAACGAAGCAGGGAATGATGTTCAGTTCCCCCAGATGCACCTGACCGTCGGGCTCCCGCACTACCTGCATCTGCAGCACTGCGGTTTCCTTGTCAGGAGGATTGGGGTTGCCGCCGAAGGAGAAGTTGCCCAGGCTGTAGAAGATGTAGCCGTCACCGTACTGCTCAATCTTCTGCAGCACATGGGGATGATGGCCGTAGACGATGTCCGCACCGGAATCAATGGCGAAGCGGGCGATCTTCTGCTGGGTGGCGTTGTGCTTATAGTAGTATTCGTAGCCCCAGTGCATGGAAACGATGACAATTTCCGCGCCTTCGGCGCGCATCTGTTCGATGGCAGACGCGATATGCTTGGTATTCTGGGGGTCAAGGTCGGCGTATACGCCGATGGTCAGGCCGCTTTCGGTGGTAAAGACCACGGTTTTCCTTCTCTCGGCGTAGTGGATACCGGCGCTGTCCAGGGTGCTGAGGGTGTCATTGTAGCCGGTTTCGCCGTAATCCATGGTGTGGTTGTTTACCACATTGGCAAATTCCACGCTGCCCTCGGTGAGAATATTCACATAGCTGGTGGGGCCCTTGAACACGAATTCCTTGTTGGCATCGGGGGTGCCGCCGTCAGTCAGGGGGTTTTCCAGATTGACGAAGGTGCAGTCGTCATTGGCGAAGAATTCCTGCACATCCGCAAAAGGATGGGCGTAATTTTCGCCTACGGTGCCGATGAAGGTGGATTTACCCGTCTTGCCCTTCCGATTGCCCAGGGTGCAGTCACCGGCAAAGGTCAGGGTGAAATGCTGGGGCTGCGGCTCGGTGGTGGGAACGGTGGTGGGCTCCGTGGTTACTTCGGGGGCGGTAGTCTCCGCAGGGGCGGTGGTCTGCTGGGGTGCCGTGGTGGAAGGAACCTCCGGTGCAGAGGGCACGGTAGCAGTCAGCGACTGGTTTTTCTGAATCGTCAGATAGAATGTCAGACCAATCAGCAGGAGGAGAAAGACGGAAAGTATACAGATAAAAAAGATCAGGATACCCCGTCCGGCAGATCTGTTCATAGCAGTATCTCCTTTATGTATGGTGGGAAGTTGCGGGGAACAGCCGATACAGCTGGGATTCGAATTCCACCCCGTGGGGGGTCAGTTCCGGTGTCTCGGCCACACAGACCCTTACAAAGTCTGCAGCCCGCATACCTGCATGGCGGGGATCACCGCTGTGCAGAATATCGCCGGCAAATACGGCGGCGAAAAGATCGCCCGTGCCGTGAAATTGTCTGAGGATTTCCGGTGTTTCATAGGTGAAAGAACCGGTGTCACGGCGGCAGCCCACAAAACCGACGGTGCCTTTGCTGCCGTGGATGCCGGTGATCAGTACGCTGTCGGCAGGGAATTCTGCCAGCAGCGCATCCGCCAGGACTTTACCATAGGCAGTATCCGCCGGGTCCCGGTAAGGCAGGCCGGTGAGCAGCGCGGCTTCCGTCACATTGGGCAGCAGAATGTCCGCGCGGCGGCAAATTTCCGCCATAGCCTGCACATGGGATGCATCCAGGCGGCTGTAAAGTCTGCCGTGATCGGCCATGGCAGGATCGGCAATGATCAGGCTGCCCTGCTTCCGAAAGTGCTGCAGCACAGGCAGGACGGCTTTAATCTGTGTGGGGTCTGCCAGATAACCGGTGGTTACCGCGTCAAAGCGCAGATCCAGCCGGGAAAAATGGTCGAAGATCTTTTCGATCTCCCCGGTCAGGGAAATTACATGGGGATTGGGGAACCCGGTATGGGTGGACAGCACCGCTGTAGGCAGAATGCTGCACCGGCAGCCCATACTGCTCAGTACCGGCAGGGCAACCGTAAGGCTGCACCGTCCGGCGCAGGAAAGGTCCTGAATGGACAGTACGGTTTTCATTTACTGCTCCTGGGCTCTGCGCTTCATAATGGCGCGCATACGGGCGGCATGATCCAGCTCCCGCTTGCGGATACGCAGGCTCTTGGGGGTGCATTCCAGCAGTTCGTCATCAGCCAGGAACTCCAGGCACTGCTCCAGGGAGAATACCTTGGGGCTCACCAGACGCAGGGCTTCGTCGGAACCGGAAGCGCGCATATTGGTCAGCTGCTTCTTCTTGCAGACATTCACCTGCATATCTTCGTTGCGGCTGCAGATGCCCACAACCATGCCGGCATACACAGGGGTGCCGGGGCCGATGAACAGGGCGCCCCGCTCCTGTGCGGCGTGAAGGCCGTAGGTAACGGCTTCGCCGGACTCAAAGGCGATCAAAGAACCGGTGAGACGGCGCTCAATTTCACCCTTCATAGGTGCGTAGGAATCCAGAACGGAGGACATGATGCCCTCGCCACGAGTATCGGTGAGGAATTCGCTGCGGTAGCCGAACAGACCTCTGGAGGGAACCAGGAATTCCAGACGATAGCGAGCTCCCATGGGGGTCATGGCCAGCAGGTCGCCCTTCCGGCGGCCCATCTTTTCGATGACGGAACCCATGCACTCTTCGGGCACATCGGCAACCATTCTTTCAATGGGCTCGCAGAGCTTGCCGTCGATCTCCTTGGTCAGCACACGGGGGGTGGATACGGCAAATTCATAGCCTTCCCGGCGCATGGTCTCCATGAGAATACTCAGGTGCATTTCGCCGCGGCCGGCAACATTGAAAGAATCGGTGCTGGCTTCGGTGACATGCAGGGAAACATCCTTCAGCAGCTCCTTTTCCAGGCGGTCACGGAGGTTGCGGGAGGTGACATACTTACCTTCCCGGCCTGCGAAGGGGGAATCGTTGACGGCGAAGGTCATTTCGATGGTGGGATCACTGATCTTCACAAAGGGCAGCGGCTCCACAGCGTCGGGTGCGCAGAGGGTACGGCCGATGGTGATGTCTGCCATGCCGGACAGGGCCACGATCTCACCGGCGCTGGCCTGGGTGATGGGGTTGCGGCCCAGACCGTCGAACTCATACAGGGCAACCACTTTGCCTTTCTGCCGCAGTTCGGCGTTGTGGTGGTCGCAGATGGTCACTTCCTGACCCACCTTAATGGTGCCCCGCTCCACGCGGCCCACGGCAATACGGCCCACATAGTCGTTATAGTCGATGGAACTGACCAGCAGCTGCAGGGGGGCTTCGGCGTCACCCTGGGGTGCGTCGATGTAATTGACGATGGTTTCAAACAGGGGCGTCAGATCCTTGCCCACTTCGTCGGGGCCGTAGGAAGCGGTACCCTGTCTGCCGGAGCAGAAGACGGTGGGGGAATTGAACTGGTCGTCGGTGGCGTTGAGATCCAGCAGCAGCTCCAGAACCTCGTCCATCACTTCATGAATCCGGGCATCGGGCTTGTCGATCTTATTTACGGCCACGATGACCTTGTGGCCCAGTTCCAGTGCCTTCTGCAGCACGAAGCGGGTCTGGGGCATGGGGCCTTCTGCGGCGTCCACCAGCAGGATAACGCCGTTGACCATTTTCAGGATACGCTCCACCTCACCGCCGAAATCGGCGTGGCCGGGGGTATCCACGATATTGATTTTGTAGTCCTTGTAGCGGACAGAAGTATTTTTAGCCAAAATGGTAATACCGCGCTCCCGCTCCAGGTCACCGGAGTCCATCACACGGTCCTGGGTTGCCTGATTCTCGCGGTAGATACCGCCCTGCTTCAGAAGCTCGTCCACCAGGGTGGTTTTACCGTGGTCAACGTGGGCAATAATGGCGATATTACGAATATTTTCCTGTGCTGCCATATGCACAACTCCTTAAAAATCTGAATTCAAAAGACATTGCTTTCCAACTTAGTACTATATCATAAACAACGAATAATTGCAACTGAAGACTGGGAATTTTTGTAGCAAAATATGGGAATTTCCAGCCAAGGAACGCTTGACCCTTGGGGGCGATTGTGGTATCATATAAGATAATCCTAAACTGGGGGAGTATGAGATGAAAAAGACAGTTTCCTACCTGATGGTAGTCCTGATCGCCTTGATGATGGCGCTGAATTATCAGCTGTTTGTCTTTCCCAACAAGTTTGCCCCGGCAGGTCTGAACGGTATTTTTACCATGATTCAGCACGTTCTGGGCTTTAAGCTCAGCTATACCAGTATCATCCTGAATGTTCCGCTGGCGATTCTGGTATTTTTTGTGATTGCCAGACCCTTTGCCACCCGTTCTCTGCTCTATACCCTGGCATTTTCCGGCTTCCTGATGCTCTTTGACACCATAGATCTTTCCGCCTTTGCCTACAGCACCACCATCAGCACGCTGCTGGGCCCTGCTGTGGCGGGTATGATCACCGGCTTCGGCGGCTACTATATGCACCGCATCGGTGCCTGCTACGGCGGCACGGAGTTTATTGCCAAACTGATCCACAAGAAAAACCCCGCTGTCAATTTTTTCTCCATTATCTTTGGTCTGAATGTCAGCGTGGCCATCGCTTCCTATTTTGTGTATGATTTTAACATCGAGCCTGTGTTGATGTGCATTATCTACAGCTACTTCTCTTCCTCTGTTCGGGACAATATGAACAGCCGGCACAACAGCGCGCTGCGCTGCGAGATCATTACCGAGGAGCCTGAGGCGCTGAGCAGCGCCATCATTGAAAAGCTGCGCCACAGCGTCACCGCTATGGAAGGCAAGGGCATGTATACCGGCGCGGAAAAGACCGTTCTGGTGTGTGTGATCAACAGCTCTCAGCTGGTAGAACTGACCAAGCTGGTGGGCAGCTTCCCCGGCAGCTTTGTTACGGTCAGCCAGGTGGATGCCGTTATCGGTAACTTCAAGCGTCTGGACAGCAAGAGTGTCCCTGAAAAAGTGATTTACGACAGCGGAAAAACGCTGCGAAATAAATAATCAAGTAACTTTTACATATTATTTTAGGAGGTAATTCCAAATGGCGTACTATTATCCGGAGCCCAGCCACACTTTCAGCGAGTATCTTCTGATCCCCGGTTACACCTCTGAGGAGTGTATCCCCGACCGTGTGAGCCTGCGCACGCCCCTGACCAAGTACCGTAAGGGCCAGGAAGAGCCGGCAATTTCTCTGAATATTCCCATGACTTCTGCAGTTATGCAGTCTGTTTCCAATGATACCCTGGCCATTGCCCTGGCAAAAGAGGGCGGCATCAGCTTCATTTTCGGCAGCCAGTCCATCGAATCCCAGGCCGCTATGGTGGCTAAGGTCAAGGGTTACAAGGCAGGTTTTGTGGTTTCCGCTTCCAACCTGACTCCTGATGCAACCTTGAAGGATGTTCTGGCCCTGAAGGAGCGCAACGGCTTCTCCACCGTTGCGGTTACCGATGACGGCACTGCCACCGGCAAGCTGCTGGGCATCGTCACCGGCCGTGACTACCGCGTCAGCCGTATGGACGGAACCGAGAAGGTCAGCTCCTTCATGACCCCCCGGGAAAAGCTGGTCACCGCTCCCGCAAGCACTTCCCTGAAGGAAGCCAATGACATCATCTGGGAGCACAAGCTGAACAGCCTGCCCATCGTGGATGAGAACGACCATCTGATGTACTTCGTCTTCCGCAAGGACTACGCTTCCCATAAGGCCAACCCCCTGGAACTGCTGGACGACAAGAAGCGCTACCTGGTGGGTGCCGGTATCAACACCCGCGACTATGCCACCCGTATCCCCGCTCTGCTGGAAGCCGGTGTAGACTGCCTGGTTATTGACTCCTCCGAGGGTTACACCTGCTGGCAGTCCAAGACCATTGCCTGGGTCCGTGAGAACTACGGCGAGACCGTGAAGATCGGTGCCGGTAATGTTGTGGACCGTGACGGCTTCCGCTTCCTGGCTGAAGCAGGCGCAGACTTCGTTAAGGTGGGTATCGGCGGCGGCTCCATCTGCATCACCCGTGAGACCAAGGGTATCGGCAGAGGCCAGGCCACTGCCCTGATTGAGGTTGCGGCAGCCCGTGATGAGTACTTTAAGGAGACCGGCATCTATGTGCCCATCTGCTCCGACGGCGGTATCGTCCATGACTACCACATGACCCTGGCTCTGGCTATGGGTGCCGACTTCCTGATGCTGGGCCGCTACTTCGCCCGCTTCGATGAGTCCCCCACGGCCAAGGTAATGGTCAACGGCGCTTACATGAAGGAGTACTGGGGCGAAGGCTCCAACCGTGCCCGTAACTGGCAGCGCTATGACCTGGGCGGCTCTACCAAGCTGAGCTTCGAGGAAGGCGTTGACTCCTATGTCACCTACGCAGGCCCCCTGCATGACAATGTGGAGGCCAGCCTGTATAAGGTCAAGAGCACCATGTGCAATGTGGGTGTCATTAACATCCCCGACCTGCAGCGTGATGCCAAGCTGACTCTGGTGTCCTCCGTCTCCATCGTGGAAGGCGGCGCCCACGACGTCACCCTGCGCTCCACTTCCCCTGTGAAGTAAGACAGTGAAAGAAAAGCCTTGCGTCATTTGGCGCAAGGCTTTTTTTGTTATTCTTCCAGGAAGCACTTCCGGGTGCGGTTCAGCAGAAGCAGATAGAAAACCTGCAGCGCCAGCTCTGCGGCAATGACCAGGTAGGAGATCAGCTGGAACAGCCCGGTGCCGCTGCCGGAGACGGACAGCAGCGCTGCGGCCACCATGGATACCAGAACGCTGAGAGCCGAAACCAGCAGGCCGATATTAAACAGCCGGTACCACTTCCGGGAAAGGGCGGCATCCGTTTTTTGGATGGCCTTTGCATGGGCAACATATTCCAGGTAAGTGGCCAGAATGGAAATTCCGGATACAGCAAGGGTCAGGGAGGCTGCCATCATGGCGTTCAGCACAGAGCACAGCACCATCAGCCCTTTGAAAACAGCCGCCTTGCGGTAACGGACGCTGACGCACCGCAGCTGCAGCAGACAGTAGGCGCTGAACAGGAACACCACATACCGGGCCCATGTGATCATGGCATCATCGATGGGCAGGAAGCTGACAAGGGAGAGCAGCAGGCCGCCTGCACCCAGGATCAGCAAAAACTGATACCACTTGGCGATGAGGGTATTTTGCATGGAATCAAACATAGAAAGCTCCTTTCTGAATCAAAGGCCTCTGCGTATGGTTTCGGCAATGGTGTGCAGCAGGAAGCCCGCAATATAAAATGTGGTTTCGTAAAAGAGAAAGTGCAGGGTATTGGCGTCCCAGAGGAGGGTGCAGCTGGCAGGGAAATCCTCGTCGCTGTGATAGAATTTCAGGATGACAGACAGCGGGCCAAATACCGGGAATTGATAACCGATATCGCCCATCTTTACAGGAATACCGCCTAACGCTTCACAAGCGGCACAAAAGGCGACTGGATCTTTGTCGAAAATTGCGGAAATTCCCGTGTGGAAGGCGGTGCCCACACCGGCGGTGGCGCCCATGCCGTCCAGACTGTTTACCGGGGCCCAACGGCCGGAGAGGGTCTTGTTTTTACCTTCATGGCACAGAAGGTCAAAGATGGAAAGCACCTCTTCAAAGCCGGCTTCGGTGCCATCGTCCCGGTGCACACAGCCGGTTTTGCGGCAGACGGCATACTCCCGGCAGAAAAAGGCCACAAAGAGGGTATCGGCATCATGCCGCAGATTCCAGGTGCGGATCAACTTTTCCTGGTCAAAGTTGAGAAAATATTGCTGCGCCCGGTCCCGGGAAAGCTGATAATTGTCCAAATTAGCATCTCCTTTGGGGAATTTGCCCTATTATATCACAAAATACAGACGGTGCATACTGCAAAATACCTATTTTTCACAAAACCGCTTGACATGGACAAATGTCCGTGGTATAAGTATGCCATTCAAAAACAACCGAATAGAAGTCTCAATGGTAGAGGCGCGGAGCCCATCAGTACTTCCCTCCCATGGCCGGGCAGGCCGGAGGAAAAGAAAGGGGAGCTTCGCCGAAGGAAAGTATCTGCCCGGATGCTGATCCTGGGCCGTCACAGAACATGTGCCGGACTGTCACGAAAGTGGAGTGCTATCATGGGTAACCGTACCAGGATGCCATGAATGATTGCGCCTTTGATGCTTTCGATTCATGGTTGTTTTATTTTTAATCGGAAGGAAGAAACGAAAATGAAGAAGATTATTGCAATGATGTTGGCTCTGATGATGGTGCTGTCCATGACCGCCTGCGGCGCAAAGCCCCAGGAAACCGAGCCCCCCGCAGCCGCTGTGGCTACCGGTGTGGAAGACGGCGTTCTCACCGTTGGTATGGAATGTGCCTACGCTCCCTACAACTGGACCCAGATGGACGACAGCAACGGCGCCGTTCCCATTGCCAACAACCCCGGTTCCTACGCCAACGGTTATGATGTGATGATCGCCAAGAAGATCTGCGAAGCCAACGGCTGGCAGCTGGAAGTGATGGCCATCGGTTGGGACGGCCTGACTCCCGCCCTGAACGCCGGTCAGATCGATGCCGTTATCGCCGGTCAGTCCATGACCGAAGAGCGTATGGCCGAAGTTGACATGGCAGGCCCCTACTTCTACGCCTCCATCGTCTGCGTCACCCAGAAGGATAACCCCCTGGCCTCTGCCACCGGTATCTCCCAGCTGACCGGCGCCTGCACCGCACAGACCGGCACCATCTGGTATGATTCCTGCCTGCCCCAGATCGAAGGCGCTGAGCTGATGCCCGCCTCCGAGACCTCCTCCGCTATGATCATGGCTGCTACCTCCGGCACCGTGGATTACATCTGCACCGATATGCCCACCGCTATGGGCGCCTGCGCCGTGTACGACAACCTGGTTCTGCTGGACTTCACCGGCAGCGAGGACAACTTCCAGGTTGACCAGGGCGAGATCAACATCGGTATCTCCGTGGTCAAGGGCAACACCACTGTGAAGGAAGCTATGGACAAGGTGCTGAGCACCATGACCGTGGAAGACTTCAACAACCTGATGGACCAGGCAATCGCCATCCAGCCCGTAATCTAACAGCTACCCAAAGGGGAGGGTCACAGACCCTCCCCTGTTAGTGCTATAATAACATCGTAGGGCGGGGGCTTGCTCCCGCCGGAATTCTCCGGGATATTCCGGCAGGAGCAAGCCCTTGCCCTATAATTTATGATTGGAAGGTTGTAACCTATGGATAAGTTTGCAAAACTCTTTGCGGATATCGGCAAGCTCTGGGCCAACTACAAAGGGGCGTATTTCACCGGTATTGAAAACACCCTGATCCTGGCCGTGGCGGCCACCCTGGCAGGCTGCCTCATCGGTCTGGTGTGCGGCGTGCTGAATACCATTCCCTATACCAAGCAGAACCATGTGCTGAAGCGGTTTTTCCTGAAGCTGCTGCGGGCCGTGATCCGGATCTATGTGGAAGTGTTCCGTGGTACCCCCATGGTGCTGCAGGCGGTGTTTATTTTCTACGGCCTGCCCTATTTTACCGACGGTGCCATTGCCTTTAAGGGTATGGCCGGTATCTGGACCGCCGCGCTGCTGGTTGTTTCCATCAACACCGGCGCTTACATGGCAGAATCCGTCCGTGGCGGCATTATCTCCATCGACCCCGGTCAGACGGAAGGTGCCAAGGCCATCGGCATGACCCATGTGCAGACTATGACCAGTGTCATTATGCCCCAGGCGCTGCGCAATATTATCCCCCAGATCGGCAACAACTTCATCATCAATATCAAGGATACCTCTGTGATGTTCGTCATCGGTTTTGTGGAATTTTTCGCCACCCACCGGAACATCGTGGGCGTGAACCTGCTGTATTTCCCCTCTGCGGTGATCGAAATGGTGGGCTACCTGACCCTGACCCTGCTGGCCTCCTTTGGCCTGCGTTGGCTGGAAAAGGTGCTGGACGGCGCGGATAACTATGAACTGGTCAGCGAGGATTCCCTGGCCATGTCCGCCGGTACTTACTCCCACCCCAACCGCAACAGCCCCTTTGACGAGCAAAGCAAGGAGTACCGGGAGCAGGTGCGCCAGGGACTGAAGTTTGGCAGACCGAAAGGAGACCGCTGATATGGAAAAGATTTTGGAAATCAAGCATCTGAGCAAATCCTTCGGCTCCCATGAAGTGCTGAAAGACATTGATTTTACCGTAAGCCGCGGCGATGTGATCTCTATCATCGGCGCTTCCGGCTCCGGTAAGTCCACACTGCTGCGCTGCGTCAACCTGCTGGAGACCCCTTCCTCCGGCGAGATCCTCTACCACGGCAAGAATGTGGTGGGCCGCCATGTGAACGCTCCGGATTACCGCAGCCATGTGGGTATGGTGTTCCAGAGCTTCAACCTGTTCAACAATATGACCGTGCTGGAAAACTGCATGGTGGGTCAGATCAAGGTGCTGAAAAAGAGCAAGGAAGCGGCCAGAGAAGCCGCCATGTACTACCTGAACAAGGTGGGTATGGCTCCTTATATCAATGCTCGCCCCCGGCAGATATCCGGCGGCCAGAAGCAGCGTGTGGCAATCGCCAGAGCCCTGGCTATGGAACCCGAGGTGCTGCTGTTCGATGAACCTACCTCCGCCCTGGACCCGGAAATGGTGGGCGAAGTTCTCAGTGTTATGCAGCAGCTGGCCCAGGAGGGCATGACCATGCTGGTGGTCACTCATGAGATGGCTTTCGCTAGAGATGTCAGCTCCCGGGTGGTTTACATGAACCAGGGCGTCATCTGCGAGGAAGGCACCCCGGCGCAGCTGTTCGGCGATCCCCAGAAGCAGGAGACCAGAGATTTCCTCTCCCGCTTCCGCAGCCAGAATTAAGGTTACGGATTCTTCGGCTCCGGGCTATCGCCCTCCGCTCAGAATGACAGAAGAAAACAAGGGCGTGTTGCTTCTTATGCAGCACGCCCTCAATTTATCTGTAGGGGAGGCTCTTGAGCCTCCCGCGGGCGACAGGATTGTCGCCCCTACGGTGTCTCCATATGCGCGCAGGCAATTTCCAATGCCCGGCGGCTCATATCTTCGCACAGCATCACAAAATCCCAGGCCAAATTCCGGCTTTCCTCCGGAAGTGCCTTTACCATAGCATCAAACCGCTTTTCCAGGACACTGCAGCGATGAAGCATTTCCTGGTATATTGGATCTTTTGTGACCAGATTATCTAAATGGTCAAGCTTTTCTGCTGTTGATAAGTTCATGCAGAATCGCCTCCTTTCAGTGATATTATAAGGGAATATCCCTTAAAAAGCAACAAGGGATATTCCCTTAGGGCATAATATTTCCGGGTGATATTATGCAAGAAAATCGAATTCGCGATTTGCGTGAAGATAGAGATTTGAAACAAAAAGAAGTGGCAGAATACTTAAAGATTCACCAGACGACATATTCTGATTATGAATTAGGCAAATTAAATGTGCCTGTTGCGGTGCTGCATAAACTGGCCGATTATTACGGTGTCAGTGTGGATTATCTCATCGGCCGTACCAATATCAAAGAACCTTATCCGAAGAAGTAACAGGAAAAAATTTGGCTCAGGTGTGTTCTTTAGCAGAATGTGAGGTGCGTCAATATGGAGAATCCTTTGAAAATCAAAAGGCGCGGTGAAGATGGAAATCGTGTAATTACAGTTCGTATCGCAGAAGATATCCTTTCACAATTAGATGAGTTGTCAAAAGAAACCAACCGTTCGAGAAATGAACTAATTAACATCATTCTGCGACATGGCATCAATAATATTGAGATTGAATAAGGCTGAATAAAAATGTATTACAACCAGATCCGCAATTTGCGGGAAGACCGAGATCTAAAACAGGAAGAAATAGCTAAGCTTTTGCATTGTTCTCAGGCTTGTTATTCTAACTATGAAAAAGGGAAAAGAGAGATTCCTACGGAAGTGTTGAACCAACTGGCCGATTTTTACGGTGTTAGCGTGGATTATCTCATCGGCCGCACCAATGTGAAAGAGCCTTATCCAAAGAAATAACGGGGAAAAGATTTGCGCAGCACCCAAGGCTCCCTTTACACAAGGGAGCCTTGGGATGCGCCCAGATATAAGTGCAACCGGGAACAAAACTGTTCCCGGTTGTTTTGCTTATTTTCCAAGGATTTGGGGAATTCCCGCAAGAGAAAAACTGCGTAAATATCCGATGCTGCTATTGACGAATGCTTTTGGAAGTTCTAAAATAAGGGAAAGTTTCCGTGGCGGAATGCCGGGGAGGTAACACCGTGGAGAAGAAAAAGACCATCGGCTATCTGGGCGCTATGTACTTTCTGTATATCGCCAGCAACAGTTTCTGGATGTACTCCACCAACTATTTTCGCCAGATCGGCTTCGGCAGTGACCAGATCGGCCTGATCAATGCTACCGGCAGTTTTGTGGCTATGTTTATGCTGCCGCTGGTGGGTGTGTTCAGCGATAAGATCGGCTCCCCACGCCGGGTATTTGCCTGCATGATGGGTGTTGTGGCGCCGCTGCATCTGCTGTTTCCCATCGTGGGCGGCATTTGGGGTAATGTGTTCGTGCCGTTTCTGATCCTGTGTGTTATCAGCACCGTCTGCCGCCAGAGCGGAAATTCGCTGCTGGATTCCTGGATCGGTGCGGAGATGGATAAGATCGGTGCCAGCTTCGGCACCATCCGTAAGTATGGTTCCGGTGCGTTTGTCATTGGCTCCATCATCGCCAGCCTGCTCATCGGCAAGGTGCTGCCCAACTGGGTGTGCTTCCTGTTCGTGGGCTGCATGGCCATACCGATTTTCCTTCTGGCTAACAGCAGTAAGAGCGATGCCCGCAAAGAAAGCAAGGGAAAGACTGCCGACTTGCGCAGCGTTCTGAAATATGTGTTTGGCAACTACTATTTCCTGGGCTACCTGCTGATGGCTATGGCTTTTGATGCCTTCCTGGGCATCATCAACCTGGATATGTCCTACCTGATGGATGTATTCGGCACCGACCGGGCCAATATAGGCTATGTGGGCGCTGTCCGTGCTGCCACGGAAGTGGTGGTAATGCTGCTGATTGCCAAAGCCAGGAAGCTGCCCCCCTACCCCGTTATGCTGGTGGCTTCCGGCTGCTTGGTGGCACTGGAACATTTTCTGTATTTGCAGATCGGCAGCCTGGGCGGTATGCTGTTTGTTACTTGCATCGGTACCGGTCTTGCCGGCGGCATGTTCTATGGCATCGGCGCCAACTATGTGTTCAAAATCGTGGATCACCGGGCAGCCAGTACAGCCATGGCGGTGCTGGGCCTGACCAAATCGTTGGTTGCCATGCTGGGCAGCGGCGTGGGCGGCCAGATCATCGATAAATTCGGCGTGCTGACCCTGACCACTGCTGTGGGCTTTATCTCCCTGGGCCTGACAGTGCTTTTCGGCCTTACTTGCGCATTGGGCAGATTTGTGCTGAAGATCCCCTATGTCAGCGAGAAACAAACCGTATAAAAAGAGGAGGCAAAGCCTCCTCTTTTAAGTTTTCTTGATAAACTTTTCCCTGCACTTGGGGCAGGTAATGGCGATTTTGCCTTTTCCTCTGGGCACCCGCACCACCTGATGGCACCGGGGGCAGTTGAAATAGCGGTGCTGCCGATCCTTGATCCGATCCATCAGCTGCAGGTATTTCCGGTTTTCCTGATAGCGCTTGTAGGTATTCCGGGAGAAGCTGCGGAAGATGGCCCAAAACATAAAGCCGTAGGCCAGAAAAGTCAGCAGCATGTCCAGAAAATTATTTTTGGTAAAAAGCGTGAGAAAACACATTGCCACGCCGGTTATCAAAATGGCGGTGTTGAGTTTATCCGTACCGTAGCGGCCCATCATAAACCGGCTGAAGCCAATTTTCAGTTTTGCACCAAGCTGCCGAAGCCAGCCGCCGAATCCGTTCATCTATCGATCACCTTATCCTTGAAGTCTATTGTCATTATATTGAAAAAACCTGAAATTTCAACTGCCACGCAATAAAATTCACGGATTGTTTTTAAATTTTCCGGAGAAAATGCCCCGAAACCGGTTAGGCTTCGGGGCATTTGTTATAAGGCAATCAGATTCTTGCCACGCCGGTCTTTCTGGCGGCTTCGGCAACGGCGGCTGCCACAGCGGGGCCCACTCTGGGGTCGAAGGCTGCGGGAATGATGTAGTTCTCATTCAGCTCGTCGTCGGAGATCAGGTTTGCCAGAGCGGTAGCTGCTGCCACCTTCATCTCTTCGTTGATGTCGGAAGCGCGCACATCGAAAGTGCCGCGGAAGATGCCGGGGAATGCCAGAACATTGTTGATCTGGTTGGGATAGTCGGAGCGGCCGGTGGAGACAACCTTGGCGCCGCCTGCCTTGGCATCGTCGGGGAAGATTTCGGGAGTGGGGTTGGCACAGGCAAAGACGATGGCATCACGAGCCATGGTCTTCACCATCTCGGTGGTCAGGGTGCCGGGAGCGGAAACACCGATGAACACATCAGCGCCCACGATCACATCAGCCAGCTTGCCCTGCTTCTTCTCCAGGTTGGTCACCTGGGCCATTTCCTTCTTGATCCAGTTCAGACCCTCGCGGCCTTCGTAGATAGCGCCGGTGCGGTCGGTCATGATCACATTCTTGAAGCCGGCAGACAGCAGCAGCTTCACAATGGCGATAGCAGCAGCGCCTGCGCCGGAAGTGACGATCTTGACTTCTTCCTTGGTCTTGCCAACAACCTTCAGCGCGTTGGTCAGACCGGCCAGAGTGATGACGGCGGTGCCGTGCTGGTCATCGTGGAAGATGGGAATGTCGCACTTTTCCTTCAGCTTCCGCTCGATCTCGAAGCACCGGGGAGCGGAGATATCCTCCAGGTTGATGCCGCCGAAGGAGCCGGACATCAGGTAAACAGCGTTGACAAACTCGTCCACATCCTTGCTCTTAACGCACAGGGGGAAGGCGTCCACATCAGCGAAAGCCTTGAACAGGGCGCACTTGCCTTCCATAACGGGCATACCGGCCTCGGGGCCGATGTCGCCCAGACCCAGAACGGCAGTGCCGTCGGTAATAACGGCGCAGAGGTTGTGACGGCGGGTCAGCTCATAGGACTTGTTGATGTCCTTCTGGATCTCCAGGCAGGGCTGGGCAACGCCGGGGGTGTAGGCCAGGGACAGGTCTTCCTTGGTATTGCAAGGCACCTTGCTGATAACTTCGATCTTGCCGCCCCACTCACCGTGGAGCCGCAGGGACTCTTTTGCGTAATCCATACTGTTGTTCCTCCTGAATTAATAGAAGTTGCCCTTGAAGCTGCCGGCAGTCTCGGGCATATAGTCGCCAAAATACTTACTGAAGTCCAGGTTCAGGTAGTTGCACAGCTCCAGAACTTCCACCATGGTGTTGTCGTTCACGGGGATGCCCTCTGCCATCAGGCGAGCCTGGGCTTCCACTTCCTTCTCACCGTGGGTGTAGATGCGGGTCTGGCCGTCAGCCTTGGGGGCGTTGCGCAGGGCTTCCAGATAGGCAGACAGATGTGCCTTGATGCCCTCGGCGTCGCCGAAGATGCCGGGATTGATGGCCATAAAGCCATGGCAGATGCCACCCTTGCCGCCCTTACCGGTCTGGTCAGAGGTGGTGCCCATGGAGAGAATAGAGGAGAACAGCTCGCACACCATGGCCCAACCGTAGCCCTTATGGCTGCCGGTGTCCTCGGTGGAGCCGCCCAGAGGCATGATGCCGCCGCCCTTGTGGGCCGCGATGTTGCCCAGCACATCCGCCGCGTCATTGCTCGGATGGCCGTCCTTATTCAGTGCCCAGCCGTCATGGAGCGCCTTACCGGCCTTGTTGTAAACCTCCAGCTTGCCACGGGTAACCACGGTGGTGGAAGCGTCGAAGAAGAAGGGGTAGGGCTCTGCGGGCATAGCCACAGCGATGGGGTTGGTGCCCAGCATAGCGGTGCGGCCGTAGGTGGGAACCATGATGGGGTTGGTGTTGGTGCAGGAAAGGCCGATGAGCCCCTGCTCGCAGGCAAGCTTGGCGTAGTAACCGGCGATGCCGTAGTGATTGGAGTTGCGCACCACAACCATGCCGATACCGGTGGTCTTGGCCTTTTCAATGGCCATTTCCATAGCCTTGCGGCCAATGACCTGGCCCATGCCATCGTGACCGTCGATGACGGCGGAAACGGGAGTCTCGAACACCACATCACCCTTGGCGTTGATGTCGATCATGCCCTTCTGGATGCTCTTGTAGTAGCGGTACATACGCTGCATGCCGTGGCTCTCGATGCCGTAGACATCGGAAAGCAGCAGCACATCGGTAATGGTCTTGGCTTCGTCAGCGTTGAAGCCGAATTTCTGGAAAGCGTCATTGCACAGCTGGTTCAGCTGCTCGTATTTCCAATATTGATAACCCATAGTTATTTCTCCTTTACAGAGGGCCGGTGAGATCGTAGTGCATATCCGGCCCGTGGGCGTACAGGTGAGACATGTCGCTGTAGCACAGGCATTTGGGGGCGGTGAAGCCGTCGGCGTTGTTGCGGAATTCCAGAACGGTCACACCGGTGTGGGTGTAGTGGAAGCCCGCCCACATCATGTGGATGGGGATGTGCAGCAATGTGGAGATCCATGCCCGGGCCATGATGCTGTGGCAGAACAGCGCCACTTTATCTTCGTTTGCCCGGAGAATCCGGTATACACCGTTTTCTTCCTTGTAGCCCAGCCGTTCCAGGAAATCCCGGCCGCCTTCTTCGATATAGGCTACGGCATCTTTCATACCGCTTGCCCGGAAGCCTACCGCTTCGTAAGCCCGGTCATAGGGCAGGTCAATGCCGCCGTTTTCCCGGTAGTAGGTGTTTTGCACCATGGTCACGGAGATGGGCTTGCCGTAGGGTTCTTCCGTCAAGCGCCCGTCCTGAACCTCGTGGGCCCAGGGCTCGATGTGGCAGGGAAGATCCAGCAGCCGACAGGTGGGCTCGGCAGTCTGCCGGGCCCGACCCATAGGCGATGCGTATACCTGATCAATGCCTGTGGCTGCAAGGCGCTTGCCCACAGCTTCAGCCTGGAGCCAGCCCCGTTCCGTCAGGGAATCCGTGGCGTAATCGGGGTGGCCATGTCTTACAATATACAGCAGCATCTTACTTGCCGGCAGCCTTCTTGGCGTTGCGCACGGCAATAATACGGTTCATTTCGTTGTAGACGATCATAAAGCCCTCGTCCACGCCCATGCCGGGCTTGGCCAGGATCTGCACAGGCTGGGTAGCCATCGCGCAGTGGACGCAGACCTGAGCGCTGCGGTCGGTTTCGTTGCAGGTACCGCCCTGGTAAGCGCCGATGCCCTTTTCCTTGCAGTACAGCACGGCTTCGATGGTGTTGTTGATGCCGCCCAGGTCGGGAGTCTTGATCTGCACCATGTGGCCGGCCTTATTGTCGGCAAACAGCTTGATGTCTTCCAGGGTGTTGCACCACTCGTCGGCAACCAGCTCCACATCGCAGCCGCGGGCATCCAGCTCGGCGGTCAGGCCGGCCAGAGCCTTCATCTGGGTGGGAACGTCCACATCGCAGTCCATGGGGCCTTCGATGCGCAGCTTGAAGGGCTTTGCGATCTTGCCCAGCTTCTCAATGTAATCGGCCATGACCTTGTAGTTGGTGTTACCGAAAGCGGCGCCGATGGTGCCGTACACATCGATGTGGAACACGGGGTTGTAGTTCTCGTTGGTGCGGTGGGTCAGAATGCGGTCACGGAGCCATGCCACATACTCTTCCAGTTTCTCGCCGTTCTCGCCCAGCTTGTCCTTGACGTTGTTGATCAGAGCGTGGGGCAGAACCTGTGCGCCCTTGATAATCATCTTGTCGGAGTTGTCGTAGCGGTCGTCGCCGGACTGGGTGAAGATGTCGATGGGGGTATCGGAGACGGAGCAGCCGTACTCGTCAGCCACAACTTCGCACATCAGGCGGCCGGTGCCCTTGGCAACGGCATCCAGGATAGCCTGGGAAACACCGTAGCGGATAGCGGTGTGCAGGCGCTTGCCGTTGACCTGGATGGCTTCCATCATGGCGCACAGGCCGCGGAAGTCGTTGGCTTCCTTGCCAACCAGCTGGGGCTTGATAAATTCGTCGATAACGGGGATGAAGTCGCTGGCCAGGAACAGAGGATCGCGTCCGCCTGCACCGGAGTACTGCACGGCAGCGCAGTCGCCGTAGGCGATCTGGCCGTCTTCCAGCACCAGCATCACGGAGATGGACTCACCGGCCTGACGGACGGAGGAGAAACCATCGGTGACGGGAGCGCCCACATAGAACACGCCGTCATGACCTGCGCCCTGCTTGATGGCGCGCTGATCGTCGAAGTAGAAGCCGGTACGGCCGGCGGAGCAAACAACATCTACAATTTTCATTTTATAAATTCCCCTTTTAAAATAAGAATGGACAGTTGACAATGGACAATGGACAATTACGGAATTTGCTGCGCAAATGATTTTTATATTATCATAATCAAAGACTATCCCATAATTGTCAATTGTCAATTTTCCATTGTC
This sequence comes from Oscillospiraceae bacterium, assembly GCA_017435525.1. Taxonomy (GTDB): domain Bacteria; phylum Bacillota; class Clostridia; order Oscillospirales; family Oscillospiraceae; genus Faecousia. The sequence continues at coordinate 21,255 of JAFSEW010000050.1, read as the reverse complement.
AATTACAAACAGTTATAGGTGGGTATTTACTTCCGGTTGATTATCTGGGGCGGCCCACCAGACGGCCCTTGCCGATGGCGTACACGTCATCGATAACCATCTGGAAGGATGCCTTACGGTTTTCGGCCTTGGCACGCTCGTTGATTTTGGCAGCATGGAATGCCTTCAGCTCGGCGTCGAAGGGCAGGTTGCCGGTGTTCAGGATACGCACAGCGCCGTCATTGTCGCGGCAGGGCAGCATCAGGCCGGCATTGGCACGGCAGGGAGCGAAGGGAACGTCCAGCACACCGGCTTCCACACCGCGGCAAACGCCCACGGCGATGTCACCATTGCCCAGCTCGAAGCACTTGTCCACGATGGCACGGGTCTCGCGGCGGATGATTTCTTTCTCGTCTTCCAGGCTGGCGTGTGCGAAAGTCTGATCAGCCAGCATGTTAACCACCTGCTTGGTGCAGCGCAGACCCTGGGCGTTGGCTTCCATGGTGGGGATGCCCACAGCTTCGTGAGGCGTCTTGACAATGACCTTGGTGGCCTTGCTCAGAGCAGCGATCAGGCTGCCGGAGGAGATAACGCCGAAAGCCTTGGCTTCGTCAGCGGGGAAGCCGCCCATCCACTGGTGCAGAACGGTGGTAACTTCCACATCGTTGTAGCCGTACTTCTGGAGATATTCGTCGGTCAGCTCTTCCAGGGTGCGGATAGCAGCGATATCCTGAACCAGGTTACCGCACTGGCCGTAGCCCACAGTGATGTGCTTAACGCCCTGCTCAGCAGCCAGCAGTGCCTCGATGACAGCAGCGGCATGGGAGATGCAGGGAGGAACCAGGGTGCCGGTCAGGGGGCCGTAGGGCTCACGGTTGATGGCAACGCCCATTTCCTCGTACAGACCGGTGAGGCGGTCAACATACTGCCAGTCCCGGATGGTGCGCTCCATGGGGATGTTCTTGCAGTAGGGCAGGTTGTAGGAGATACCGCCGCCCTCGTAGCTGGTAAAGCCACCGGCCAGAGAAACTTCGGCCAGCAGACGGGCATCGGGTGTGCCATGGCGGATCTGCAGGGGGGTGTTGACGCTCTCAACCACCTGGCGGCACTTGGCGACGCCGTGGTTCACAGCGGGGAAGCCGTTGAGCATGGCTCTGCCCAGACGGATGGATTCGTTGATGCCGTTCTCGGCTTCTTCATAGCGGTTCTGACGGGTGTAGCTGTCGATGGTGGTGGGCAGCAGATCGGCCTCACCGTTGTCCTGCAGGTACTGCAGCAGCTTGATGTGCTCTTCCAGAACGGGAACACCGGCACGGGGCTGGATCAGAGTCCGGCCGGTACGCTTGGCGTCGGAAAGCTTCTTGCTGAACAGGCGGGACTGGGGCATAGACTTGTGGTAGGCAACGGCCTCTTCCAGATTTACATCCTTACCGGTAGGCCACTGGGCCAGGACTTCCTGGCGAAGCTGCGCGAATTCCTGGTCGGAGATACGCTTATTCTGAATGTCCATGGTACTCTAGCTCCTTTTTCATAATTCGAAGTGCCGCTGCGGGGTAATGGGAAGAAAGCAGACCCATTGCGGCCAGTATGTAAGTACGGTCCACCCATACACCGGCGGCCTTGGGCCGCAGAGATGCGGGTTGTGCGGGGGAATAGAGGGCGTGGGCAGCGATCTGCTCCGTACGCTTGGTATGGATCAGGCTGCCGCCGGTCACTACGATCTGCTTGACCTTGGTCAGGTTCTTGCCTGCTTGCACATAGGTCAGACCCATCATAGTGTAGGTTTCTTCAATGGTACCGGCATGACGGCGCACGGCCTCTTCAATGGCCATGGAAGCCAGAGCGAAGTCCAGGCTTTCCAATTCGTTGTCGCCGTTCGGCACGGTGTCGGTGTGTTCTTTCAGGTAGTCCACCAGTTCCTGCACCCGGGCCTTGCTCAGGCCGGAGAGCTGGCTCACCCGGTCGATACCCGCGGCGTCCACGATGCCCTGAATGCTGTAGCGCATGCCGATATCGCCTTCCACAGTACGCTTGGAGAAAGGCTCCGGCAGACCCTTGTAGACGGTATTCATGTGCTCCGGCATACCGTCGGCAATGGAATACACGTCGGTGGTAGCGCCGCCAACATCCACAGCCACCAGATCGCCGATGCCCAGCTCGCCTTCACAGCCCTGGGCCAGCAGGTCCATGGCCTGCAGCACCGCAGAGGGTGTGGGCATCATGATGTCAGACAGAAGCTGCGCTGCTTTCGAAAGGCCCTTGGCCTGGATGATCCGGTTCAGGAAGATCTGGCGGATCTGCTTCTGGGTGGGCTCAATGTTCAGCACGCCGAACTTGGGCATCACATTGGGGCAGACATAAACTTCGCACCCTTCCAGAATCCGCTGGCACTGCCGTGCCGCGGTGCGGTTGCCCGCTACCACAATGGGGAATTCCGGCTTCATGGAGGCCAGCATTTTCGCGTTGTGGAGGATGCACTCGGTGTTGCCGCCGTCGGTGCCGCCTACCAGCAGGAAAATATCCGGCTTCTGGGCTGCAATGTCTTCCAGATCGTCTTCCGTCAGCTGGAAGGCATAGATACCAACCACTTTTGCACCGGCGCCCAGGCTGGCCAGCTTTGCTGCCTCACCGGTAAGCTCCGGAACCAGGCCGCTGGTGACCATCCGCAGGCCGCCTGCCGCGGAGGAGCAGGCATAGGTTTCGGCGTAGTCAATCTTGCCGGTCTTTTCTTCCAGCAGGGCCAGGCCCTTGGAAAGACCGTCGTTGATGTCGGTCTGCACGGTGGTGTAGGCAGCGGCGGTACCCAGGAGAGTCTCACTGTCCACATCCACGGCAGTCAGTTTGGTGTATGTACTGCCAAAGTCAATGAGCAGGACAGGTTTCACTTGTTATCACCGTCCAGCAGTTCGTGCAGTGCTTCAATGGTGGTTTCGGGAGCGGTGCCGGGGGGGAAGGCGCGGTCAAAGCCCATGTCCTTAAAGCGGCGCTCCACATCTTCGAACTTCTGCTTTCCAATGACGATATTGCCGCCAACCAGCAGGGGGATACCCTTCAGACCGGCCTCGTCACACTTTTCGCGCATGCCGCGGCAGTCCAGCTCGCCCTGACCATACAGGGAAGAGATGACGATGGCGTCTGCGTTGGACTCGATGGCTGCGGCGATGTACTCCTCCTGGGAGACCATAACGCCCAGATTCACAACCTCAAAGCCCGCCTCAGTAAAGGCATGGTAGAGGATCTTGTTGCCTACTGCATGGACATCTGCGCCGATAACGCCGATGACCAGCACTTTCTTTTCTCGCTGCTCCATGATTGCACCTCGCTGTAGTTTTTTCGGAATAATTTTGGTAGTTTGCCATGATAATATAGTATAATGGACTAATTCAATTGTCAAGAAAGAATCAGTACAATTACACGCAAATTCAAAAATTTGCCGCCGTTGATGAAAAAACGGCGGCAAAAATTATATGGGTTTTTCCTCCAGAGCGCGGCGAACACGCTCTTCCAGGTACAGGAAGGATCCTTCGTCCATTTCATAGGCGCAGGGGATCAGCCGCTTCCGGGCAGCGAAATCCGCCAGCAGCTGCCGATTTTTGGCGCTGCAGTGATTTTCATAGTCCTTGGGAAGCAGCACCGCATCCTTGTCGGCCAGGTAGCTTTCCAGATCCAGGGTCTGGGACAGCTGGACAGGCTGGGTTAGATGAATGCTGTGGTTATAATCCTGGCAGGTGCCCAGCAGGATCTGGCCAAAACGGACGCTTTCGCTGAGAATGCCCACCGTGGCATCTTTGCGGATCCGGATGATCCGGGAGAGACAGCGGCTTTCCGGCCGCAGGGCAATGCGCACTAGCTTGGAGCTGCCCCCCAGCAAGGCGGAGATCTCCTGGGCGTGCTCCGTGGTGGTGATGATCAGATCCATATTTTCAGCCATGGGATACGGATAGCTGCGGACATTGTCCATCAGATAAGAACAGACCTCGATCCCTTCCACGCTGCGCAGCTGCTCGGAAAGCTGAGAAAGATTCTCCGGGTTACATTCCAGCACGGCCACTTTCAGCCGGAATTCCCGGTTTTCCCGCTGCCGGAGCTTCAGATCCAGGAAAATCTTCACTTCCCAGGCAGAGAAGCCCATATCTTCCAGAGAATCCAGCAGCTGATCGATGGCTGCCATGGCCCGGTCCTTCCGGCTGCCCAGCTCCACAGGCTTGTAGCAGACGAAGGTGCCGCGGCCCTGGATCTTTTCTACCAGGCCGGAATGCTCCAGTTCATCATACGCCCGCTTGATGGTACCCTTGGCAACGCCCAGGGCTTCCGCCAGCTCCTGCACCGTGGGCAGCTGCTGCCCATCGGCCAGTGTGCCCTGCTTCACCGCGGTACGGACTCTGTCCACCAGCTGCTGATAAATGGGAATATCCAATTGGGGGTTCACATGAAATACAGAATCCATGGCGAAGCCTCCATTTACAAGTGGTCTGTGTTTATTTTAGGTGCTTATTCTGGCTTTGTCAAGTCGCTGAGGAACAGCAGGAAAAAGCTTGCCGCCAGCAGGTCTGCACTGCCGCCGGGGGACAGGTTTTGGGCGATAAATCTGTCGTCCAGTGTTTCCAGGACTTCGGCGGTGGGATAGGGGGCTTTTTGTGTCAGCTCCCGGATCTGCTGCTGCAGTGCCCGGAATGCTTCGGGGCTGCTGCGTTTCATCAGATTGGTATCATCCAGCTGTGCCAGAATTGCCAGCAGCGCGCCGCAGCCTGCCCGGTTCAACCCCAGATGCTTTCCTGCTTGCAGCGCGGGAAGGCCTGTGTGGATAACGGTTGGGAATCCCGCCATTGCCTGCCCCCGGGCACCGGTGATGCCGTGGGAAGCGTACAGCCTGCCTCCGGCGGTGGTGTGACCGTCCAGAGAAAGGTTCTTTGTCATGGCGGCGCATTCCGCAGCCAAAGCATGGGGATCAAAATCCAGCAGCCTGCCGGCTGCGCCGCAGAACAGCCCCATTGTGAAAATGGCACCTTTGTGGGTGTTGACACCGTTGGTTGCCCGGTACATGGCTTTTTCCGCTTCCAAACCTGCCTGCCGCAATTGGGGAAACGTTTCTTCCGGGGGCAGTTGGGCAGTGGCAATACCGATGGACACGCAGCGGCGGAAATATCCCCAAAGAGAAGCGGCGCTGCCCAGGAAGGTGCCAAAGTCCATATCCGTATGGCTGCCGCTGTTGCGAAGATCCACCAGACCCGGTTTTGGTGTGGTGTATAGCTCACAGAGCAGGCTCTGCACGGCCAGCCGGGAAATTTCTTCCACCGCGGCATCCATAAGAATCTGCCGGGTCTTTTCCTGCAGCTGCGCCACGCTGTGGGCGCGGCTGCGGCCGCAGACCATGGCATGATTGCCGCACAGCAGGCACTTTCTGGGAACAGGACGGGTCTGCTTGCCTTCCTGGGTGATGACATCCAGATCAAAGAGCCGTCCCAGAGCATCCGCTTCTTCAATTTTGCAGGTGATATGTTTCAGAATTTTGGGGTCTGCATCGCAGACATAGTAGCCCTCACAGCCGGTGGCGGATTCCTCCCGGATGCTGTGCACTACGGGAATTTCTTTCAGCGCCGCTTCCAGCCGGGTGCAGCCCAGCCGGAAGCCAAACCGGATCAGAGGGCTGTTTTTTTCCGGCCCGGCGATATTCATGGTAAAGCAGATCAGGGGCTTGCCGTATTGCTTCTGCAGCTGCTGTTGCCGCTGCACCCGGTGCTCCCGGGCCTGCAGCATCTGCATCAGGGAAATTTCCATATCTTATTCCCAGCCGGGGCGCTGCCGCCGCAGATCCAGGGATGCCAGAATTTCATCGGATTTTTCGCCCACGCAGCCCACCAGCAGGTAGCGGCGCTTGAACCGGTCATAAATAAAGTGGTGCAGGAGCCGGAAATTCTCGATCTTGCCGGTGCTGCTCACATGGATTCTGGGGCCGGTGCATTTCTGCAGATTGCTGCCCACCCGGATATGCTGCTCATCCACATAAGTTACAGGCAGATCCTGGGCGATCACATCCTTGACCGTTTGCTCCAAGGCTACGATATCCAGATCCGGCTTGGTTTCCGGGAAGTACAGAGCAAAGCCGTGCTTCACATCGTCGTGGCCGCAGCGATCCACATCGAAGTGATCCATATACATTTCGCACAGGTCTTCCGCGGTGTGGGCCATGAGGCGGTAGCGAAGGGTTTTATAGACTTCTTTTTTGATTTCTTCAGGCTCCGGGCCGAAGAGGGTGGGCCGGGAGATCAGCACCTGCTCACCCACGCCGATGAGCAGATTGGCGTTGGCACCCAGCATAGGATACACCAGGTCAAAATGCTCCACGATCACCCGCTTGCCCTTGTCCAGGGCTTCGGCGATGGCATCGGCCAGAATACTCATCTGGGTAAAGCCGTTTTCGAAGCGGATATCCAGGTGATAGGTGTGGGGGGAGAAGAAGGCGAAGCCGGTGTCCTGCTCCAGCAGGGGCAGGGGGCGCACATACACGCCGTTATCGTCGTTGGTCAGTTCCAGGCCCGGGAACATGCCCCGGATCAGGGCGCTTTTGCCGGAACCGGCGTCGCCGATGACACCGATGAGCTTATCGTTGGGAGAGAGATACATCTGCGCCAGATACTGGCCCAGATTATACATACGGTTGTGGCCTCTGGGGGCGTAGTAGCTGCTGAGAATATGGGTTGGACGGCGTTCAGGCATGGCAAAATCCTCCTTGGATCAGATATTCATAAGTAGTGTCAGGTACCAGGTGGCGGAAATCTTTCCCTTCGTCCAGAGCCTGCCGCACGGCGGTGGCGCTGATGGGGGCGTCGCCCGTTTCCAGCCGGGGAATTTCCGTAACGGTGATGCCCCGTTCCGGCAGATGGGCTTTCAGGGCTGCGTTATATTGGCCAGTCATGGGAGAAAGGGGCTCCGTGCCCACAAAGCGATGGGTGATGCCGAAGTGGGGAGCGTAGTGTCTGGCGAAAACTTCAATATCCAGTAAGCACTGCATATCGACCGCCTGCTCCCGGTCCTTCAGGAAATAGGTAGGGAAGGTGGCGGAAGAGATCAGGTAAGGGCCTGTGGGCAGCACCGTTACATTGGGTAAATGGGCAGTGCCCCGGCGTACCATTTCCAGCCGGTCTGCGGCGGAAAAGCGGCTCTTATCCTCGGAAAGCACAAAGATATACAGATGGTCGCAGCTTCCGGCGGCAGTCTCCACCAAATACTGGTGCCCTTTGGTAAAGGGATTGCAGTTCATCACAGCGGCACCGACTTTGCCGGAAACCGGCTGTACCGGCTGCTGGGCAAGGAAGCTTTGAATACCGCCCCGGCGGTTTTCCATCAGCAGCACCTGATCGGTCTTGGCGATGGGGTAGAAGAATAAGGAAGCAAACATGCTTTCGTTCCGGGGCTTGGTGTAAAGAAACAGATGCCGCAAGCCTGCTTCCATGGCATCCTGCCGCAGGGCGGTGAGAACCCGGGCGGTGAGATCCTGCCCCTGATAGGCGGGGTCTACGGCAATATATTTCAGCAGATTTCCTTGCCGGGTACCGGTGGCAGCCAGGGTGTCGTCTTGGTCATAAAGCAAAACCGTGGTATCGCCATCGGGCTGCCCGTGAAGCCCGGTCTTTTCCAAAAGCGCTGCCCATTGGGCCAGTTTCTGACCTGCCAGGCGGCGCAGCAGCTGTATTTCCATAGCCAGCCTCCTTCTGCGTTTTCCTTTATTATACATGAAGCCGGGCCGGATGCAAATAAAAACGCAAAAAAGATTGCATTCTTCTGGAAAGTTATATACAATTACCAGTGAAAGAACCAGAACGAAGGGAGCTGCTTGCTTTGGAAATCAAAAAAATTGCCTCTGCCGGCACCATGGAGTCCAGCGATGTCTATGTAGAGATCGAGCCGGGATTCGGCGAACTTGACATTCAGCTGGAATCTGTGGTGAAAGTGCAGTACGGTGCGGCCATTGAGGCCACTGTCCGGGACGTGCTGCAGGAGTTGGAGGTTACCGATGCCTGTGTCCGTGTCAATGACCGGGGCGCTCTGGATTGCGTGATCCGCGCCAGAGTGGAAACCGCCGTGCTTCGTGGAAAGGGGGATGCGTAATGCGCCGCAGTATGCTGTTTTTGCCCGGCAATACCCCCAATATGCTGATCAACGGTAATTGCCTGGGCTCCGATGCCATTATTTTCGACCTGGAGGACGCCGTGTCCCCCGCTGAGAAGGACGCTGCCCGGATCCTGGTGCGCAACACCCTGCGCTATATGGATCTGCGGGGCTGCGAGACCATCGTCCGTATCAATTCCATTGATACCCCCTACTGGCAGAAAGACCTGGATACCGTGCTGCCCCAGCAGCCCAACCTGATCCTGCTGCCCAAGACCAATTCTGCTGCGGATGTACTGGCTGCCGATGCCTACATGACCGCCTTGGAAGAAAAGCTGGGCCTGGCAAACAACACTGTCGGCCTGATGCCCCTGATCGAGACGGCCCTGGGCGTGGAAAATGCCTTCTCCATTGCTACCGCGTCCAAGCGCGTGCAGGCGCTGTTCCTGGGTGCCGAAGACCTGACCGCTGACCTGCAGTGCAAGCGCACCAAGGAAAGCCGGGAGATTGAGTATGCCCGTACCCGCCTGGTGGTGGCAGCAAGAGCCGCAGGTGTGGCTGTGTACGATACCCCCTTTACCGATGTCAATGACGATGAAGGCATCTGGGTAGATGCCCGGGTAGCCAAGGCCCTGGGCTTTACCGGTAAGGCTTCCATTTCTCCCCGCCATGTGGATGTGATCAACCAGGTGTTCAGCCCCACCCAGAAGGAAATCGACTATGCCTACGAAGTGATGGATGCCATCACCCTGGCAAAAGAGCAGGGCCGCGGCGTCATTGCCCTGCATGGCAAGATGATTGATGCGCCCATTGTAGCCCGTGCCCAGCAGACCATTGCCGCGGCAGAGGCCCTGGGCCTGAGAAGGGAGGATGTGTAATGAGCAAGGTTGTGAATTCTCTGAAGGAAGTCATTGCGCTGTCCGGTCTGAAAGACGGCATGACCGTATCCTTCCACCATCATCTGCGCAACGGCGACTATGTGCTGAACATGGTCATGGATACCATTGCCCAGGCAGGCATCCGGGATCTGACCGTCAATGCCAGCTCCTTCTTCGATGTCCATACCCCCATGCTGGAGCACATCAAGAACCGTGTGGTGACCCACATCCTCACGGACTATATGGCCTCCGGCCTGGGCCGTGAGATCAGCCGGGGCATCATGGACACGCCTGTGCAGTTCCGCACCCACGGCGGCCGTCCCAGCGATATCGCTTTGGGCAGAACCCCGGTGGATGTGGCCTTTATCGCAGCCCCCACCGCTGACCCCATGGGCAACTGCTCCGGTAAGTACGGCCCCTCTGCCTGCGGCAGTCTGGGCTACGCCTTTGCCGATGCCATGTACGCCAAGAAGGTGGTAGTGATCACCGATAATCTGGTGCCCTATCCCCTGGCGGATTTCTCCATCTCCGAAGATTATGTGGATTATGTGGTGCAGGTGGATGCCATCGGCAATCCCAAGGGCATTGTTTCCGGCACTACCCAGATCACCCGTGACCCCGTGGGTCTGGTGATGGCCTCTTACGCGGCCAAGGTCATTGAAAATTCCGGCCTTTTGAAGGACGGCTTCTCCTTCCAGACCGGCGCCGGCGGCGCTTCTCTGGCGGCAGCCAAGTTCCTGAAGGAGATCATGCTCCGGGACGGCATCCAGGGCAGCTACGGCCTGGGCGGCATCACCGGCTACATGGTGGACATGCTGGAAGCCGGCTGCTTCCGGAGCCTCCTGGATGTGCAGTGCTTCGACCTGAAGGCAGTGGAATCCATCCGCAGCGATCCCCGGCACCGGGAGATCACCGCGCTGCACTATGCCGGTCCCTCTGTTCCCAGTGCCGTGGTGGACAGCCTGGATGTGGTGATTCTGGGCGCTACCGAAATTGACACCGATTTCAATGTCAATGTCCACACCGATTCCAACGGCTTCATCATGGGCGGCTCCGGCGGCCACAGTGATGCTGCCGCAGGCTCCAAGCTGTGCATGATCATCGCTCCCATGTTCCGGGCGAGACTCCCTATTGTTACCGATCATGTGACCTGCGTTTCCACCCCCGGCAAGGATATCGATGTGCTGGTGACCCAGGGCGGTATCGCCGTGAACCCCAAGAACGCAGAGCTGAAGCAGCGGCTGGTAAAGGCCGGTCTGCCCATCGTGGATATCCACGAGCTGAAAGAAAAGACCGAAAGAATCACCGGTGCTCCCCGGCATCTGCAGTTCGGCGACAAGGCCGTGGCTGAGGTTATTTACCGGGACGGCACCAAGCTGGATACCATTTATAATGTAATTTAAGGAGGAAACAAACATGAGCGTTTTGAAGTTTGGCTGGTCTGAAAAGAGCATTACTCCCGATAAGAAGATTTCTCTGGCAGGCCAGTTCGCCGAGCGTATTTCCCAGTATGTGGAAAAGCCCCTGACCGTTACCGCCATGGCAGTGGATTCCGGCGAGGATCATGTGGTCCTGGTCAGCTGCGACCTGGGCAGCACCGGCTACAGCCTGGTGAAGGCAGTCCGTGAGAACATTGCCGGTAAGATTCCCGGCCTGGACCCCATGAAGGTGGTTCTCTCCGCCATCCACACCCACACCGGCCCTGTGTATCCCAGCACCCGCCGTCTGCCGGAAGCGGTGGGCACCGGCAGCAAGTTCATGCTCCAGGATATCCTGCCTGCCGGCAAGAAGTATGTGGAGAAGGAAAACATCAGCGCCAACCCCGAAATCGCCACCAAGCAGGAAGTGATGGAGCTGCTGGTGAAGCAGATCTCCGCTGCCGTTGCTGAGGCCTGGGAAAACCGCAAGCCCGGTTCCTTTATCAACGCCTTTGGCCGCGCCGTGGTGGGCATGTGCCGCCGTGCTACCTATTCCGATGGCTCCGCTCAGATGTGGGGCGACACCAACACCGCTATGTTCGTGGGTCTGGAAGGCGGCAACGACTCCGGCATCGAGCTGCTGTATGTGTTCGATGAAGCTAAGAAGCTCACCGGTATCGTGGCTAACCTGGCCTGCCCTGCTCAGTGTGTCCAGCACCGTCTGTTCGTCTCCCCCGACTTCTGGGGCGAAGTGAAGATGCTGCTGCGTAAGCACTTCGGTGAAGAGATCTTCCTGCTGGCTCAGTGCTCTGCCGCCGGTGACCAGTGCCCCGTTGACCTGGTTCGCTGGGTGGAGCCGGAAAGCGATCTGAATGACCCCAACTGCAAGCGCAACAATCCTCCCAAGCGCAAGGCCGATCCCTCTATGTTCGACCTGGCCGGTATGCGCAAGACCGGCAAGCGCATTGCCCGTGAGATCATCGATGTGTATGAAGAAGGCCTGGATGAAGCTCAGGTGGATGTAGAGTTTAAGCATGTTGTGGAAGACATGATGTTGCCTCTGCGCCGCACCACCATGACCGAAGTGGCTGCCGCCAAGCGCGCCATTAAGGAATATCTGGATGATAAGGAAGGCGATGTGGACTACAACGATGCCGCAAATCTGCAGCGTCATCTGGGCGTGCTGCGCCGCGCAGCGGTGCAGGAAACCGTGGAAGTGCTGCCCACCGAGGTCCATATCCTGCGCATGGGCACCATTGCCATTGCCACGAACCCCTTCGAGCTGTTCCTGGACTATGGCAACCAGATCAAGGCTCGCTCCCTGGCTGAGCAGACCTTCCTGATCCAGCTGTGCTGCGGTGCCGAGGGTTACCTGCCCACCAAGAAGGCTGAAGAGGGCGGCCACTACAGCGCCTTCATCGCCAGCGGCCAGGTCGGCCATATCGGCGGCGAGCAGCTGGTGCGCCAGACTCTGCAGGAAATCAACGATATGTTCCGTTGAGGTGCGTCATGAGAGAAATTCAGGCAACCCAAATTACAGAAGTGGTAAAGCGGCTTTGCATTGAAGCCAACTGCCACCTGCCCCAGGATATGAAGGATCGGATCACCGCCTGCCACGCCCAGGAAACCTGGCCCCAGGCAAAGGAGATCCTGGAGAGGATCATCGAGAACTACCAGATTGCCGACGAGAAGGATCAGCCCATCTGCCAGGATACCGGCATGGCCTGCGTATTTCTGAAGATTGGCCAGGAAGTCCACATCCAGGGCGACCTGAACGAGGCCATCCATGAGGGTGTCCGTCAGGGCTATACTGAGGGATTCCTGCGCAAGTCCGTTGTCCGGGACCCTCTGGACCGGGTGAACACCAAGGACAATACCCCCGCCATGATCTATTACGACCTGGTTCCCGGCGATAAGCTGGAAATCACCGTAGCCCCCAAGGGCTTCGGCAGCGAAAACATGAGCCGCATCAAGATGCTGCGCCCCTCCGACGGTGTGGAGGGCGTGAAGGAATTCGTGCTGCAGACCGTGGAAGAGGCCGGTCCCAACCCCTGTCCTCCCATTGTGGTGGGCGTGGGCATCGGCGGCACCTTCGATAAGGCAGCGCTGATGGCTAAGCAGGCCCTGATGCGCTCCGTGGAGGAAAGAAACGCCGTTCCATATTACGCAGAACTGGAGCAGGAGCTGCTGGAAAAGGTCAACGCCCTGGGCATCGGCCCTCAGGGCTTCGGCGGCAAGACCACTGCTCTGGCAGTGAATATTGAGCAGTGCCCCACCCACATTGCGGGCCTGCCCGTGGCAGTGAATATCAACTGCCATGTCACCAGACATAAGACGGAGGTGCTTTGATATGGCAATTTCCATTACTGCGCCCCTGACAAGAGAAGCTGCCCGCCAGCTGAAAGCCGGTGACAGCTGCCTGATCTCCGGCGTCATCTACACCGCCCGTGACGCGGCCCATAAGCGGCTGTGCGAGCTGGCTGCCCAGGGCAAGCCCTTCCCCATGGAAATGCAGGACGCCGTGATTTATTTCGTGGGCCCCACCCCCGCAAAGGAAGGTCAGGCCATCGGCTCTGCCGGTCCCACCACCTCCTACCGGATGGATGCCTACAGTCCCACCCTCATTGGGTGCGGCCAGACCGGCATGATCGGCAAGGGCAAGCGTGGCCCTGAAGTGGTTGCCGCCATGAAGGAGCATGGCGCTGTGTATTTCGGTGCCATCGGCGGCTGCGGCGCGCTGCTGAGCAAGTGCATCAAGAAGGCCGAGATCGTGGCCTATGAAGATCTGGGTGCGGAAGCCATCCGCCGCCTGGAAGTGGAGGATTTCCCCGCCATCGTCATCATCGACAGCGAGGGCAACAACCTCTACGAAATGGGCCGCAAGGCATATCTGGAGCAGGTATAATTTGCAAAAAGATCGGCAAAGGATTTCCTTTGCCGATCTTTTGATATGAAATAGAGGCGGTAATATGAACAAGGAATTTCCCAGGCGTAAGCATCCCAGAATGCCGGATTATGACTACAGCACGGCCGGTGCGTACTTTATTACAATCTGCACGCATAATCGTAAATGCCTTCTGTCACATATCGTAGGGCGGGGGCTTGCTCCCGCCAAAACGGTATGTTCCCAGTATGGGGAGATTGCAGAAGAGCAGCTGCTTCAATTGGAAAACAGATTCCCAACGCTGAAAATTGATACCTATGTGATTATGCCAAACCACATTCACGCTATTCTGCGCCTGGAAGAGACGGCGGGAGCAAGCCCCCGCCCTACGGTCACGGATATTGTCTGTGCATATAAATCACTGACTACCAGAGCCTGTAAGCAGGTTTCCTGTATGGAGAAACTGTTTCAAACATCGTTCTATGAACATGTGATTCGCGGACAGGCTGATTACAATGAAATTGCAGAATATATACAAAACAATCCAAAGCAATGGGAACTGGACAAGTTATACGCAGAAGAATAGGCAGGACTCCCGGAAAGGAGTCCTGCCATTTTCTTATTCTTCGTCTCTGGGGACGGAGGTTATCACCGGGGTGCCGTCCCGGTTCAGCAGGGGAGTGAGGCCACCTCCGTAACCGGCTGCGTGGAACAGATAGTTCACGCCGGTGAGTTTATCCACCCAGATCTCATTGGAGCCGAAAGCGCCGTCGGAATATACCTTAACAAAGCGGTTGTCCTTTGCCATAGCTTATTCCTTCACGCCTTCCACAATACCGTTGGCCATGCCTACCAGACCCTGCATTTCGCTGGGGATAATGATCTTGGTGGCCTTGCCGTCGGCGATCTTCTGCATAGCCTCGATGGACTTCAGCTTGATCACCTGGTCGTTGGGGGCCTTCTGGTTCAGCAGCTCCAGAGAATCGGCCATAGCCTTCTGCACAGCCAGGATTGCCTGGGCTTCGCCGTCGGCCTTCAGGATGGCAGCCTGCTTCTCAGCTTCTGCCCGGAGAATGGCGGCCTGCTTTTCTGCGTCTGCCTGGAGGATGGCGGCCTCTCTCTCACCTTCTGCGATCAGAATGGCGGACTTCTTCTGGCCTTCTGCCTGCAGGATGGCCTGGCGGCGGTCACGCTCAGCCTTCATCTGCTTTTCCATGGAGCTCTGGATGTCAGCGGGAGGAAGAATGTTCTTCAGCTCCACGCGGTTGACCTTGATGCCCCAGGGGTCGGTGGCTTCGTCCAGGATAGCGCGCATCTTGGTGTTGACCACGTCGCGGGAAGTCAGGGTCTGGTCCAGCTCCAGGTCGCCGATGATGTTACGCAGGGTAGTGGCGGTGAGGGTCTCCATAGCAGCCATGGGCTGCTCCACGCCGTAGGCATACAGTTTGGGGTCTGTGATCTGGAAATACACAACGGTGTCGATCTGCATGGTAACGTTATCCTTGGTGATAACGGGCTGAGGGGGATAGTCCAGCACCTGCTCCTTCAGGGAGACGCGGCGGGCAATGCGGTCAATAAAGGGAACCTTGAAGTGCAGGCCCACACCCTGGACAGATTCAAATGCGCCCAGACGCTCAATAACATAAGCCCGGGACTGCTGCACCACGTAGACATTGGAAATAACCAGAATCAGTGCGAGAACGATCAATGCGCCAATAATCCAACCCATAATAATACCTCCATAAATAGTTTCAGAATCGGTTACTCAACAGCGGTGGGAACTTCCACCTGGGAAACAAAAGCCTTTACGCCTTCAATCCGGTCCACTTTCACAAGGGTACCTGCGGGAAGCTTCCGGCCGGAAGTGCTCCGTGCAGTCCATTCCATGGCACCAAGCTTGACCTGACCCGTAGCGGCCAGATTGTCAATCTCTGCGGTGACATAGCCCTGAGATCCGATGATGGCATCGATATTGGTCTTTTTCAGATGGGGATTCAGGAACTTCTTGATGAACGGCCAAAGCAGCGCCACCAGTGCGCAGGAAATGATCAGAAACAGCGCGATCTGCAGCCACACAGGGCCGTGCAAAAACGCAATGATCATTGCCACCAGAGAACCGGCAGCAAACCAGATGCTCACCAGATGGATGGGGCAGGCAGCTTCCACAACCAGAAATACCAGCAGCAAAGCGAACCAAATAATTGCAGCCAAATTCATGTTACGACCTCCTTTCTGCTCCGTTTGGTTGATGGCTATAGGATACCAGAAAAGACCGCCTGCGTCAATTGACCGAACGCACAAAAAGAAACGGATTTTATGTAGAAAACAGAAAAAACACCATGTTTTGCAACAAAAACGAAATTATTTCCATGTAAATTGATCAAAAGATTTCCCACGGCGGTACAGGAAATATATTTGCGGTTAAAAAATTGCTACAAAAGGTCAAATGACCACATAAAAGAGAAAGGGACTTTGGAAATTTGCACCCGGTATATCGTGAAAAACAAAATTATTCTGCCTGGTGTCTCCTGGTTTTTGTGTATTTTTTCCGGAGAAAGTCAAAGAAATTAAAAAGTTTTCTGTATCCGTAATTTTTCGGAGTTTTTTTGGAAAACCGGTTGCGAAGCGGGAAAAGGTGTTGTATAATTACGATGTAAAAATTTGGGCATAAGCCCGTAAAATTTGGAGGAATGTCATCATGTTTAACGCAATGATTGAAACTTTGAAGGCCAATCCCCGCAAGATCGTCTTCACCGAAGGCCATGACGCCCGTATCCTGGAAGCTGCCGCTCGCCTGGTGGAAGGCGGCTTCCTGACCCCCATCCTGGTGGGCAATGTGGAAGAAGTCAAGGCCAACGCTGCCAAGGGCGGCTTCAACATCGAAGGCGTTGAGATTCTGGACCCCGCTACTTATGAAGGCATGGACGAGATGGTCGCCAAGATGGTTGAGCTGCGTAAGGGCAAGATGAGCGCTGAGGAGTGCAAGGCTGCCCTTTCCAAGGGCAACTACTTCGGCACCATGCTGGTGAAGATGGGCTATGCTGACTCCCTGCTGGGCGGCGCTACCTACTCCACCGCTGATACCGTCCGTCCCGCTCTGCAGATCGTCAAGACCAAGAAGGGCTCTCACCTGGTTTCTTCCTGCTTCATCATGGTTCGCGGCGAAGAGAAGCTGGCTATGGGCGACTGCGCTATCAACCTGGGTTACGAGGATTCCGTGGACAAGGACGGCAATGTGGTTCTGTCCGCTGCACAGAAGCTGGCTGAGGTTGCTATCGAGACCGCTAACACCGCTAAGGTCTTCGGCATTGACCCCAAGGTTGCTATGCTGAGCTTCTCCACCAACGGTTCCGGCAAGGGCGGCACTGTGAAGCTGTCCAACGAGGCTACCAAGGTTGCCAAGGAAATGGCTCCCGACCTGGCTATCGACGGCGAAATGCAGTTCGACGCAGCTGTGGCTCCCGAAGTCGGCCAGCTGAAGTTCCCCGGCTCCCCCGTTGCCGGCTACGCCAACACCTTCATCTTCCCCACCATCGAGGCTGGTAACATCGGCTACAAGATCGCACAGCGTCTGGGCGGTTATGAAGCTCTGGGCCCCATCCTGCAGGGTCTGGCTGCTCCCATCAACGACCTGTCCCGTGGCTGCAACGCCGAGGAAGTCTACAAGATGGCTATCATCACCGCTGCAATGGTGTAATTCTTTCCAAACAGACCGGGCAACCCGCAAGGGTTGCCCGGTTTTTGCGTATAGGAAAAGGCGTGTTGCAAATGCAACACGCCTTTTGCGGGAGGGTCAAGACCCTCCCCTACAAAGCATTACTTAGCCTTTGCCAGCTTCCGCTCTTCCTTGGTGCGGAAGAACTTTTCCAGTTCGGGCACCAGGATCAGGCAGATCAGCGCTGCGGTGAAGCCGCCGTTGTACAGGCAGAAGCCGCCGTGGAGGGTAGGCACGGAGGTCACCAGCAGGTAGTGCATCACAGCGGCGATGAAACCGTACTGCCAGCCGTACTTATCGGCAATGGGGCTCAGACCGTTGGCGTAGCACAGACCCACGCAGATAGCCTGGGCATTGATAGCCAGGGTGAAGTTGCCGCCCACCAGGGTGGAGAGCCAGCCGGCTACCACGGAGGCCACGAAGTAGCCCAGCATAATGGGCCACACATTGCCGGGATGGCTGCCGGAATTACAGGTAGCCAGCATGCAGAAGATGATACCGAAGGTAATGCCGTTGAAGTTGGCTCCGATCAGGTTGTAGTAACCCAGGATGAACAGGCCGAACACACCCACATTCATCAGGAAGGTGGCGTTGCCGTAGGTGGAGGAGAAGTTGCTGACCAGTGCGGGATCGGTGAGCAGCTTCCAGTAATCCTTGGGCTTGCAGCCCAGCAGGAATGCGAATACGATGCACAGGCCGAACACAGCAATGCAGAAGATGTTGACAGTGGACTGGGAAGCAACCTGCATGCTCTCGGGAGCCAGATCAGACAGCGCCTTGGGCAGGCTGACGCCCAGGGTCTTGTAGAGGGTGGCGTTGAGGAAGAAGGCAGTCATACCGATGGGCAGAGCTGCGCTGTAAAGGTCAAAGCCCTTGTGAACCTTAGGAGAGTGGGCAAGACCCGCAGGCAGGAAGAAGCCGATAATCAGGCCAACGAACAGCGCTATCAGCGCTCCGGGAACATTGAAGCCGATGTACTCGGCGCTGGGATAGCGGACCAGCAGCTCGGTGATCAGCGGAGCAATACCGGTGGAGAACAGCATGGCGTTTACCAGGCCGCCCATCTTTTCCTTCTTCACCAGGCCGTAGACCACTACGCCCAGAACAGAGAACCACATATTCAGCACATTGATGCCCCAGGAGCAGAAGCCTATGGTCAGCAGCACAGCCAGGGTGGAGGCGTTGTTGGGCGTGCCCTTAAACACCACAAACAGTCCAAGGCACAGCAGGCCCACAAGACCCATGTTCAGGAAGGTGGCAGCGTAGCCGCCCATGGCGAAATAGTTGGCAGAGATCTTGCTGGGCTGGCTGATGATGTGCCACAGGCCGGTGAACATGGTGCTCCGGTCAGGCATACAGAAAGCCGCAACCAGGAAACAGACGGAGAAGAAACCGAACAGCAGCTTCAGAAAAGCGCCTTCAGAGAGGTTTTTGATCTTATTCATAACAGACACCTCGAAGATAATTTGTAGAAAAAGGGCGATCCGATCCTATGGAGAATCGGATCGCCCAGACAGTCGGCATTTGCACTTCTGTACTCCCCGGCGGTGACCCGCCTTACCTGTCAGTCATACAGAAGGGGATATGGGATTAGGCCTTCTCAGCAGCCTCCACAACGTGCTTCATCAGCACGGAGGTGGTAACAGCGCCCACGCCGCCGGGAACGGGGGTGATGGCCTCGACAATGGGCTCAACCTCGTCGAAGATGGCGTCGCCGGACATGCCGCCCTTGCCCTTGGAGGTGATCTTCTCGGGGTTCCAGTTCATGGAAACATCGATAACGACCTGGCCTTCGCGGACGAAGTCCTTGGTAAGGCTGTTCAGAACACCGGCAGCGGAGATGATGATGTCAGCTTCGCGGCAGATAGCGGCGGGATCAACGGTACGGGTGTGGCAGATGGTGATGGTAGCGTTCTTAGCCATCAGCATCATGGCAGCGGGCTTGCCCACAACCAGAGAGCGGCCGATAACCACAGCCTTCTTGCCCTTGCAGTCGATGCCGTAGTGATCCAGGATCTCCATGCAGGCAGCGGGAGTGCAGGGAGCGTAGCCCAGGTCCTGGCCTTCGAACACGCCGGCGTTGGACATATGGGTCATGGAGTCAACGTCCTTCTTGGGAGCCAGACGGTTGCAGATCTCGTCCTGGTCAGCCTTCAGGTGCTTGGGCAGAGGACGGAACATCAGGCAGCCGTGGATGGAGTCGTCAGCGTTGATCTGGTCGATAACAGCCAGGACTTCTTCCTTGGTGGAAGCTTCGGGCAGAATGAAGTTCTTGATGGCAACGCCGATTTCTTCAGCGCGCTTGGTGGCGCCCTTCTCATAGCTCAGGTCGGAGGGGTTCTCGCCCAGACGCAGAATTGCCAGAGTGGGGGTAACACCCTTCTCCTTCAGAGCAGCGGCACGGGTCTGCAGAGCGGCAACCAGAGCCTCGTTAACTTCCTTACCCAGTAATCTCTTAGCCATAGTAAATTTCTCCTTCAAAACATAATTTGTTTTTTGAATATGTAACGATACCGAGCGGTACCCAATGGTGTAACGATAATTGATCAGCCGATCACGCATTGGCCGCCCGCACTGCGGGCTTAGACGCCGAAGCCGGCCTTGACAGTGTTGAAGATCTCGTCAGCCATGGCGCAGTACTTGTCCAGCATGCCCAGGCACTTGGCGTTCATTTCCTCAGCAACAGCGCGATCCTTCAGGCTCTTGGTGTTGATGAAGACGTTCAGGGAAGCAGCCTGCAGAGCAGCCTTGCAGCAAACAGCGCCGCAGCCGGCATCGGAAACAGCCAGACGGCTGCCCTTGGCGGCAAACACAGCGATGGCTTCGATAGCCTCGCAGCACAGCTCCATGATGTGCATGGGGGTGGAGCAGGCAATGATGGTAGCTTCGGTCATGACCTTATCGCGGTTGGGATCGTCCTTGGGGATGCCGTAGGCCTTAGCCAGAGGCAGGAAGCCAACTTCGTCAGCCTCGACCTGATCCAGCAGTTCCTTCTGCAGAGCATCGCACTTAGCCTTCAGAGCAATGATCTCAGCTTCCACTTCGGCGTACTTCTTCTTGCCCACGGTCAGAGAGCCGACCATGTTGCCCAGAGCGGTACCCAGAGCGCCAACCAGAGCAGCAGCGCCGCCGCCACCGGGGGTGGGAGAATCGGAGGCCAGAACTTCCACAAACTTGCGGCAGGATTCCATTGTCATATCCATAGGTATCTTTTCCTTTCAGTCAATTAGTTGAAAATTGAAAATGGAAAGTTGAAAGTTTTGAAAAATTTTCCGTTTTCCACTTTCAACTTTCAACTCTGATAATGCTCCAAAAGCAGAGGCGGTTTCCCGCCTCTGCTTATTGGAATCGAGTGAATTAGAACAGGCCACTGACCTTGCCGGTCTCGGTGTCCACGTCCACGCGGCGGTATGCGGGGTTAGCAGCAGTACCGGGCATCATGGAGATGGTGCCTGCCATGGGGCACAGGAACTTGGCACCGCCGTACTCCAGAATGTCGCGGATGGTCAGCTTCCAGCCGGTGGGCACACCCTTCTTGGTGGGATCATCGGACAGGGACAGGTGGGTCTTAACCATCATGGTGCAGTAGTCGGCGTACTTGGGATCCTTCTCGAAGCGCTCAGCCTTCTCGGTAGCCAGGGGCTGCCAGATAACGCCGTCAGCACCGTAGACTTCCTTGGCGATCAGCTCAACGCGCTGACGCAGAGGCATATCCAGATCGTACAGGAACTTAACTTCGTTCTTGGTCTCGCAGGCCTCGACAACGACCTGAGCCAGCTCAGCAGCGCCTTCGCCGCCGTAACGCCAGTGGTTACTTTCGGCGCAACGGATGCCGCGCTCAGCACACAGCTTCTTCAGCAGAGCGACTTCAGCGTCGGTATCGGTGAAGAAACGGTTGATGCACACAACGGGAGTGATGCCGGACTTCTTGATGGTGTTAACATGGTGGAACAGGTTGCAGGTACCCTTCTCCAGCAGTTCCAGGTTCTCTTCCTTGTACTCCTTGGGCAGGGGAGCGCCGGGGGTAACCTTGGGGCCGCCGCCGTGCATCTTCAGGGAGCGGACGGTAGCAACCAGAACGGAAACGTTGGGGGTCAGGCCGGACAGACGGGTCTTAACGTTCCAGAACTTCTCGAAGCCGATGTCAGCAGCGAAGCCGGACTCGGTGACATGGTAGTCGAACAGCTTCAGAGCCAGGCGGTCAGCGATAACGGAGGACTGGCCGATAGCAATGTTAGCAAAGGGACCGGCGTGGATCAGAACGGGCTGATG
>JAFSEW010000049.1 GCA_017435525.1 Oscillospiraceae bacterium | reverse complement strand
GTCAAAAAAGTTGTTTGTAGGGGCCGATGACCACATCGGCCCTTTCGTGAATGTTGCGAAATCTATAGAAATATGGGTAAAATCTGAAGATTTTACCCATGGGCCGGTGTAGTCACCGGCCCCTACATTCATATGAGCAGAATTTTTCGACAGTCTGAAGCAGCCTCTGGAAGGAGGCTGCTTTTTTGCAGGAAGCGTGAAGCGTTAGGGGAAACGGGGAATACGGGTCCTTCGACGCGCCTGCGGCTTACTCAGGACGACGGAGGTGGAATTGGCTTTCGTCCTTTCTCTGTCATTGCGAGCAAGCGCAGCGCGCCGAAGAATCCGCTTTCTTTTGTTTCTGCGTATGGAATTCGTGCGGGAGGGTCAAGACCCTCCCCTACAGGACGACGGAGGTGGAATTGGCTTTCGTCCTTTCTCTGTCATTCTGAGCAAGCGCAGCGCGCCGAAGAATCCGCTTTCTTTTGTTTCTGCGTATGGAATTCGTGCGGCGGGACCAAGGCCCCGCCCTACGGGGAAATTCGGTGCGGCGTATGGAATCCGTAATCCTTTATGGAAGTCTGCCAATCAGCGATTTGCCGTTGGTTTTCAGCCATTGTCTGTATGCCGCGTAATCGGGCATTGTCTGCGCTACCAGACCCCAGAAGGCTTTGGAATGATTGTGCTGCACCAGATGGCACAGCTCGTGGATAATCACATAGTCGGCAACCGATTCCGGTGCCAGCATCAGCAGGCAGTTGAAATTGAGGTTTCCCTTGCCGCTGCAGCTGCCCCAGCAGCTGCGCTGATGACGGATGGTAATGCGGCCGTACTGCAAGCCCAGCTGCTGCGCCCAATATGCTGCACGCCGGGGAAAGAACGCCTTTGCCCGGACAGTAAGATCAGCCAGCTCTTCCTGGGTGAAAGGCGCTGCCGGTGGCGGTAAGGCCGCCAGATGCCTGGCAATCCATGGAGCTTTGCTTTCTACCAATCGCCGGATATCCGCATCCTTTGTCCGGAGCGGGCAGCGCACCTGCACCTTGCCGTCGGGGGTGATTTCAATGGCAACGGTCTTTCTGCGGCTGCGGATCACGGTGTAATCCATGGCATCACATCCTCTCCCGGTGCATGGCGGCGGAGGAAACCAATGCGGATTCCGGGTCCTTTGTGCAGCTCAGCTGCCACAACGGGATGCTGCGGGCGATTTGCTCCGAAAGGGCATCAAAACGGATTTGATCGCCGGGATGGAAGGTTTGCTTTCGCAGCATAGGCAGCGCATCTTCCGGCAAAATGGGAACAATGCGGTTATCCGTGCCCCGCTGCAGCAGGCAGATCCCGGCCAGAGGAACGGAAATGTTGGCATCCAGCCCGTGCTTTCCGCTCCAGGGAGAACCGTGAAGGAAGATGCCGTCGTTTTCCACAGACACAAAAGGCTTGTCATCATTGACCATGACCATGCGGCTGCCGAAGTGCTGCTGCCAGTGGCGGGTGTGGGTGGATTTGCCGGTGCCGCTGTGGGCCATGAAAAGGTAGCCCTTGCCGTCCACAGCCAGAGCGCTGCCGTGGATCAGCAGAATATCTTTCGGGAAAAGAAACTCCCCAAAGGCACGCTGAACGGCCGCCCGCTCCAGAAAGGGGTCAGTAAATACCCGGGGCTTGAAGCCGTCCCGGAGGGCTTCTTCCAGCAGATCCGCCTGCTCAAAGGCAATGTTTTCCGGGGTAACCGTCACGGAAAAGTCGGGGGTATCTTCCGTCAGATATTTACGGAAATACTGGGGCGTGCTTTCGAATAAGGAGGTAACCGCAGCGGTATAGCCTGCGATTTTTATGTTGAACTGTGCCATGGTATCACCTGTTGTGCATCATTTTGGGCTATTTTATCACAGAAACCTTGCCGCGTCGACAGAAAAATTTCCATGCCATCTTTTCTGCCGGGGATATCTGTGATAAAATAAGAAAAAGGATGTGAGCGTATGACCCAAGACAATTACTGCCTGATTGAAAACTACATGCTCTCCTGCGCGGCGGACAGCGCCCATGACCCAGAGCACATTTACCGGGTGCTCTACAATGCCCTGGAAATTGCCAAGGGGGAGGAAGGCGTGGATCACGATGTGCTGATTGCGGCCTGCCTGCTCCATGACATTGGCCGGAAAGAGCAACTGGAAGATCCCACAAAATGCCATGCCATGGTGGGCAGCCAAAAGGCCTGGAACTTTTTGCGATCCAACGGCTTTTCGGAAGAATTTGCCCATCAGGTGCGCCACTGTATTCAGGTGCATCGGTTCCGGAAAAGTCTGCCGCCCCAGACTGTGGAGGCAAAAATCCTCTTTGATGCGGATAAGCTGGATGTCACCGGGGCGCTGGGCATTGCCAGAACATTGATGTATAAGGGAAATATGACGGAACCGCTCTATACCAAACTTCCCGATGGCACCATCTGCGACGGCAGCAGTGAAGCGCCTTCGTTTTTCCGGGAGTATAAGTTCAAGCTGGAAAAGCTCTACGATAAATTTTTCACAGCCCGGGGCACACAGCTGGCACAGGAACGGAAAGCCATCGCCCAGGCTTTTTATGAAAGCCTGTACCGGGAAGTCAATGCCGGCTATATGTCCGGAAAAGAGGTGCTGCAGCAGTGGATTGGAGAGAAAGAAGTATGAGGATTCGAAAAGCGGAATGCAGCGATTTACCTGTGCTGGCAGTCCTTGCATGCCGGCTCTGGCCCCAACACACGCTGCAGCAAATGCGGGAAGAACTGGCACAGATCGTTTCGGAACCGGATGCGGCGTTTTTTCTTTGCCATGCACCGGAGGGCGCTGTGGGTTTTGCGCAATGCCAGCTGCGTTGTGACTATGTGGAGGGAACGGACAGCAGTCCTGTGGGCTATCTGGAAGGCATCTATGTGGCGGAGGAATTTCGTAAGCAGGGCATTGCCAAAGCACTGCTGGCGGCCTGCGAAGCCTGGGCGAAGACCATGGGCTGCAGCGAATTTGCCAGCGATTGCGAACTGACCAATAGAGAAAGCTTGCAATTCCATTTACATATGGGCTTCGCTGAGGTAAACCGCATTATCTGCTTTACGAAAAGACTGTGAAAAGGAGGCGCGGACCATGCTTTACAATGGGAAAAACGGCACATTACCAGTGAAAGACACTACCGTGGACTATATTCGTTTTGGCACAGGCGCAAAGACGCTGATTATGCTGCCCGGCCTGGGGGACGGCTTGCGCACCGTCAAGGGTACAGCCTTGCCCATGGCGCTGATGTACCGTACCTTTGGAAAAGATTTTACGGTGTATGCCTTTAGCCGCAGAAATGCGTTGCCTCAGGGTTTTACCACCCGGGATATGGCCAGGGATGTGGCGCAGGCAATGGAACAACTGGGAATTGCCAAAGCGGATATTTTCGGCGTGTCCATGGGCGGTATGATCGCCCAGTATCTGGCGATCGATTATCCGGAAAAGGTAGGCAAGCTGATCCTGACGGTGACCTCTGCCAGACCCAATCCGATACTGAGAGAATCCATAGGGGAGTGGGTGGAATACGCCCAATGCGGCAACCATTCTGCATTTATGGACAGCAATCTGCGGCGGATTTATTCCGATGCCTATTACCGGAAAAACAAGTGGGCGATTCCACTGGTGGGCAGACTGACAAAACCGAAGACATACGACAGGTTTTTTATCCAGGCAGATGCCTGCCTGACCCACGATGCCTTTGCACAATTGCAGCAGATCAAAGCCCCGACACTTGTAGTGGGCGGTGAGCGGGATAGAGCCCTGGGCGGCGAACCGTCGAAAGAGATTGCTGCGCAAATTCCCAATGCCCGGCTGAAAATGTACGCCCAATGGGGGCACGGCTTATATGAGGAAGCCGGAGACTTTAACAGGCTGCTGTTGGACTTCCTGACAGAAAAATAAAGAATAAGCCCCGGGGCAGTTGCTCCCGGGGCTGCTGCGTATCGGAACGGGTTAAGAAAATATACAGCATTTACAAAGGATAGGAAGATATGCTATACTATTCCCAACAATATGCTGTGCAAGCCGGGTGCTTGCGTTAGGGAGAAAAATATGGCAAGAAAATCCACCAGAGAGAATAAGAATATCTATCAGCGTACCAGAGAAACGCTGAACTTGACCCGCGAGGAGGCTTCCGACTTGCTTCAGACCATGTCGCCGGAGCGGATCGAGAAGATCGAAAGCGAGCGCTCCATGCCCCACCCGGATGAGGTGCTTCTGATGTCTGACCAATACCGGCAGCCCGCCCTGTGCAACTACTATTGCGCCAACCAGTGTCCTATCGGGGCGCAGTATGTGCCGGAGGTAAAGATCAAAGATCTTTCCCAGATCGTGCTGGAAACCCTGGCTTCTTTGAATGCCATGCAGAAAAAGAAGGAACGGCTCATAGAGATTACCGTGGATGGGAGAATTTCCGGGGATGAACTGGCGGACTTCGTGTATATACAGGAAGAACTTGAGAAAATCTCCATCGCGGTGGAAACCTTGCAGCTGTGGTGCGAGCAGATGCTGGATACCGGCACCATTGATAGGGCGCAGTATGATGCCATCAGAAAGAATATCTAATTCTCTGTAAAGGGAGAAAATGCCCCGGTTATTTTGCGGAAATTACCCTGTATTCTCAAGGCCGCTTCCCGTATAATACCAGCATAGCAGGAGAGACAAAGTTCCCGGCATCCGGAAAGGAAGTGAAAGCCTATGGGCGTGAAAGAGAGGATTCTTGCCATCCGCTTGACAGAAAAACTCAGCGTCAGACCCGCGTATGCCCAGGCCCTTGGCCTTGTGGCGGCAAACACCCCCGTGCGGCGGAATGCTTCAAATTCTGCTGAAAGTAAACCGTAACACCCAAAATGAGAAAGGAGAACCCCCATGGAGTATGTAATTGGTATTGTTGTAGCCGCAATCGCATTGGTTGCCCTGATGGTAGCCAGCTATGTTAAGGCACCCCCGGACACCGCGTTTATTATTTCCGGTTATCGGAAACCTCGAATCCTCATCGGTAAGGCAGGCTTCCGGATTCCCTTCCTGGAGCGGCTGGATAAGCTGAGCCTGAAGATGTTTTCTGTGGATGTAAAAACCGCAGACTATGTTCCCAACGCCGAGTACATCAACATTAAGGTGGATGCCACCGTGAAGATCCGCATCGGCCAGAGCGAAGAAATGATGATCCTGGCTTCCAAGTTCTTCCTGAATGAGAATGAAACCCAGATCATCTCCCGGGTTCAGGATACCCTGGAAGGCAATATGCGTGAGATCGTGGGTCAGATGCGCCTGGAAGAGATGGTCACAGACCGCAAGGCCTTCTCTGAGCGTGTGCAGGAGAACGCCATTCCCGATCTGGAGAAGATGGGTCTGGAAATGATTTCCTTCAATGTCCAGTCCTTCGCCGATCAGAACTCTGTGATTGAGGATCTGGGTATCGACAATATTTCCAAGATCAAGAAGGGCGCTGCCATTGCCAAGGCCCAGGCTGACCGTGACATCGCCATCTCCCAGGCACAGGCTGCCAAGGAAGCCAACGATGCCAAGGTGCAGGCCGATATGGAAATTGCCGAAAAGCAGACCTCTCTGTCTATCCGTCAGGCAGAACTGAAGCAGCAGAGCGATGTGAAGAAGGCAGAAGCCGATGCCGCCTACCGGATTCAGGAGCAGGAGCAGAGAAAGACCATTGAAGTTACCTCTGCCAATGCCAACATCGCCAAGGCTGAACGGGAAGCCGAACTGAAGGCCCGGGAAGTGGAAGTCAAAAAGCAGACCCTGGATGCAGAGATCCGCGCCAAGGCTGACGCAGAGCGCTACCGTCAGGAGCAGGAAGCCCAGGCAGCCCTCTTTAAGCGCCAGAAGGATGCGGAAGCCCGCCGCTATGAGCAGGAGCAGGCTGCCGCTGCGGAAATGAAGCTGGCAGAGGCCCAGCGCTTCGCGCGTGAGCAGGAAGCTGAAGGTATCGCTGCTGTGGGTAAGGCAGAAGCAGAAGCCATCCGGGCAAAGGCATTGGCCGAAGCCGAAGGTATCGACAAGAAGGCAGAAGCTATGAAGAAGTACGGCGAGGCCGCCGTTGTGGAAATGATCATGGCTGCCCTGCCTGAGATTGCCCGCAATGTTGCCGAGCCTTTGAGCAAGGTGGATAAGATCACCATGTACGGTGAGGGCAACTCCGCCAAGCTGGTGGGTGATATCGTCAACTCCACCACCCAGATTACCGAGGGTATTTCCGCCGGTATGGGCATCGACCTGAAGAGCCTGCTGATGGGCGCTCTGGGCGGCAAGCTGGCTGCTGACAGCCAGAATCCCGTTGTGGTGGTTCCCGCACCTGCTACTCCCGACAATCAGTAAACTTTCACGGTGAGGCCTTGCAGGAATGTAAGGCCTCACTATGTATACAGGAGGAAAGAAAATGGGTTTTGGATTTGGGTTTGATCTGTTTCAGATCATGTTTTCCCTGGTGTTTTTCTTGGTGATCGGCATGTTCATTGTGCTGGCCGTGAAGGGCATCCGGGAGTGGAACAAGAACAATCATTCGCCCCGGCTGACCGTGCCGGCTACCGTGGTGGCAAAGCGCACCAATGTTTCCCACCATCGCCACAACCACGGCGGCACCGGAATGCACCATACCAGTACATCCACTTCTTACTATGTCACTTTCCAGGTGGAAAGCGGCGACCGGATGGAGCTGCATGTGGCGGGGCATGAGTTTGGTATGCTCATCGAAGGAGATCGGGGAAATCTCAGCTTCCAGGGTACCCGGTATCTTGGATTTGAGCGGCAATAATGGAATGAAAAGGAAAAGCTATGTTTGAAGTATTGGTAATCATCGCGTTTCTGTGGCTGATGATCAAGGTCATTGGAATCGCCTTTAAGCTGACCTGGGGCCTGGCCAAAATTGTGGCAAGCATTCTGATGGTATTTGCGCTGCCTCTTTTGATTATTGGCATCCTCTTTTGGAGCGGCATTGTGCTGCTGGTTCCCATTGCCCTGCTGTGCGGCGCCTTTGGCATTCTGAAGGCCTGCACATAACGATATGGGAGGAACAAAGAAAATGAAAAAAGCCGGAAATGTATTCTGGGGCATTCTCCTGATTGCCGCAGGCGTGATTCTGGGGCTGAATAAGCTGGATATTTTGGAAATCAATATTTTCTTCGACGGCTGGTGGACGCTGTTTATCA
Source organism: Oscillospiraceae bacterium (assembly GCA_017435525.1). Classification (GTDB taxonomy): domain Bacteria; phylum Bacillota; class Clostridia; order Oscillospirales; family Oscillospiraceae; genus Faecousia. The sequence continues at coordinate 23,778 of JAFSEW010000049.1, read as the reverse complement.
TTGTCCCCTGTGCCATCGGGCTGTTTACTCAGCGGGAGAAAATGGGCAATCTCATCGGTATGATCATCGGCGTGTGTTTGCTGCTGTGCTGCCGGGATATTCTCAGCTTCGACATGCTGTGGGAACTGCTGGTTCCTGCGATTATCGTAATTCTGGGCCTGAAGCTGGTGTTCAGCGGTTTGCGGGGCAATAAAGCCAATGCTATGCTGAAGCAGCTGCGTCTGGAAGGCAAAGACCTGAAATCCGGCACTGCCGTATTTTCCGGCTGCGATCTGAAGTATGATGGCCAGGTGTTTGAAGGCGCGGAGCTGAATGCCATCTTCGGCGCTGTAAGCTGCGACCTGCGCAATGCTGTGATCCAGCGCGACTGCGCCATTCAGGTTTCTGCTATCTTCGGCGGCATCGATATTCTGGTGCCTGCGGGGGTCAATGTGCGGGCGAATACCACCAGCGTCTTCGGCGGCGTGTCCAATAAGACGGCAGCGCAGCCCAGTGGTCCCACCATCTATATCAGCGGTACCTGCATGTTTGGAGGTGTGGAAATCAAATGACCGAGGCACAAAGAATCATCAAATATCTGGCAATTGCCCTTGCCGTGTTCCTGACGGTTGCCATCATCGGCGGAATTCTCAGCGCGGTTGGGGTGCTGGGCGGCATATTTCTGGGTGGCGACCGGACAGAAACAGATGCCACAGGGGATATGAAAACCTATGCGGTGTCTTCCGGAATTTCGCGGCTCCAGATCCGCATCAACGCGGCGGATCTCGCCATAAAAGAAGGCAGCGCCTTTTCTGTGGAAAGCAACCTGAAGCATCTGACGGTGGAGGAGAAAAACGGCTGCCTTACCCTGAAGGATCTTACAACCATCAAGCTGAACGGCTCCCATACCTATCAAGATGCCGTGCTGACCATCTATGTCCCGGTGGGAACGGTGTTTGATAGCATCAACCTGAAAACCGGTGCAGGCAGAGTGAGCGCTGGGGAATTGCTGGCGGAAACCGTTGATATCGAGCTGGGTGCGGGAGATGCCTGGATTGACACCCTGGTGGCATCCAAGTCTGCGGATCTTGAGGGCGGCGCGGGCCGCATTACCATATCCGGCGGCGCACTGCATGACCTGGACCTGGATATGGGCGTGGGGCAGCTGAACCTGACCGCAGCGCTTTCCGGGGAATGCCAGCTGGAACTGGGTGTCGGCGAATCTAACATTACGCTGCTGGGCAGCCGGGCAGACTACGCCCTGGACATTGAAAAGGGCATCGGCGAAGTCCGTGTGGACGGAAAGCCGGTGTCTGACTTTGGCAGCAGCGGCAACGGCACTGCGGAAGTGGAAATCCACGGCGGCATCGGTGCCATTTATGTGGAATTCAAGGAGCAGGAAAAAGTATGATCTTGGAACTCAAACAGATTGAGAAATCCTTCGGGGAAAAGAAGGTTCTCACCGGGGTTTCCTTCCGGGCAGAGGGCGGCAAAGCCTTTGGCTTGCTTGGCAGAAACGGCGCGGGCAAGACTACATCCATCCGGATTCTGATGGATGTATTTCCGGCTGACAGCGGTGCGGTGCTGGTGGATGGAAAGCCCATTGATTATCACAAGGTGGGCATCGGCTATTTGCCGGAAGAGCGGGGATTGTATCCGAAAAAGCCGATCATCGATCAACTGACCTATTTTGCAGAGCTGAAAGGCATGGGCCGCAAGGATGCTGTAAAGGCTGTGGACTATTGGCTGGAACGCCTGGGCATGATGGAGTACCGCAATAAGCGGCTGGATACCCTGTCCAAAGGCAATCAGCAGAAGATCCAGCTGGTGACAGCCCTGGCCCATGATCCGGATATTGTAATTCTGGATGAACCCTTTTCCGGTCTTGACCCTGTGAATGCCATGCTTTTGAAGGATGTGGTGCGGGAGCAGATCGGTAAGGGGAAGATCGTGCTGTTTTCCAGCCACCAGATGAGCTATATTGAGGAATTCTGCGACAGCATTGCGATTCTCAACAAGGGTGTGGTGGCAATCCAGGGTGACCTGCGGGACATTAAGCGGGATTACCCCCGGGACCGTCTGGTGGTGCGAACGCAGACACCGGAGAAAATCCGGGCGGATTTCGGCGCTGCCTGCAGCGTTATGGAAAACGGCGATTTGCTGATCCGGCTGGCATCTCCCGCGGAAAAGAAAGCGGTAATGACCCGCCTGGTGGAAAATTACGATATTGACGAGGTAAAGGTTTTTGAACCCTCCCTCAACGATATTTTCGTGGAGTACGCAGGCGATTCCGCAGGGGAGGGCGCGTGATGAAGCAGTTTGGTAAGATCCTGAAATTTGAGCTGAAAAGCTATCTGAATAATAAGACCTTCGTGGGCGTGACGCTGTTTCTGGTGGCGCTGATTGCGGTGGTGATGTTCTTCCCCAGAATTGCCGCAGCCATCAAGACGGAGGAGGAATCGCCGGAAAACCTGCCGGTTCTGCTGGTGAAGGCAGAAAATGCGGCCCAGGGGGAAATGGTGCAGGAGGCTTTCTCCGCAGCGTTTGTGGAGTATACGGTGCGTCTGACGGACGCGGATGTGGATACCATCAAGAATCAGATCCTTTCCGGCGATGCGGAAGGCGCTTTCGTCCTGACCGGCCCCGCTTCCTATACCTACTATGTGAATAACCGCACCATGTACGATGCCAACGAAGCCATTGCCATGGAAGTGCTGCAGCGGCTTCATCAGATGCAAGCCATGCTGGGCAGCGGCATGACGGCGGAGCAGGTGGGGGATGTGATGAACATCAGCATCCAGGGCCAGACAGAATTGCTGGGTAAGGATCAGATGCAGAACTTCCTCTACACCTATATCATGATCATGGCGCTGTATATGGTGATATTGCTCTACGGCCAGATGGTTGCCATGAATGTGGCGACGGAGAAAAGCTCCCGGGCCATGGAAGTGCTGATTACCAGCGCCAAGCCTGCCAATATGATGTTCGGCAAAGTGCTGGCCTCCTGCGCGGCAGGTCTGGTGCAGCTGGTGGCTATTTTCGGCTCCGGTCTGCTGCTTTACAATCTGAACAAGGCCTATTGGGGCGGCAATGAAATCGTGGATTCCATTTTCAATATCCCGCCGGAGCTGCTGGGCTACATGCTGGTGTTCTTCCTGCTGGGCTTTTTGATCTACGCGTTTCTTTACGGTGCCATTTCTTCCACAGTCTCCAAGCTGGAAGATATCAACACTGCCGTGCAGCCTGTGACCTATCTGTTTCTGGCAGGATTTATGGTGGTGGTATTCTCTATGAGCAGCGGCAATGTGGATAATCTGCTGATGAAGATCTGTTCGTATATTCCCTTCACATCGCCTATGGCTATGTTTACCCGCCTTGCCATGAGTGCGGTGGCGTGGTATGAGGTGGCGCTTTCTGTGGGCATTCTGGTGGGCACTACGGTGGGAATCGGCATCCTTGCCGCCAAGATCTACCGGGCAGGCGTGCTGATGTACGGCAATGCCCCCAAGATCGGTACCATTCTCAAAACTGTCTGGAGGGCATAAGGGATGGATGACAAGAAAGAAAATGGGCCGGCATATCTGCCCCTGGGCATGTGCTTTGGCATGTCCATTGGTACGGCAATCGGCGCTGCCACGGATAATCTATCCCTGTGGATGTCGCTGGGAGTAAGCATCGGCCTGTGTCTGGGTGTTGCCATGGATTCCCTGGCAAAAAAGAAGAAGGACGGCGGGGAATCAGATGGCTGAGAAAATGCTTAGTACACCGTTTGTGCAGATGACACCGGAAGAAAAGAAACTGCGGCTGTTTCTGGATCAGAAAAAGACCCTGGATACATTTCTGGAAAACGGTGCCATCAGTCAGGCGCAGTATTGCAAGAGCCTCGGAGATCTCCGGGAGAAGATGGGAGTGAAATTATGAAATACGCAGCAGATTTTCGAAGAATTGCCAGAGAAGCCCTGTCCGGCAGATGGGGCATTGCAGTCCTGGCGGGCCTGATCGCATCGCTGCTGGGTGCCGCGGCATCCGGCGGCCCGGAAATAAAGTTCAACATCAGCGACAACGGTGCCAATCTGGGCGTTCATTTTGGCGGCCAGCAGATTTATACCTCCGGCCAGGGCTGGAACCCGCAGCTGGCAGGCTTTATCCTGGGCGGCGCCACAGTGATGATCCTGGTAGCGCTGGTGCTGGCGGTAGTGTATTATGTTCTGGGAAGCGTCGTGGAAGTGGGCTATGCCCGGTTCAACCTGGATCTGGTGGAAAGCGTCAAGGAGCCGGAAATCGGCACCCTCTTTGGTTATTTCCCCCACTGGAAAACTACTGCCGCGGCAAAGTTCCTGCAGGGGTTGTATGTGCTGCTGTGGTCGCTGCTGCTGATTATTCCGGGTATCATAGCGGGCTACAGCTACGCCATGACCGGCTACATACTGGCGGAAACGCCGGAACTGACTGCCAGCGAAGCCATCGCCCGCTCCAAGGAAATGATGGCCGGTAACCGCTTCCGCCTGTTCTGCCTGCACTTGAGCTTCATCGGCTGGGATATTCTGTGCACCCTGACCCTGGGCATCGGCAACCTGTGGCTGCAGCCCTATAAGAAGGCAGCCGTCGCCGCATTCTACCGGGAAGTGTCCCGGGCATAGTAAGATACAGGGCAAAACAACGCGCGCCGGATAAAACCGGCGCGCGTAAATGCGCCATTCCCGGTTTGCGGGAATGATTTTCGGTTTGCGGGCTGTGATTTTTCTGCCGGTTTGGTAGAATACAGGTACAAATCAACAGCTTTGGGAGGAATGGACTATGGCGAAAAATACCATCGGGCAGTTTTTGGCAGCCCTGAGAAAAGCAAACGGCATGACCCAGCAGGAAGTGGCAGACCGGCTGAATGTTTCCAATAAGGCGGTGAGCCGCTGGGAGCGGGATGAATGCGCGCCGGATCTTTCTCTGATCCCGGCGCTGGCGGAATTGTTCGGCGTCACCTGCGACGAGCTTCTGAAGGGGGAACGGATCGCGGCCCCGGCTGAGCGGAAAGAACCGAAGGTGGATAAGCAGGTGAAAGCGCTGATTAACCGGACGCTTTCCGGCTTCAAGACCCTGATCTGGATCGCCCTGGCGGTGGCATCGGTGGGTCTGGTGTGCATGTTCGGCATTTCCTACGGATTCTACCGGCCTGTGATCGGCTTCGCCGTGATGCTGCTGTTTGAAATCTGCGCCTTTGCTTTGGCTGCCCTGGCGGTGAGCAAGGCCAGAGATGTGAGAGCCTATCACGAACTCTTTGAGATGGCCGATGGCGCGCAGGTGGCCAAATACAATGGGGTATTGGGCTCTCTTTCTTTCTGGGCGTTCTTTTTGATTGTGGCAGCGGTGCTGTTGGCGCTGCCCTTGGTGCTGGCAAACCCTGCCTCCGGGTATCTTAACAGCGTCATGACCCTGGAAAGCTACCTGCTGTATTTCTTCACAGGCATTGTAGGAATCCTGCTGCTGGTTTACTGGAAGTGCAGGGCGCCCTATATCGCCTGGGTCACGGATACCCCGGTGCCCCAGGGGGAGAAAACCCCCAAGGCGAAAAGCAGAAAGCAAATGTCCCGGCTGCAGGTGGGACTGACTGTGCTGGCAGGTATCCTGTTTGTGTTTGCGCCCTATCTGGATTCTCGGGAAAGAAGCAGCCCACTGTATATTGGCGCTGTGTTGACGGGCCTGGCCTGCCTGGGGGCAAATGTAGTCTGCTTCGCAGTCTTTCTAATCCGGCAGCGGGAGGAAAGAAAGGCACTGGTGCTGCCGGGAATCCGGAATATGCTGCTGATTCCCGCCGCGCTGATTCTGTCCAACGCCCATTATGTGGGGTGGGTCAACCACGCCCCGGGTCAGACAGGCGGCAGCCGCTACGATGTGTGGTTGGAAGAATATTTCGGCTACGCCATCGCCTTGAGCGTTGCGGTGTTTGTGGTGTTTGCCCTCATCGAGACAGCCATAGAAAAATACCGCAAATAAGCAAACAGTGCGCCGGGAAACCGGCGCACTGTTTTCAGCTTATTTTGGTGCTGCTGTTTGAACTCTGCTCTGGATCCTGTGAATCAGCAGAAAAATCAAATAGGCACCAAGGCATACCGCTAAAATATAGATGGGGGTATTGATGTACCAGCCAAACCACTGGGAGAACTGTTTGAAAACAATAATGGGGGAATCTCCGGGGCCAACAAAGAACATGTTCATATCTTTCCCCAGACCAAACTGCACAAGGCAGTTGAGCCCGAAGGCAATGCCGCACAAGGCCAGGAAGGTATAGGTGGCGCTCCAATAATCCGATTTCAAATTACCGCCCCGTTTGCAGAAGCAGAGAAACAGGCCGATAAAAACCAGCAGCATGTGCCAGATGCAGGCATGGAGCGTAAGGAACCAATAGCCATGCAGCAGCCCGGAGGGTTCTGCGAAGGAAATAGCGCCCCCCAGAAGATTATACAGCACCATAAAGCTGCACATGCTCCGCTGCAGGTTTCCAGGTTTTAACCAGGGGACAATGAGGCATAGATACATGGGAATGCTGCATAGCTGAAAGGGGAAATCGCCCCAGGAGTAACAGCAGTCCATTATGATAAAGTAGCAGAAGAACTGCTTCAGCACCTCGGATAGCGAAAGAAACAGGCCGCAGAAAAACAGAATGCATCCGAAAGCCTTGCTGCCAATATTGCGCAGCTTCCATGCAGAAAAACCGCATACGAAAAATCCGGTTACGGTAAAAAGAATATGAAATGCACCGTATGCCCGCGGCGGCTCCATAGGCCAGGCAATGGCGCGGAAGAAAGGTTCTATGATTTCCAGCATGTGCAATGTCTCCTGTTTGTTTTCCCGGGGTGCGGCTATGGTAGCACGCTTCGGAAAACAAAACAACAGACTTTAACGATTCTTAATATGCCCTAAGAAAACCTTAGGAAAGCGGCGGTGATTACGGTGTCACTCTGAGGGAGCGAAGCGAGTCGAAGAATCCGTAACGAAAAGCCTTTTCCTCTGTGGAAAAATGTGATAGAATAGGGAAAAGGGGGATAAGAGGATTCCTTTTTGTGATACTGCGGGAAATGAAAGGGGTCGCGCATATGAAAGAAAAATTCAAAGCGTATCTAATTGCGCAAGGCTACAGTGAAGTTACGCCAAGCGGAAAGCCCAGTACGGTCTATGACTATATGAAAAGAATTGACCATGTCTGTGCATGGGAGCAAATTGATTGGGCAACGCTGAAAGGCAGAATTGACAATATTGTTCAGGAATATGAATGTGGCGGAGAAAAAGCGCATTTGGGCAGCAAATCACACCGTGCAGTGATCAATGCGCTGTATCGATTCCAGGAATGCGTGCATCAGAATTTGCTGTAGTGATCAGCCGGATCGAGGGAATCGCATCATGAAGAAATTGTGTTTTCTTATTCTGGCAGCGATGCTGCTCACTGCCTGCGGGCAGAATCACCATCAGGAGGCGGTATATATGAATATCACAGCGCAGGAAGCCAAGGAACTTATGGATACCCAGCAGGGCTATGTCATTCTGGATGTACGGGCCCAGGAGGAATACGACCAGGGGCATATCCCCGGTGCTATTGTGATTCCCCATGAAGAAATTACGGAAAAGGCAGAGGCTGTGCTGCAGGATAAGAACCAGTTGATCCTGGTCTACTGCCGCAGCGGCCGCCGCAGCAAGATCGCGGCGGATGCCCTGGTGGAACTGGGCTATACCAATATCAAGGAATTCGGCGGCATTCTGGACTGGCCCTATGAGGTAGCGCCATGAACAGCGTCCAGAAAACCATGTATATCCCGCTGTACGGCAAAGCGTATGTGAGCCGCAAGGGGATTCTCCTGCGTGACCCGAAAGCGGAGGAAATCTGGGCGGCAGCGGGCTTCCCACTGAAAGGTAAGTCCAAATCCAAGTGGCTGGCCTATTACATGGGTATGCGCTCCGGCGTGTTTGACAGCTGGGCGGCGGAAAAAATGGATGCCGACCCCACTGCCGTCGTGCTCCATATAGGCTGCGGGCTGGACAGCCGCTGCCTGCGTGTGGGAACAAGGGGGCACTGCTGGTATGATCTGGATTTTCCCGATGTGATTTCTGAGCGGAAGCGGTATTTCGGGGAAACTCCGGAATACAACATGCTCTGCGCCGATATCCGGGATGCTTCCTGGCTCTCTCAGATACCCCGGGGCAATGCTATCGTGATTCTGGAAGGCGTCAGCATGTATTTGACTTCAGAGGAACTGACCCGGACTTTGGCGCAGCTGACCGGGCACTTTGCATCGGTTCGCCTGCTGATGGATTGCTATACGGAATTCGCGGCAAAAGCATCCAGGGTAAAAAATCCCATCAACGATGTGGGAGTAACCCAGGTCTATGGCCTGGATGACCCCAGGAAACTGGAACGCAGCGGGCTGCGGTTCCTCCGGGAGCACACCATGACACCGGATGATCTGATCGAGCAATTGCAGGGCATGGAAAAACGCATGTTCAAAAGACTGTTTGCCGGCAGCTTCGCAAAAAAGATGTACCGGCTCTACGAATACCGAACAGACTGAAAAAAGGGGCTGTCTCATTAAGGCATAAACCTCACATTTTATCTCGTAGGGACATCCCTCCGGGGTGTCCAAACTGGAAAAACCGGCACAATTTGTGCCGGTTTTTTATGTTATTGATGTTTTCACGGACACCGCAGGAGCGGTGTCCCTACAAAAAATCATTTTGAGACAGCCCCTTTTGGGCTATAAATTGGAATGATCCAGGCAAACGGTCAGCTCCTTAGCAAGGTTTTGAGCAAAGGTGTGGTGCCCTTCCTCGGAGAAATGGACACCGTCAAAGGCCAGATCGATGTTCCAGTTGCGACTATCCACAAAGGGAATGTCCAGCTTCTGGGCCAGAAGGCGGTAAGCTTCCGTAAGGCGGATGGATTCCTCCACAAGCGCATCGGTGGGAACCCACAGTCCCCGCTTCAGAGGCGGCGGTGCCACCAGCAGGAGCTGCTTGCGTCGGGGCAGCAGGGGCTTCAGAAAGGTCTCCATGCGTGCGGCAATTTTCTTTGGCGCCATGCCGCCCAGCAGCTCGTTGGTGCCGACCATCACAAGGAAGATGTAATTGTCCCGCAGCTCCAGACTGCGGCTGTAGGAAACATGGGGAATCTCCCGGCCATTGGTACCGGCGTTAATTACTTCATGTCCCGTCAAAGTGCCCAGCAAATCGACCCAGCGATTCTCGGCTTCATAACGGTCGCCGTAAAATCCCCTGGGGTCATAGCCATAGGTGTTGGAATCGCCAAAACACAGAATTCGCATTGCAGTCACCTCACTAAAAATATCATACCACGGCTTGCGGAAAAAGAAAAGCCCAATATATTTTGAAGGTACATGTGGCTTGCTGCGAATTTGTGCTGTAATTTTTGAAAAAGGTATTGACATTCAATATGAAAAGCTATAGAATTCATATAGAACACAAAAAGAAAACGGGGGAATACATATGAATTACGAAAAAGTCATTGTAGAATTACTGTCGAGAATACAGGAACTGGAAGAGAAAGTGGATTTTCTGATGGGTGAGCGGGAATCCGGCACTGTCTTGAAAACCCGTGAAGAACCGGTTCGGGATGTTGTAAAAGTAAAAACCAGCGATATTCGCGATTATATCAACGCCCGAAAGGAAGCAGCAAGGAGCAGGGGCGCGGATTCCCTGATCTTGCGTGCCAGTGAAGTTCACAGAGTAAATCGTTTGAGAAATGCGATGCCTATGGTATGCAATGCCATGCGGCAATGCATGGAAGACAAGGATGTGGTACTTCATGAAACGCCCAGCGGATATTCGTCTTCCCTGGAAATCAAGTACATGCTGTAAGAGCCTCTTTTCGGTAACCCTGCCGGGAGGTAACGCGTATGACGATTTTTGCGTTTATTGGTAAAATGCTTTTTGGAGCTGCTGCAAAAAAGGAGGAAACTATGGGTATTGAAGCCATATGGAACAATGTGCGCCGGTACGAAGGCGAAGTCTTCCGGACGAAAACGGGCGTGGAATACAGATATAAAGTCTATGGCAATTATCTGCTGGTGAATCATGACAGAAGACGCCTGATCACAAAGGAATCCCTGGAAGCCGCCTTGATGATTCAAAATCCTACACCGTCCAGAATTAAAAGCAAGGGAATCTGGGGACCGTCCTATGTTTATGGGATTATTACGGATAAGAGAATTCGAAATGCCTAAAAAACAAGGGGCTGTCTCAAAATGATTTTTTGTAGGGACACCGCTCCTGCGGTGTCCGCGAAAACATCAATAGCATAAAAACCGGCACAAAAGGCGGCTATCCATAGGGATTTATACGCTCCAAACCGGATCTTTTCCCGTAATACCGCGCAAAAAAGCTATGGCAGGCGTCAGCCTTGCCATGGCTTTTTCTCTTGTCTTACAGGAAAATCTCTCGTTTTGGAGTGCTTCGCAGTTTTGAGGGAAAGATTTTTTCTTGCAGGGAATACGGCGGGCGCGGAAATACTGGATGTATTTCCAAGGACGCCGGATTTCCTGCGGGGAAAAAGATTCCGTCAAAACCGTATCAATCCCTATGGATAGCCGCCTAATGCCGGTTTTTTATGTTTGGACACCCCGGAGGGGTGTCCCTACGAGATGAAATGTGAGGGTTATGCCTTAATGAGACAGCCCCTTCTCTGTATAGGAAAAAACGCGTTACTGCCCAATCAGGGCAGCCACTTCCTGAGCGAGGGTATCGCCGCCGGTAAGACAGAAGGTGAAGCCATCCTTTTCCCAAATGGCATAGTGGATTTCTTCATAACGCAGGAAGGAAACGGCAACGCCGGAGATGGTTTCGCTGGTTTCAGCAACGCCGCCGTAAATACCGCTGACATCTCCGGTGCCCTGCTTCATATCAAAGCTTGCGCCATCTGCATAGCGGATGCGGCCCTGCTGCGCGGTGCCGTTAACCACCAGCACGATATAGGCATCCACTGCCTTGTCCAGAACAGGCACTTTGTAGCCTAGTTTTGCTTCCATTTCCTGTATAGAAGCTACCTCTACCAGGGGATTGCCCATCTGCACGAAGCCGGCAGCCGGTGCCTCTTCCTGCTTTTCAGCACAGCCTGCGGTCAGCGCCAGACACAGGCCCAGCGCCAGAATCAGGGCAAAATATTTCAGTTTCTTGTGATGCATGGCAGTGTCCTCCCTCAGAACAGCGGATCATGCAATCCGCATGGGTATTTTCTTTATTTTATCATGGTACGAAACGCAGTGCAAGGTCAGCGGCAATAAAAAGACTTCCTTTGCGAAACAAGAAGCACAATCCATTTACTTTCCTGATTGGATATGGTATCATAGCTGTGCTGATACATGTGGAATGCGTGCAAGCACTGTGTTTTAATATTGGAGGATACCAAATGAATTATGATGTTATTATTATTGGTGCCGGTCCGGGCGGTATTTTTGCAGCCTATGAACTGATGCAGAAAAGCCCCGAACTGAAGGTGGCTGTTTTCGAGGCAGGTCACGCGCTGAACAAGCGGCACTGTCCGATTGATGGCGACAAGATCAAAACCTGCATCGGCTGCAAGAGCTGCAGCATTATGAGCGGCTTCGGCGGCGCCGGTGCGTTTTCTGACGGCAAGTACAATATCACCAATGACTTTGGCGGTACCCTGTACGAATACATCGGCAAGAAGCAGGCGCTGGAGCTGATGCACTATGTGGACGAGATCAATATGCGCTATGGCGGTGAAGGCTGCAAGCTGTATTCTACCGCAGGTACCCGGTTCAAAACCCTCTGCATTCAGAATGACCTGCATCTGCTGGATGCCTCTGTCCGGCACCTGGGAACGGATATCAACTACATTGTCCTGGAGAACATCTATGCCTATCTGCGGGATAAGGTGGAATTCTTCTTCGATACCCCTGTGGAGGCTGTGAAGATCATTGCAGGCGGCTATTCCGTAATTGCCAAGGATGCGGCCTATTCCTGTGAGAAATGCATCGTTTCCGTGGGCAGAAGCGGCAGCAAGTGGATGGAGAACATCTGCCGGGATCTGGATATTCCCACCCAGTCCAACCGTGTGGATATTGGCGTCCGTGTGGAATTACCGGCGACTGTCTTTGCCCACCTGACCGACGAACTGTATGAAAGCAAGATCGTTTACCGCACCAAGAAGTACGGCGACAAGGTTCGTACATTCTGCATGAACCCCAAGGGCGCGGTTGTCAATGAAAACACCAACGGCATTATCACCGTGAACGGACACAGCTATGAAGATCCTGCCAAGCAGACGGAGAACACCAACTTTGCGCTGCTGGTAGCCAAGCACTTCTCGGAACCCTTTAAGGATTCCAACGGCTATGGCGAGTCTATTGCAAGACTCAGCAATATGCTCGGTGGCGGTGTGATCGTTCAGCGCTTTGGCGATCTGATCCGTGGCCGCCGTTCTACCGCCAGCCGCATGAACGATGCGTTCATTACGCCCACCCTCAACGCAACCCCCGGCGACCTGAGCCTGGTGCTGCCCAAACGCATTCTGGACGGCATTATTGAGATGATCTATGCGCTGGACAAGGTTGCTCCCGGCACAGCCAACGACGATACCCTGCTGTACGGTGTGGAAGTTAAGTTCTACAACATGGAAGTCAAGGTCAATAAGCAGCTGGAAACCTGCTATCCCGGCCTGTATATTATCGGTGATGGAAGCGGCATCACCCATTCGCTTTCCCACGCATCGGCAAGTGGTGTGCATGTTGCCAGAAATATCGTAAAATAAATTTTCATAGGGGAGAACAGACAGATATGAATTTTTTGGAAGAGAGAATTTTAAAAGATGGTATTGTCAAGTCCGGGAATGTGCTGAAGGTGGACAGCTTCCTGAATCACCAGATGGATATTGCCCTGATGGAGGAAATCGGCCGTGAATTTAAGCGCCGTTTCGGTCACAAGACCATTACCAAGGTGCTGACCATCGAGGCATCCGGCATCGGCATTGCCGCTTTTGTTGCCAGGGAGTTCGGCGTTCCCATGGTTTTCGCGAAGAAGTCCAAGTCTATCAATATCGACGGCGACATGTATGTGGCAGAGGTGGAGTCTTTCACCCATAAGAATAAGAATCAGGTCATTGTAGCCAAAAAGTTCCTGCAGGCAGGGGAGCATGTTCTGATTGTTGACGATTTCCTGGCTAACGGCTGCGCACTGCAGGGCCTGATCAATATCGTCGAGTCTGCCGATGCAGTGGTGGAAGGCTGCGGCATCGTCATTGAAAAGGGCTTCCAGATCGGTGGCCGTGTCATTCGTAACCTGGGTTATCATGTGGAGTCTCTGGCCATCGTGGATGCCATGGACGCCCAGACCGGCATCATTACCTTCCGGGAGCAGGAAAGCAAGTAATCAGCCCTGACGAAAGGGCGAGAATGATTGCGGCAAATGCCGATGATTCATGCCGCCAAACGAACAAAACCGCCGACATCAATCATGGTGTCGGCGGTTAAGTCTATACTGAGGGGCGACTGATACAGTCGCCCCTTTTGCTTAGTTTTTCAGGCCTTCCAGCCGATGAATCAAAAACCTATGACCGGGAAATTGAGCGGAACTTGACGGTTCGTTGCGTCCATTATAGGAAATCCCATCAGAAAAGGCAAGAATCAAACGGAGCCACAAAGAAAAGACTTTCCGCCGGGTGATGAAATAAGTGACCTATTTTGATACCAATGCACACCCCCGTCGACCTTTTATTAAAAGGTATGGGGATTCGTTAAAAGGTTTACGCAAACGACCTATCTCCAATTTATTATTCAACTGATCGCCTTGCACACATACTCATGTTATCGAATTTGTCTTGATCAATAATATATGGCTTGTAACTCATCTTATGAAAATCATAACCAATTACACCATTGCGATAGCCAAAAAAGAGAAAATCATATTGATCAACACTCCCATTTTGGATTTCTACAAATCGTTTCAAGGAACTTCCCAGATCAAATGGAATAGGCGGCTCGTTAAAGAAAATAAACAGTCCCATCTTGGCAAAGCCTTTTTCTCTATATTTTGGCAGTAATTTTAACTTTTTTGTCAACGCCTTTGAGAACACATCCCATTCTGTATTACTATTTACAACCGGGTAGGACAACCCAATTGAATCAACACTACCGCCATTCTTCTCGATTAATCGCAGGCATTCCTTTTTGTCATTTTCTGTCTTTTTCCCAAAGCGTAACTTTGCGTGTTCACCATCGATCTGAGCAGTTCCAGGTGCTATAGCTTCCGTAATCTCAATCCCTATAGACTTATCCTCGGTCTGCAAATCCGGTGAGTCTAACCAAATGAACTTAGAGGAGAACTCCGGCAAAATATGTTTTAGCAAGGAAAACGATAATTGCTCAATGTATTTTGTACGGAGTTTGGCATCTAAAGGCTTTTTAAAAGCAGTGATATCAAACATCTTTTCCTCCTCAACTGTAGCGGTTGTGTATTTGCAGAAGTAGGCGTTCTCAGGCCCCTTGTCATAATACTTTTATACTGCAAAATTTGTTTTTAGTTCTTGATTCTTCTGCACAAGGGACATCCATTCCCGTTGTTTCTGTTGTTTATTTTTGCTTCCCATTCGTGCCCGTTACTGCATATCCACCATGCTTTTTTATTGCTATTCGGTGTTACATCTATGGGTCTTACTCCAGCATTCTTTTCATAATTCCACTCTTTAGCTAATGCCGGATTAACTGTTTGCAGATCGTTATAACCAGGCAAAACTTTTTTGCCAGAACAATATGGACATCCGCGCCCTTTATTTCTGTTTGCTATCGATGCTTGCCACTCGTGTCCTTTTTGACATTTCCACCATACTTTTCTATGGCTGTTTGGTGCAAAATGTTCTGGTTTCAGAACGCCATTCTTTTCACAATGCCATTCTCCTGTTATTTCTGGATTAGAAAAGAAAAGGGAATTTTCCTTTTCTGTGAACACCCGCAAGTTTTCTATGACAACAGCATCTGTTTCCATATCTACAGTAATACAATCACCAGTGATTTCACATAATATCGCTTCAAGTACTTTAGACAAGTTTTTTTGATTCTCTTGAACAATATAGTCTTTTGAACTGTCATTTAGTGGAGGCAGTCCCTCTCTTAATCGATATAACTTAATCCCATCTTTTTTGCACTTGTAGTTTTTCTCTATGTCTTTTCTTATTCTATTTTTGTGCCAATAATACCCATCGTATTCAATAGCAATTCTTAAAGATGGAATATAAATATCCAGTTCGTAGCCTTTCGCTCTATATGAGTGTATTACATCCAAACCAGATCGTTTAAGATAATACATGAGCGCATATTCAGGGAAAGAGGTTTTTCTCTCGGAATTGCAAACAGGACATCCGTTTCCGCTATTTCTATTACTTATTGTTGCTTGCCACTCGTGTCCTTTGCTACATTTCCACCACACCTTTTTATTGCTGTTAGGCAATACGTCCATAGGTGTTAAACCATCATTCTTTTCATAATTCCACTCTTCTCCTAAGACTGGATTAACTGTTTGTAAATCATTTTCACCTTTAACAATACATTGCCCTGCACAGTGCGGACATCCACTTCCGTTATTTCTATTAGATATCTTTGCTTGCCATTCGTGTCCTTCGCTGCATTTCCACCATGCCTTTTTGTTGCTATTAGGCAATACATCCATAGGTGTTAATCCGTTGTTTTTTTCATAATTCCACTCTTTTGCTAAAGTTGGATTAACCGTTTGTAAATCATTTTCACCTCTAACTGCATATCTGCCTGAGCAATATGGACATCCAACGCCGTTATTTCTGCTATTTATTGTTACTTGCCACTCGTGACCTTTACTACATTTCCACCATACCTTTTTATTGCTGTTGGGCAATACATCCATAGGTGTTAATCCGTTGTTTTTTTCATAGTTCCATTCTTTAGCCAGAGTCGGATTAATGGTTTGTAAATCGTTTTCACCTTTTATGGCATTTCGTCCTGAGCAATACGGACAGCCTTTTCCTTGGCTTCTACGGTCTATCGGTGCTTGCCATTCGTGTCCTTCGCTGCATTTCCACCATACTTTTTGCCCACTACCAAGAGTTAAAATGTTAGGATCGAATTTTAATTCATTGTTTCTTTCCCAGTTCCATTCAGCCATCAGGTCGGCATTATCGATTACATATTTCTTTTCAGCCATAACCTTGGCACCTCTCTTTGTGTGTTTTTATTTGATTGTAGCATAAATCTACACAATAGTAAATGCACATTACACACCCCTAAGCGTAAAATGCACATCCTTAATGACCTATCGTTAAATTGTGAAAAATAAAAGACTCTATGGTCGCTGATGCTCAGCCTCCACAGAGTCTTAATTCTAATTTTTTACTATAAAAGCAAATGGACATATATAAAAATAATTGGAAACCAGAATAAATACAAATTGTATCAATACTGGTTTCCAATTATGGTCCCAGTGGCGAGACTCCAATTCGCGGCATCCTGGTCCCAAAACTAAATGACGAAAAACAGATACAAAATGATGTGAATAACTGTATAATTTCCTTAAATTCTAGGAAACTCCGAACATGAAATGAACAAAAACGCCCCTATTTTTCCTGGTTCCGGTCAAATATGTGGTCAAATGTTTTAGGCCCGTATGTTCGAATGTCAACAAAAATCAGGATTAAAAGCTCTGAAGGATCGCAAACAAATTATCCAGCAAAAAGCGCTGGGCATTAGCGTTGTAATAGATCGCCAGATATTCTCCGTCCCGGGATTGACGCAACTGCGTTGTCAGACCAAGGTTACGCCCTGCAGCGGTAGGTACACGGCGACTTTTGCCGTCAGATGTGGGCTCCTTAACCAGAAAACCTTGCTGCTCCAGCCAGTTGTTGATCTTGACAGCGCTTGGCTTCTTCATAGCGTTGGTACCGACTACATGCAGCAAGGCATCCGTAAATTCTGTAATTCGAATGGGATAAGGTGATATTTGCACCATAGCCAATTGCTCCGGTGTGATGGAGAATTCTGCCTTTTCAACGGTGCCTACTTGACCGCCGTTGCGAATCACCTGGTCCAAAATGCCGGACACATAGAAGAAGCAGCGAGCAAGGCGAACGTTATTCAAGGCGGAGTCTTCCGGTAGTTCCAGGCCAGAAATGGGGTCGATGCCCTGGGCAAGCTTGTCCATATACATTTTTGCACGCTGCATGGTTTCCAATTCTGTCATGATGATACCACTCCTTAACGAAAATATGTTCGCAATTATTGTATCATGGCAGACAATGAAAAACAAGTGAAATTCTGAGATAATTATGCGGAAAAGCTGGTTGCAGTTTTCGAAGAAAACAAAAAATAATCGCCGATCACGATGCAATTTTGTTCCCAAATTGCCGGACGACCAATGGTCGCCCCTACAGAGCATTCCGCCGATTTTGGATATATCGGTACTATTTTGACACGCGCAGAAGCCCACCGGAGAGGAATCTCCGGTGGGCTTTGGTTATGGGGTAGTTTTGTTTTAGTTGCAAACAAGAGTCACGGTTTCGGTAGTAACGCTGTGGCCCCAGGCGTCGGTAATGACGCAGTAGACCTGGCGGCCCGCTCTGGCCTTGGTCATCACATCGTCATAGGTGTTGTCGGTGACGCCGGACTTGTTCCAATGGGAAGCGCCCGCGTTGCGGAAGTACCACTGATACCGCAGGTCGTCGCCCTGGGCGATGACTTCCACGAAGTAGCCCTCGCCCATACTGGCATGGCCATCGGTGGGCTGCTGGGTGATCGCCAGGGTCTGGGTAGGCGTGCCGGTAATGGTGGCGACATTGGTTTCCACGCTTTCGCCCCACATATCGGTGATCACGCACTTGACCTCACGGTTATGTCTTGCTCTGGTCATCACATCGTCGTAGGTATTGTCACGCTGACCGGAAACATGCCAGGTCTCGCTGCCGACATTGCGCCAGTACCACTGATACCGCAGCTCATCGCCCTGTGCTTCCACGGTGACGCAGAACATGTCACCCAGCTTGGCGGATTCGTTTTCGGGCTGGGCGGTAATGGCCAGCTCATGTCTGGGAGCTGCCATGATGACGACCACGGGGCTGGTTTCCACGGTGTTGCCCCAGGCATCGGTGACTACACAGTACAGCTCACGGTTGTGTCTTGCTTTGGTCATCACATCGTCATAGCTGTTGTCCTTCTGGCCGGAAGTATACCAAACCTCGGTACCGGCCTGACGGAAATACCACTGATAGCGCAGGCCGTCGCCCACGGCATCGAAGGTGACATTGAACATGTCGCCGATCGTTACGGTCTGGCTTTCGGGCTGTCTGGTGATAGCCAGCTCCGCAGCAGCAGTGCCGGTGATGGTAGCAATGTCGGTGGTGACGCTGTTGCCCCAGGCATCGGTGATGACGCAGTAGACTTCGCGGTTGTGTCTTGCGGTGGTCATCACATCGTCATAGGTGTTATCCTTGACACCGGAGACGCTCCAGTTTTCAGCACCGACCTTGCGGAAGTACCACTGATACTTCAGGCCGTCGCCCTGGGCGATAACTTCTACATTGAAGCGTTCACCCAGCTTGGCAGATGCGTCATTGGGCTGCTTAGTGATTGCCAGTTCTGCACGCTCGCAGCGCAGAAATACAGAGTTGGTGGCAACCTGGTTGCCCCAGATGTCACTGGCGACACAGTAGACCGCGCGCCCATCGATTTTTTCGGACATCTTACCGGAATAGGTGGCACTGCGAACATTGGTAGAAAGCCAAGCTTCCCCATCCGGATCGAGGTAGTACCACTCGTAGGTCACTCCGTCACCCACTGCTTCCACAGTGAGGGTGAAGCGCTCGCCGTAATTCACGGTTACGCTTTCAGGCAGCGTGGTAACTGCCAAATCGACACTCTTGAGCGCGATCAGGCTTGCGGTGTCGGTGGTCACAGAGTTGCCGTGGCTGTCTGTGATGACGCAGTAGACCTGGCGGTTCATTCTGGCCGTGGTCATCACGTCGTCATAGGTGTTGTCGGTAACGGAGGACTTGTTCCAATTGGAAGCGCCCGCGTTGCGGAAGTACCACTGATACTTCAGACCCTCGCCCTGGGCGATGACTTCCACGCAGTAGCGTTCGCCCAGCTTGGCTTCGCCATCGGTGGGCTGCTGGATAATGACGATGGGTTCTTCCTCGTCGGCGGTGCCCGCTGCGCCGATGGTATAAATGATGTAGCCGGTCAGGGTGGTAACGGTGTTGCCCTCGCTGTCCTGGAAAACATAGCCCTCGGGCAGCTTGATGTTCTCGTCAGAGACGGTCAGGTCATTTTCGGTTCGATAGCTGAGCTTCAAGCCGTTCAGTTTTTCCTGATTATAACCGGACAGGTCCAGCTTGCCCGCAGAATAAGCGAAATGCCCATACTCACCGACTCCGAAGCTGCCTCCGGTGATGGTAGTAGTACCGCCGCTGTTTACAGAGCAAAAAGCACCGGAGAAGCTGCCTCCTGTAATCTCTGCATTGGAAGACTCACCGACTGCGACCGCAAAGCCGCCATTGCCGGTAAAGCTGCCGCCGTTGATTTCAACAAAGCCGCCGGAATTAGCCGATATAGCGTCCAAACCGGAATAGCTGCCGCCGTTGATCAAGACCTTGGCTCCATCGGATGCAAGAACAGCCGCGAATGTACTCCCCCCGATTGCTGCGCCGCCGCCGGCGGTATCGGTCAGGGTCACCACAGTGCCGGCGTTTTTCAAAGTGAGAGCGTAGAATTCATCGGCCTTCAGGGTGTGGCCGTTCAGGTCCAGAGTGAATACGCCGGACTCAATTTCATAGCCCCAATCATCGGTCACATCGGTCCCCAGTCGAATGTAGGTGATGTCGGAATCGGCCCCCGCAGCAGCGATGGCTTCCGCAAAGGTGCCGCCGTTCGTCAGGTTGTCCCCATCGGTGCCCCACAGGGCCTCCTCAGGGATATGCTCATACTTCACATACAGGCCGGTGACTGCATCCTCCAAGCCGCCGCCGTCGTTGCTGTACTTGATTTCCCAAACAGAGACAGACTGGGTAAATGCATCTGCCAGCCAGGTCATGTCAAGGGAAGCCCGGCTGCCGTCCTCGCTCTTTGTCCAATCACTGTTATCAAGGGTAACGCAATTGCCGGTGGACATATAGCTGACCCACTGTTTATCTGTAGCGTATTGCAGGTTCGTGCCGTGAACCGTGAGGATCACGGAAGCGGCCTCGGAAGTGATCACAGCGGGATTCTCCGCGGAGGTATCAGAACCCACATATTCCTCACCGTCAATGACGATGGAGACGCCGGTGATCTGGGCAGGAGTGGTGTCTTCCTCGCCGCCGGTATCACCCTGGGGCCAGATGGTTTCGCCGTTTTCATACACGGAAGCATCGGTAACGCTCAGCTTTTCCTCACCATCTTCATAGATGGTGAAGCTGCATTCGTAGTCATAGCCGCCCTTGATCCACTTGAATTCATAGGTCGCGGTGCTGTCATAATCCAGGAATACGGTGTTGGAGGTTTTGTCAACGGTGACGGTTTGCTCAAGACTGCCGTTCTTGTAAATCTGGATTGCGGCATCGTTCCAGCCGTCGCCGTAGCTGTCTTGCATATCCACAAGGATTTTACCGGTGGAATCGGGGGTGGTGTCCTCCTCGCCGCCGGTGCCATCGTCATAGGTCAGGTAGATGCCGGTACCGGTCCAGTTCTGGTTACTGTCGTTGCTGTACGTGATTTCGGAACCGTTGTGATCCCCAAACTCGGGATTTAGGTCGGAGAAATCCGCTGTGGCCGTATTGGCGGCGGGGTCAGTCTCCCAGCGCCAGGTATCCATGAAAACGGTCAAACCGGGACCGAGATCCAGTATATTAGCGGCACTTAGATTGGCGAAATTGGTGCCGGTGACGGTAACGATGATGGTGCTAGTGGGGGTAATGGTCACATCGCCCTCGGTATAGGTCTCGCCGTCCACGGTGATGGAAACGCCGGTGATTTCGGCGGGGGTAGTATCTTCCTTGCCGCAGACGGTGCAGATGCCGTTTTCAAAGGTGTGGGGATCATGGGTGGTGCCGCATTCATAGGTGCACACGCCATTTTCCCAGTTGTGATTGTTGACATCCACTTCGCCATAGCTTGCGCCGCAATGCTGGCACTCAGCCTGTTTGGTACAGGTGGCAGTACCGCCACTATGTGCTTCATCCTCCACCACAGCGCCGCAGACGGTACAGGTCGCATCGTGTGTACCATCGCCGTTGTCGGTGTACGCAAAGGAACATTCGTCAGCGCAAGTGAGATATGCGCCGTCAGCGGTGATGATAACCTTATAGGTGTACTCGCCGCCTTCCTCAAATGTCACAGCCTTGGTCATCTTGACTTCCCGAACGGTTCCGTCGCTCAGAGTGATCCTGATGAAATTACCGTCTGCCGCATAGGCATCGGGGGATACAAAGGCGGTGAACTGATTGCCGTTATGATAAGAGTTGATCCAGAGATCATCACCCTCTTCCCCAGTAATATCACGTCTTTCCAAGGTGTTTAAATCAAAGAGCAGATACTGCGTGAGCGTGTAGATCTCGGCTTTGCTGACAGCAACACCTTCGGGAACTTCATAATCCACCGTAACCTTTGCCAAGCGGTGCGTGAGGTTAAGGGTAATGGGATCGGTAGTGGGATTGCCCGACCAAATGGCATTCATGCAATCTGCTTCTCTAAGCTTTTCAAGCGTGCTTTGGTCTCCGGGAATACTGAAGTTTTGGTAAAGCAAATCCATATTAGGATAGCTTACAGCAAGCGTATGCTCACCAGTTCCATCCGAGTAAAGTGACTTATCGGGGGTCCAAGTAACCGTACCGTCTTCGGCAACCGTTGCTGTGAAATAGTAATTAGTATGGACAGGATCTCCATAATCATCTGTTGATTGTCTCGACAAGTTGATTTGATCGCCGGTTTCCCAGTTGTAATCGCCTGCATCAAAGCTGACCACGATCTCCATCGCACCGCAGAGGGTACAAACGTCGTTCTCTGTGGTGTGGTCAGCCAGTTCGCCATAGCTATCGCCACAGACAGAGCAGACTGCCTGTACGGTGCAGGTGGCTTCGCCGCCGGTGTGGGCCAGAGTGATGCTCTTGAATTCGGTATAACACCAAGTATCGGTTCCGATGTTAGGCTGATAATCGGTTGCTCCCTGCATTTGTCCACAGTTGAGAACAAGGTCACAGCCGCCAACTTCTTCTCCGACCCAATAGAACGTGGCACCGCTTGTGTTTTGAATCTCTGTAAGTACTAAACCGAATGTCATTTTTTCCAGATAGTAGCAGCCAAAGAAAGCACTATCACCTAATTTCATAACGTTGGGAAGAGTGATGCTGTTAAGGGCAAATGCATCATAAAACTCAAATTCCATAATTTCCGTAACGTCTTGAAGAATCAAATCAATCTTGCCGTTATAAGACTCTTCTTTTGACAAACGATAAATTGCTTCAGACACAGCGGGCATAACGATACCACTGACTTCAATCACTGCAGGATTGCTGCCCGTTACGATAATCGTGGTAATTCCGCTGCCCACATAACCCGTGATAGCTTCCAGCAAGGTATTTACATCGTCCTCGGTTGCTGTTGTTTTGCCGCCCAAGGTGCCGTCGATGGTAACGGTGTTGCCGCTTACTGTAAACCAACCATCTTCATCATCCGCAGTCGCTTCCTCGCCGGTACAGCCGTTCAGGTCAGCGCCTTCCGCGGAGCAGACAGTACATTCACTGTTCACGCTGCCCTCAGCGCACTTTGTCACGCAGGTGCAGGAAGCAGGTTCTTCGCCGCCGGTGCTGTCGTCATAGACAATATACACACCGCTGCCGATGGCGGGATTCGCTGCGTTGAAGGATCCGTTGTTGGAATACTGCAGCTCATAGGGGGTCGTATTACGGGCAAAATCGCTCAGGGCGCTGGCAGACGAATAGTAGTGGTAAGCACCGGTGCCATCCGCTTCAAAATGCCATAAATAGTCGGCAAGAATCGGTTGGCTTGAACCGGAGTAATACGATATCACATGATCCGTGGTGCAGTTCTGCAGCGCGGTGCCGTGAACGGTGATGGTGATGAATTCGGTATTGGGGGTAATGACAGCGGGATCCTCGGCAGAGGTGTTGCTGCTGTCATACACCACGCCGTCGATGGTGATGCTCATGCCGGTGATCTGGGCCTGATCCTCCTCCGAAATCCCATCGTCATAGGTCAGATAGATGCCGGTGGGAACGACGGTACGGTTGGCGGTGTCGGTATAGTTGTTGCAGTATGTAATTTCAAAATTGCTGCTCTTGGCGAAATCTCCGGTGGAAGGTGCATAAGTTGCGGTGGTGCCATCCTCGCTGATTTCAAAATAATCCGGGTTGACATACAGATATAAACCGTTGGCATAGTCCACTGTATGATCATCGCTGCCGCTGTGCAGGCTGGTACCGGTAATGGTAAGGATGACGTTGCTGTCGGGGGTAACGACAGCGGGATCCTCGGCAGAGGTGTTGCTGCTGTCATACACCACGCCGTCGATGGTGATGCTTACGCCGGTGATCTGCACGGGAGTGATGTCACGAACATAGCCGCATTCGTTGCATTCCGCATCCTCGGCACCGTCATAGACATGGTCGCCAACCTCACGGATTTCAGAACACACATTGCACTTGTCATCGCAGGCGTTATCGTAGGTGTGGCCGGGGCAGGGTTTCCCGCAGAGGCGGCAATTGCCCTCTGCATAGCCGGGATGGCTGCAGGACCAGATATCCGAGGAAGGATCGTAGCGATCCGCGTCGGTGGG
>JAFSEW010000048.1 GCA_017435525.1 Oscillospiraceae bacterium | reverse complement strand
TTCTCCCATAGCTTGTTCCAGATAGGGAGTAATAGAGTTTATTAAGGCATTGATCGCAAGACCGATCAGCGCACCAACCACCAGGGCTATGATAAGCCAGATCAGCATGGCCCGGGCAAAATGCTTGATGTTCTTATTCTTGGAAGCAAAGGCCATAATCAGGCAGATCAGCCAGCCGAGAATCGGCAGAGAGAACAGAAACATCAGACCGAAGAAGGTTCCGGTGCTGACGGTTTTGTCAGCGGGAATCTCTGCTTTCGCTTGGGGTGCAGGTGTATACTGGGGTGCCGGAGGTGCTGCAGGCTGGGGAACGGGTTTTGTTGAAGGTTGCATTTCGGGCATTACCTGGGGAGTAGGGATGTCCTGTTCCGCTTTCGCGCCACAGTTGGTGCAGAAGGCAATGCCATCACGGAGTTCCGCTCCGCATTCGGTGCAGAATTTACTCATTTTCTTTCCCCCGTTCTTATCTGAGCTGCTGTCCGCAATTCGGACAGCATTTGTCTTTTTTCTCACATTTGGCTTTGCAGTTGGGGCATCTCTTCTTTTTAGTTGCGATCATGATTACTACGATGATAATCATTACTACTGCAATAGCGATCCAAATGAAGATGCACAGTCCCAGCGGTACGCTGCAGAAGCCGCAGATGGAACATTTGTCCTTTTCGACTACGGCGGGCTTTTCGTCCGGTGCCTTGCTCGTATTCTCGGGAAGTTCCTGTGTTCCTCCGCCGTTAATTTCCAGCACGTTGGACCATTCGGAAGGACCGTGCGTTCCGATATAGCGGATGCGGAGCTTCACATGACTGTTTTCCTCAATGGGTACGTCAAAATTGTATGCGCCTCGGCTGCCGTTCCACAGGCACCAATCGCCGCCGGAGTCTGCCGTGTCAAACTCGATCCACTCGCCTCCGTCAATGCTGACCTGGGTTTCAAGTCCGTCGAATTGACCTTCACCCTGCATATAGTAGTACACATTTGCCATCCAAACCGATTCGGGTGTGGTCTGTGCGTACTCAATACGGCTGTTCTCATCACCCTCGGAAAGCACGATCTTCATATCGGAGATGATGGGTGCTTCGTAAACAGTCGGCTCGTCGGGTGTGATCTGCGTACTGTTCTTGCCAAAGATAGCACTTTCCGACCAATCGGAGAATTTGGACTGCTTTTCGCCGATCTCATTCTTCTCGGCATCGAAGGTTTCCCACTCCATATAATAGCGGCAGCGGATGTACAGACTGTGGTTTTCTACGTCAAAGGAGTAGATTTCTTCGTCCCAATCCTCGTGGTGATACACATAGGTGGTGATAGCAGGTTGATAAGGAACAAAGGTACTCGAACCTTCTCCCTCATAGTAGGTCAGCCAGAAGAACTCGAAGTCCTCCATCATTTCGGAACCGAGAGAGACATATGGGTAGCCATCCGCGTAACCACCTGTGTACCAGTTGGTATCCCATTCGGCGTTGTGCTGCCAATGCTCCTCATCATCCAGCGATACATCGTACTGCATGGAGATTGCAAAAGAATACAGGCCGTATTTCTCGTAAAAAGCATCGGAATCCGCATAGTATTCTGCTGCAAGCAGCGCCACCTCGGGGTCGGCGATCATGATCATTCTCAAGTCATCGTGGCTGGCTTCCTTTTCATCCCCATCGGTATAGACGAAGTAATTGGGTGCCTGGGGAGCGGGCAGTTCAAACTTGGATATATCGTTTTCCTCTGCCGCAAATGCCGTTACCGGGAAAAGGGACAACAGCAGAAGCAGAGAGAGCAAAACACTGAATATGCGTTTCATAAGCAATTACCTCCTTTCGGCTGTTTAAATAAGCACAGACGGGCGGCCGGTGGTATTGCTGGCCGCCCGTGATTGTGTGTGGGCTTTCTTTTCGTTATAGCTTTGCGCCGCAGCTGCCGCAGAAACCGGCGCCGCTGTCATTTTTCGCGCCGCAGCTGCCGCAGAATTTTGCTCCCGCAGCGCTCTGCGCCGGTGCTTCCGGAATCTGGGGTGCTTCATAGACGGGCGCGTCATAGACCGGGGGATCGTAGGCAGGTTCCCCATAGCCGGGGTTTTCCCCGTAAGTACCGGTGGGATCTTCTGCCTTGCCCTTCTCCCACAGCTCCTTAAACTTGGCGGAAATACCGCTGAGCTTGCCGTACAGATCGAAGGTGATCTCCGTGGTAGGCGCTACAGACATATAGCCTGCCATGGTCTGGCAGAGGACATAGCTATCCAGGAACGCAAACTTGACCACCCATGCGATCAGGCAGGCCAGCAAGAAGGCAAACAGGCCGCTCCATTTCAGCAGCTTGAACAGCAGACCAACGGGAATGAACACCACCAGGACCATAGCCAGCGTCGCAAGAACCAGCTTCAGCATGGTGACTGCTGCGTTTTTCAGAAGGTGCTTAATGTTCTTGGCATAGATCACAACACCGTCACAGGCGCTCTGGAACGCGCCCTGCTCGGATTTGTAGAAGGTGTAGCCCAGGCAGCACTCGTCGATATAACCCAGGGACAGCTCCACAAACCACTTGGCCAGGCTTGCCAGCTTGTCCATGCCGGGAACGAAGTCCAGGAAATTACTGATTTTCTGAATGCCTTTCTGAATTTCTTTCACCGCACCGGTTACCAGCTTATCCACCGCAAAGTATACATTGGAGGTAACAAAGCGCTCTTTTACCTTATCCTTGCCATACTGCACCTGATTATCGGGAACCTTGCCGGTAGCGGCTGCTTCCGCCAGCACCGCAATGTGTCCGGCTTTCACCAGATAGCCTGCGTAATTCATGACCACCAGATGCACCACTTTGATGCTGCCGCCCCAGATGCACAGGCCGATGACCAGTCCCAGGTCGCCAAAAAGCCAGCCAATACCGGCAAAAATCGCCAGCAGCACCGCCATAATTCCGATCATGATACCACCCAATACAAATTTTGCCATGCAAAAAGGCATAGTCTTACGGAATAGCTGTTCAGCTTTCATTGTGTGATTCCTCCTTGTCACAGTATAAAGATTTACGAATTAGCGCCGGAACAATTTTGCAAAGTCTTTCAGATCATCCAGACCGATGTCCTTGCTCTTTTTGGGCTCGGGCTTTACGTAGTCGAAGCCGCCGTAGGGTTCCCGGATGCAGAAACCGATGCAGGCGCAGTCGGGATCGCCCTCGAAGCAATGCTCCGTATCCACATTGTAAACCACACCATCGATCCGCTTGAAAAGCTGTGCCTGGGTGGGGTTCTGGCCTGCGGGACGGAATCCGTTCTGCTGCAAAATCTGGCGGTACTGCTCCACAGCACGGTGGGCAGCACCGGTATTGCCGTTAAAGGAGGCGGAGAAGTTCACACCGTCGCTGCCGTAGTCCTCGATGTACAATTCACCGCCGCAGGTCCACTTGGGATACTGG
>JAFSEW010000047.1 GCA_017435525.1 Oscillospiraceae bacterium | reverse complement strand
GGATATGCAGGAGCTTGACGCGGCAGTTCTCCGAGAATTTATTGACCGCATCGAAGTGTCCCACGCAGACAAGAAATCCAAGACGAGGGAAATTACCATTGTCTATAACTTCATCGGTGCATTTGACTTTACACGGGCTATGGAAGAAGCCCACAATACAACCGAAAAACAGCAAAAGACGGCATAGCCGTCAAGCTACACCGTCTTTTGCTTCAATGTTTTCTTAAGTCACCGCCCCATTTCGGGAGGGCTTTTTGTTCTTCCTCTGTCATTGCGAGGGCCAACGGCCCGTGGCAATCCGTACCTATCAAGAAGGCCCCCATCCGAGGATGGGGGCCTTCTAGTATTCTTTTTATATCAGGCTCTTGCCTTCCCAATCTTCATCCGGTTCCACACCCAGAAGCTTGGCAACGGTAGGGGCAATATCCTTAATATTTGCCCCATCCAGGCTGCTGCCCGGGGTAAAATCCGGGCCGATGGCGATCATGGGAATGATCATATCCTCCGGGATATCATGCCCGTGGGTCCGGTCGTGGCCGCCGTGGTCGGCGGTGATGATCACGGTGCAGTCCTGGGGCAAGTTTCTGAGAATATTGTCAATATCCTCCCAGGCAGTCTTCACAGCAGACAGATACTCCGGGCTCATCCAGCCATAGTCATGGCCAGCTTCATCAGGATGGCCTAAATAGGCAAAGGCGAAGGAAATCTGATACGCCGGATCGTTCATATCCCGAATCACTTCCTGGGCAACCAGTCGGCTGGCCTTCTCATAGCCCACGGTCTTTCCCCGGCGGAACGAGGAGACCGCCAGGCTGCCGGGCCGCATCAGATCCCGCAGCTCCTGCCAGGTGTAATACATGGCGCACTGCTTCTTAGCCCCGGACAGCACATCAAACAGGCCGTTTATGGGCCGCACCTGAGGGGCATAGACATTGGTGGTGGTGCCGTGGCGGCTGGGATCCACGCTGTGGAACAGCGACATGTGGCAGGGCAGGGTGATAGAGGGCATCACGGTAGTGGCCGTCATGGTGCTGGCGCCCCGCTTGGCAATTTCCCGTGCTTTTTCCAGATCCTGAAACGAATCCGGCCGCATGCCGTCCACCAGAATCAGAACAACGCTCATATTTCTTTCCTCCTGCTGTCACAGAAATTCTAAGCCCATGATACCACAACTTTCCGGCTTGTCAATCCGCGGTCTCTCTGTGGAAAAATTATTATTTTCTGAAACTTTTTTGTAATTTTGACTTGACATTTTTTGCAGACACATATATAATATTTGAGCCTGCGTGTGCAGGCATATCCTTGCTTCCGGCGCGACCGGAAGCCTAACGTCCAAAAGGAGGTGCAAACAACATGGCTAAGATCACCGGTAAGTACGAGGTGCTCTACATCATCGACCCCGCTCAGGGCGAGGAGGGCATCGCCGCACTTGTGGAAAAGTTCAAGGCAATGGTGGAGGCGGAGGGTACCGTGTCCAACGTTGATGAGTGGGGCAAGCGTCGTCTGGCATACCCCATCAACGACCTGGCTGAAGGCTACTACGTCCTGATGAACTTCGAAAGCAAGCCCGAGTTCCCCGCAGAGCTGGCTCGCGTTATGAAGATCACCGAAGGCGTCATGCGCTGCCTGACCACTGTCGTGGCAGAGTAAGGGAGGATTCCCTATGCTCAACCACATCACCATCATGGGTCGCCTGACCCGTGATCCCGAGCTGCGCCGTACCGGCAGCGGCATCGCCGTAGCCAGCTTCTCTCTGGCTGTCGATCGCGACTATTCCCCCAAGGATGGCGGCGAACGGGAAACCGACTTCATCGACTGTGTCGCCTGGCGTCAGACTGGAGAATTCGTCTCCAAGTATTTCACCAAGGGCCGCATGGCGGTGGTGTCCGGCCGGCTGCAGATCCGCAGCTGGACCGATAAGGACGGCAACAAGCGCCGCACTGCAGAAGTCGTGGCAGACAATGTCTACTTCGGCGACAGCAAGCGGGATGACCAGAGTGGCAGCAGCTACTCCGGCAATTCCTACGGCAACTACGGCAACTATGGCAGCGCTCCCGCTGCTCCTGCCGCACCTGCCTACGGCGGTTACAGCGCACCCACCGCTCCGGCTTCCGATTTCGCGATGCTGGACGATGACGATGCACAGCTGCCCTTCTAATTGAACTTTTCTCACAAACTTACGAAGGAGGTAATCCCCATGGCTAACGAACAGCGTATGCGTCCCCGCAAGCGCAAGAAGGTCTGTACTTTCTGCGTTGACAAGGTGACCAGCATCGATTACAAGGATACTGCAAAGCTCCGCCGTTTCCTGTCCGAGCGCGGCAAGATTCTGCCCCGCCGTACCACCGGCACCTGCGCAGCTCACCAGCGTGACCTGACCGGCGCTATCAAGCGTGCCCGCCAGATCGCTCTGCTGCCCTACGTCGCTGACTGATCCGACAAGTAATCCCCCGGAGATTCTCCGGGGGATTTTTTTCGGCGTGCCGAAAGATCCGCACCCCGCAGCGTAGGGGCGAGCATTGGCCGTCCGCCGACTTCCCCAAAAGGGTTACGGATTCTTCGACGCGCCGGCGGCGT
>JAFSEW010000046.1 GCA_017435525.1 Oscillospiraceae bacterium | reverse complement strand
TCCGATTCAGTTTGTCAAGAACTTTTTTCAAGTTTTTTCAACTTTTTTCTCGGCTGTGTTCCGTTTCGCGCCCCTCTCGCTGAGCGCCTGAGTATATTACCAGATACTCCCTCTTTTGTCAAGCGCTTTTTTCAGTTTTTTGCAAAAATTTCAGGAGCCTCTTGCGAGGCTCCTGTTTGGCGGATTATTGCTTTTCAAACAGTGCGTATAGGGTCATGGGTTCGTCACCCAGCTCGGATGCCAGACGGACATTCCCATCCGCATCCGGTGCGAAGGCAAGGGAATATGTGACATTCCCCTTCTCATCCTTTTGCTGCACATACCAGCCGGTAAAGATCTTGCCCTCCGGCACCGTCACCGCGGGCGGTGTCAGCGCCATTGTCTTGGATTCTGCCATAACTGTCTGCAGAACCTGCCCGTCCTGGATATAGGTCAACCGCACCTGCGTCACCAGTTCCTGGAAGTCCTTGTTGATGATGTCCAACACGCGCCAGCTGCCATCCTCCCGCTTATGCACCAGGAAAGTAGAATCCAGCGGGTATTCCTTTTCTGTCCCATCCACACGGGTCAGGTAAAGGCTTCTCGTCAGCCTTACAGAATACAGGGAATCGCTGTAGCTGTGGTACTTACTGAACACCGGCTCATCGAACCGGAACGCAGTGTAATACTGCATCCACTTACTGCCTTTGGTAATCTTATTAAAAATCGGCTCGTCATCATCTACATAGGCACGCATATCATAATGGCCAATATCACCGATCATGTAGCGGCAGTAGATTGTCGCCGCCTCCAGTACCCAGTCTCGCTCGGTCTGGGGAATGACCTGCTCTTCAAAAGCTTCCACATACATATTGGAAGCTGCGTCATAAATCAGTTCCACCGGCTGCCCCTGAGAATCCGCAGCCGTGACCTGAGGCGGAACCATAAAGCCTTCTTCATACACCCAGATTCTCCGATGCCCCTGCAGATGCGGCGGAATATAGTCCTCCGCTATGGTGTGGGCAGTGCGGATCACATGGTCTTCTCCCAAGGGGACTCCGTTGACGCAGACGGTTCTTCCCACTTCCGTGCAAACCGCGACATTCTCTTCATAGGCAGGGAACAGCGTAACTGCGCCCAGCTCCCATTCGGGAATTTCCGCTGCGTCATGCTCCTGCGCAGTCAGCGTAAACTCCGCCAGTTTCTCATCATACATTCTGACAATATACTTGTAGTCACCGGAAAGGCCCGCGGAGGTTTCATAGTAGCGCAGCTCTCCGCCCCGGGTTTTCTGCGCCATGTACGCAGCGTAGTGGCTGGCGGTTTCATACGCTGTGTCTTCCAGGCCCGCCATAGCATACAGCTTTTCCCAGTCCGGCTGGGCAAACAGTTCCTCAAACACCTGCTGGCTCTTGACTTTCGGCTGGGCAGCCTCATAGTCCGTCAGCCAACCATCCAAATAACGCAGGACAAAGCTCATGGCCACCAGAAACACAACGATCAGCAGTGCATACAAGCTGAGCGCGATGAGCGTTCCGTTGTGTCCGCGTCTTTTCTTTATCTTCTCCATATGGATTCTACTCCTCATTCATACCCGCCACCATAAAGAAGGTGGGCATCTCCCGCGCCTGTTCCTGCAGCAGAGAGTAGTTGTTGATCATTTGCAGCGCGCCAGGCTCTCCGTAGCGGCCCTGCATATCCCGATAATACATAACCGCAGAAGATCCGCCGTCCAGATTGCAGGCATTGACTGCGCCGTATTCCACCATAATATCAATGGCATCGGCATAGGTGCCGCCCAGGCTGTTGGCTTGTCTGCCATCGATGCACAAAAGAATGACCGCACCGTCTGCCCGCTGACCAATGCATGTTCTGGGATTATAGCCGGAATTGGCATTATAGGCTTCTTCATTCACCAGGCCGTTCATAATCAGGACGGGGCCAAAGCAGCAGCCGTCGCGAATATTCAGCGCTTCCACCTGCTCCGCATCGATCTTTGTAGCTACAACAAGGGCATTATCTTCATTGAATCCGGCAAACCCATCGCAGTACCGGTCATCGTCCCAGACAATTTCTCCGCGGGATACGGTGATGCCCACAGGGAGTCTTCCCACATAGTCGCCGCCGGTTCCGTCATCGTTGAAAGCGCCGCCATTGATCGCCGCCGCGGCCTTTTCCCGCTGAATCACTTCATCGATGCGTTTACTCTCCGTGCCCAGGGAAAAGGTGGGATTAGAAGTCGTCAGGTAAACCCTGCTGGGGTCCCGGACGATCATAACATGCGCAGTATATGATTCGCCCCGCAGCCGCTCAATGCGGATGCCGTCCGGGTACGCAGCCCATTCCGCTTCCGCATCCGTAAGGGCGTTGTCCGTTTGGATCACAATATTGGCTGCAGAGGAAATCTCCTCAGGCAGTTTTGTGGAGACATTCTGCTGGATCTGCGCCACAGTATCTTCCCCGATAAAAACAGCGGGACACCATTTCATGCCGCTGGATTCCAGCATAGACATGGTCAGCACATCCCGGGCGGTTGTAGAAGGGCCGTTAAAAATCATGTTGCAGACCATTACAACACCGCAAAACGCCAGAAGCGCCACCAGAAGCAGCGTAACAACTGTATGAAGGCAAATCAGCCGGATTACCCGGCCAAGGGAAGCATGCTTTTTTGCGCACACCTGCTTCGCCTGTTTTTTATCTTTCATCAATATCACCTCCGAGGGGTCAGTATCAATTATCATAGCACATCCCGTGAAAAAATGGAAGCCGCAAAAAAGCACCGGCATCCGTCAGGATGCCGGTGCCGGTATTCAGCACAAATCATTCCGTATCGTCGATGAGGCCGTAGCCGCCGTCATTTCTGCGATAGACCACCGCAAAGCTTCCGCCGTTATCCTGGTCGCGGAAGGCAAAGAAGTTGTGCTCCAGCAGATTCATCTGCAATACGGCTTCCTCACGGGTCATGGGTTTCATATAGAACTTCTTGATACGGACAATACTCAGATCTTCTTCAGGCTCTTCGGCTGCAAAAGAAGTCTCTTCTACGGTACGGGTGAAAGCATCCTGACGCAGGCGCCGTGCAAGACGGGTCTTGTTCTTCCGGATCTGGCCTTCGATGGTACCCACTGCAGCATCAATAGACGCAAACATATCGGATGTGCTTTCGCTGGCCCGGAACCAGGTGCCTGCACCGTGGACGGTCAGTTCCACCTTATTCCGGTTCTTTTCCACAGAAAAGACTACAAGTGCCTCCGCATCCTCCTCAAAGTACCGTGCCAGCTTCATTACCTTCTTCTCAGCATAAGCATGGACATTGGCGGGTAATTTGACTTTCTTCTCACTGTACTGAAATTTCATATGCGGCAGCTCCTTTCGTTTTCACAGGTTTCCCGGTGTATCTATACTATACCACGATTTTGTGGGAACGACAAGGGGTGTCAGTCTTCCAAATCATCCTCTTCATCCAGAAGTTCCGCCATGGTAAGGCTGTAGACTGCTTCGGCCTTCTTTTCAAACAGGCGGCTCAGGCGCACAGCCTGCCGCTGGTCCGGGGCTACCAGCTCCAGGGTCATCAGGTTGCCCACTTCATCATCCAAAGACATGATTACAGAGAAATCGCCGGTGTCCCTGGGGATCACCTGGGTCTTCACGAAGCTGCTTCTGCGCAGCTGCCGGTTGAACCGGGCCACAGCGTTCTCCGCACGCTGCTTGACGGTGAAGGCGATGGAGTCCTCCGTCAAAGCGCCGTCGTTTTTGCCTTTTTCCGTAATTTCATAGCGGTCTTCATCCAACGCCTTCAGGTGGCCGGACTTCACCATTTCGGGAATGGCGGTACACACATCAAAATAACTCAGGCAATCATCCTGATAACAAAGCTCATAAATCTCCTGGCAGGTCATGGGATAGCCGGAGCGGGCTGCCACAAAGAGGATCAGCACCTTCACATCCATCATATCATGAATAAAACCAAGTCTCTGCATTGATATCACCTCTTACTATTATTATACAGAAAGGTTATAAAAAATCAAGCACCAGCCCGGCTCCATGGGCATATTCTGGGGCGAAAGGGTGATGATCATGGCAAAATACATATTCTTTCCCGCCAATCAGGGTGCCGTCCTGCGCTCCGTGGGGGAAACGCTGAAAACGAAGGGTTATGGGGTAGTGGATCACCCCTGCGCCAGTGTGACCCATTTGCTGCTGCCGGTGCCCAGCTCTCAGCCGGGATGCGATGTGCAGGCCCTGCTTTCGCAGCTGCCCCGGGGCATTACCATTGTGGGCGGCAACCTGAATCCTGATGACTTTCCGGGCTACAAGCTGATGGATCTGCTGCGCGACCCCACTTATCTTGCCCGGAACGCCGCCATCACCGCCTACTGCGCTTTGCGGCTGGCTATGATGGAGCTGCCGGTGATGCTTCGGGGCTGCCGGGTTCTGATTATCGGCTGGGGCCGGATCGCCAAATGTCTGGCGGCGCTGCTGTGGGCGCTGGAGGCAGATGTGACCGTAGCCGCCCGCCGGGAAGCGGACCGGGCTATGGCCTGCGCCCTGGGCTACCGGGCGGAAGCTATCACAAATCTGGATGACACATTGAACGATTACCGTCTGATTTTCAACACAGTACCTGCACCGGTGCTTTCTGAAAACCAGGTGGAGCTCTGTCGGCAGGGCTGCCTGCGGATCGATCTGGCTTCGGCGGAGGGGATCGGCGGCAGTCACAAGATCTGGGCAAGAGGTCTGCCCGGTAAGGATGCGCCGGAATCCTCCGGTATTCTCATCGCCAAAACCATTATCCGTCTTCTGGAAAGAAAGGAGCAACCATGACCGTTGGATTTGCCGTATGCGGCTCACACTGCACCTTCAGCCAGATGTTTCCCGCCATGGAGGAGCTGGCAAAGCATCACACTGTCATTCCCATTTTCTCACAGGCTGCCGCTTCTACGGATACCCGATTCGGCAGCGCACAGGAGCATTTGCAGCGGGCGGAAGCTATCTGCGGCTGCGCGCCCATTCTGACCGTTGCGCAGGCAGAACCCATTGGCCCCAAGAAGCTGCTGGATGCCCTGGTGATTGCCCCCTGCACCGGGAACACTCTGGCAAAGCTGGCCCACAGCATCGCGGATTCCCCGGTGACCATGGCGGCCAAGAGCCATCTGCGAAACGGCAGACCCATTCTCATCGGTGTTTCCACCAACGACGCCCTAGCCGGGGCAGCGGAAAATATCGGCAAGCTTCTGGGAAGACGGCACTATTATTTTATTCCCTTCGGGCAGGATGATCCCTATAACAAACCCACCAGCATGGTTGCGGACTTTACAAAGCTGATGCCTGCGCTGGAGGCTGCCCTGGAAGGCAGGCAGCTGCAGCCCATTCTACCATAATAGAAAGAAGGAGGTTCCGGCGAACCTCCTTCTCTGTTATGATAAGGTATCCACTTCTTCCAGCCAGATGCGGCCGGCAGCGTCGCTGGGCATCTGCCAATCACCCCGGGGGCCGAGGCCCACAGAGCCAACTTTCACCCCATCGGGCATACAGTTGCGCTTGAACTGCTGGGTGAAGAACCGCCAGCAGAAGGTTCGCAGCCACTTTTTGATCACTTCGGGGGTAAAGTCACCGGCAAAGGCACGGCATGCCAGGGCATAGATCTTGGCAGGGCCGAAGCCGTAGCGCAGCATGTGATACAGATAGAAATCGTGCAGGGCGTAGGGGCCAACCAGATCTTCCGTCTGCTGGCTGATCTTGCCCTGGGCATCCGGGGGCAGCAGTTCCGGGCTGATGGGGGTATCCAGAATGTCCTGCAGCACTGCCTTGGATGCCGTGAAAGCCGGTTCCTCCGCCATGGTTTCGATGATCCAGCGGATCAGGGTCTTGGGCACAGTGCCGTTGACACCGTACATGCTCATGTGGTCGCCATTGTAGGTGCACCAACCCAGAGCCAGCTCGCTGAGGTCGCCGGTGCCCACCACGATGCCACCCACCACGCTGGCATAGTCCATGAGGATCTGGGTGCGCTCTCTCGCCTGAGAATTCTCGAAAGTGCCGTTATGCACATTCACATCGTGGCCGATATCCTGGAAATGGAGGGTCACGGCGTTCTTGATGCTGATTTCCTTGGCGTTGATGCCCAGGGTACGCATCAGTTCCCAGGAATTGTTGTAGGTGCGGTCAGAAGTGCCGAAGCAGGGCATGGTGACGCCATAAACATCGGTGGCGGGTCTTCCCAGCTGACGCATGGCTTCCACAGCCACCAGCAGCGCCAGGGTAGAATCCAGACCGCCGGAAATGCCGATGACGGCATTGGAGCGGATAGTCTGCAGCCGCTGCTTCAGACCGGTGACCTGCATCTGGAAGATTTCCTTACAGCGCGCCTTCCGCGCTTCCTGGGTGGAAGGAATGAAGGGGAGCTTCCGCACGGGGTACAAGCTGCCGTCAGATCGGAGGGCATCCTCGCAGCAGGCGATCCGGAAAGGCTTGAAACCTTCCCCGTTGCCGAAATTCTGGCTGCGGCTGCGGTCGGCACGGATGCGGCCCAGGTCAAAATCCTGCACCAGCATATAGTCAGTGGCAGGCAGGTTGGCCTGCTCTGCCAGAATATGGCCGTTTTCTGCCATAATGCTGTGGCCGGAGAAGATCAGATCGGAGGTGGATTCGGTATAACCGGCGGAAGCAAAGGCGTAGACGCAGCTGCAGGCGGCAGACTGGTTCTGCACCAGATTCCGGCGGTAGGCGGCCTTGCCCACCAAAGAATGGGAAGCCGCAGGATTCAGAATCACTTCCGCCCCCAGCATAGCCAGTTCACTGCTGCAGGGCTGGGGCACCATCAGGTCTTCGCAGATCTCAATGGCCATGTCCGTCTCGCAGCCCAGGGTGAAGAGCATCTTGGGATCTACGGGCACTGTCCAGAATTCCTCACCGGGGGTCAGGCCCAAATCATCCGGATCCAGATACAACTGGTTCATGCCCTGACCGGAAGCGAACCAACGCTTTTCGGAAGCCGTCAGATGGGTCTTGGGTACAATACCGGTTACTTGTCCGCCGGAGAATACTGCGGCGCAATTATACAGCTTGGTGCCGATACGAACCGGCAGGCCCACAACCGCTGTCAGCCGGGGATGCTGTTCGGAACAATCGGCGATTTCCTGGATGCCGGCCTTCACGGCCTTCCACAGGGCATCCTGGAACAGCAGGTCCGCGCAGGTATAGCCCGTCAGAGCCAGCTCCGGAAACAGCACCACATCCGCGTTTTGGGCATCTGCCTTTTCCATATAGGCGCAGATATCCTGGGCGTTCTTTTTTACATCGGCCACCTTCACCGCAGGTACGGCACAGGCGATTCTGATAAAATCCAGCATATTGATTCCTCCTGCGTATAACTAATAGTTATATGATAGCACATTCTTTCCGGATTGCAAAGAAAATATAAAAATGGCGGTGAAATTTCACCGCCATTTTTTATTAGATATTTGCCAGCTTCTTCAGCTGCTCAGCCAGGTCGGTACGCTCCCAGGGATGCACTTCGGCACCGAAGTGACCGTGGTCAGCGGTGGCGGTGTAGATGGGACGCCGCAGATCCAGCTTGCGGATAATGCCGCCGGGGGTCATATCACAGGTTTTGCGCAGCAGGGCGGTCATAGCCTCGTCGGAAATCAGGCCGGTGCCGTAGCTTTCCACCCGGACAGACACAGGCTCTGCCACGCCGATGGCGTAGGCCAGCTGCACCTGCACCTGCTTGGCCAGGCCCGCAGCCACCAGATTCTTGGCCATGTAACGGGCCATGTAAGCGGCACTGCGGTCCACCTTGATGGGGTCCTTACCGGAGAAAGCGCCGCCGCCGTGGGAGAAATA
>JAFSEW010000045.1 GCA_017435525.1 Oscillospiraceae bacterium | reverse complement strand
TACGGAATAGACATCACGAAAGAGCAGGCGGTTCTGTTCGTCAAGGCACTCAACCAATACCGGCGCAAACATCCGGAATGGGTATTGGCAGAAGTGCAAAGCTCAGATGGGGAATATGTGAAAGTCAAGCTATAGCCCCATACCTAAATGCTCTTTGGAAGAGCAATTTGAGAAAATCCATTTAAGTCCGTTATGAACACCCGTACCAAATAAAAAAGAGAGGCGAGAGCCTCTCTTTTTTTGGTATAGGAGGGCGGACACACATAGTGAACAGCCCATCAAAAAGACACTGCAGATGTGGCATTTCGCGTGATAATATGATAACATATAAAATATGAACATATTTGACCGTCGTGAAATGCAAAAAGAAAGTAGGTGCGTTTATGGCAAAGGAAAAAATTTTGCGGCCTGAAACTGCTAAAGTGAAGAATATGATTGCTGAGGCGACCCGGATCGATGCCGGCCTGCTGGCTATAGGGAAAACGGAAAGAGAGCAACGGCGGGTTGCCCAGCAGGCTGCGCAGGCGCTGTATGATGACCGCATTCGTAAAGCCCTGGAGGAAATGGATGTTGAGCATATTAACCGGGGCAAGCAAGGCATCCGGGTAGGCCTTTTACGGGATAACGGCATAGAAAACATCTGGCAGCTTTCTCAAAAAAGCTTCCAGCAGCTAAATGCTATCCCCGGTCTGGGTGATCAGTCTGTGCGAAAGATCCAGGATACCGTCGAAGGCATTGTGAACAACACAAAGGAAACCATCCGTATCCGCATTCGGATTGAGAATCCCGACCCGGTGGATGAGATGCTGATTCGCGCCCTTTATATCCGCATTCATGCGCCGGCATTACAGAAAGCAGCCAAGGCGCTTTATAAAACGCACCACAAGCCATTGCAGCAGGAACTGACTCTGGCAAGAAAGGCTACCGGCAGTTTTGGCTGGCTCTTTAAATCCCAAGCAGCCAAGCAGCAGATCATGGAAGGTGTGGCGGCACTACAGGCACGGCTGGACGGAGAATTTGGCAGCGGCCTTGTTGCCTGGGAGGAGATGGAGGGTGTCTGTGCGGATACCTATTGGTCTGACTACAAGCATAATGCACCTGCCTACTACACCGAACTGGAAAACCTGGGACTTGACTGGGAAAAGCAGGAGACTCCCAGCGGTCTGCCGGCAGAGCTGGCGGCAGAAATCGAGGCGCAACCTCTGGATCTTACACATCTGAAGGCGACGCTGCGCAGCTATCAGACCTTCGGCGTAAAATACATTGTTCATCAGAAGAAAACATTGCTGGGTGACGAAATGGGTCTTGGTAAGACGGTGCAGGCTATTGCCGCAATGGTGGCTCTGGCAGCGGAAGGAAAAAGTCACTTTATGGTGGTCTGCCCTGCCAGTGTACTGATCAACTGGTGCCGTGAGATTCAAAAATTCAGTGATCTGGCACTCACCAAGGTCCACGGCAACGACGAAGAAGCATTGCTGCATTGGAGGGAAAACGGCGGTGTGGCAGTGACTACCTTTGAATCCATCAGCCGCTTTAATCTCCCGGAAAAATTCAGGATCTCTATGGTGGTCACCGACGAGGCCCACTATGTGAAGAATCCCGAAGCCATGCGCACCAAGGCGCTGGCGAAGCTGTTGCAGCAGACGGAGTATGTCCTCTTCATGTCCGGCACACCTTTGGAGAACAAGGTGGAGGAGATGTGTTTTCTGGTCAGTTGCCTGCAGCCCCAAATTGCCAGTGAGCTGGAAAAGGTCAAATTCCTGTCCACAGCAGACCAGTTCCGGCTGCAGCTGGCGCCGGTGTATCTGCGCCGCACCCGGGAAAGTGTTCTGCAGGAACTGCCCGATTTGATCGAAAAAGAGCAGTGGTGTGACCTGGGTCCTCAGGAAAAGCAGGATTACAAGGATGCGGTCCTCTCCGGCAACTTTATGGCCATCCGTCAGGTGTCCTGGCAGGTGGACAATTTGAAGAATTCCTCCAAGGCGCAACGCCTGTTGGAGCTGTGCGATGTGGCAAAGGAGCAGGGCAGAAAGGTCATTGTCTTCTCCTTCTTCCGCTCCACCATTCAAAAAGTCATAGAGCTTTTAGGTGAGCGCTGCACAGAACCTATCAGCGGCGATATCTCCCCACAACGGCGTCAGGAGATTGTGGATGCCTTTGGCAAGGCAGAAGACGGCGCGGTACTGGTCAGTCAGGTACAGGCTGGCGGTACAGGCCTCAATATCCAAAGTGCCAGTGTGATTATTTTTTGCGAACCGCAGATCAAACCCTCCATTGAAAATCAAGCCATCGCCCGCGCATACCGTATGGGACAAGTCCGGGATGTGCTGGTATACCGGCTGCTGGCGGATGATACCATCGACGAAGCCATGCTGGAACTGCTGAAAACCAAACAACTGCAATTTGACAGTTTTGCTGACGAATCGG
This sequence comes from Oscillospiraceae bacterium, assembly GCA_017435525.1. Taxonomy (GTDB): domain Bacteria; phylum Bacillota; class Clostridia; order Oscillospirales; family Oscillospiraceae; genus Faecousia. The sequence goes on along the minus strand of JAFSEW010000045.1, from coordinate 25,534 downwards.
TGGTGGGCCAGGAATCCTTGAAACCCGGCGAGGCTGCCTGGATCAGCAAGCTGGTTGAAGACGAGAAAAAACGGTTGACGCAGGCTTAACAGAGGCGGTCCCATCTAAAATTCTTTAGAAATAGATTGTATGGGCGAATCCGCGCCGTCATATCAGCAGCACCATTCCGGGCTGGAATGGTGCTGCGCAGCGTATATCCAATTATTTTCCGAAACACGCAAAGATTTCGTTGACGCGCTTCTTTTCAGATTCCGTATTCCCGGTAAATGCGCTGACCAAAGGGACGATTATCACAGAAATTGCCATGGCCGCAACGCCCATCTCCGGAGATTTGGCTGCAGCGGCAGCGAAGCCGGATTTCAGGGAGATCACCAGAGTAGCGCAGCCGACAGTAATCAGGCCGGAAAGAATACCCGCAAACGCACCGGCCTTGGTGATTTTCCGGGAGAACAGACCCCAGATGTAAGGGCCAATGAAGCAGCCGGAAACAACACCCCAGGAAAAAGACATCAGGCTGACGATGATGGGGATATTTTGTGTTGCGAAAATAAAGGAGCAGGCCACAAAAGCCAGGCAGAACAATCTGGTCAGCAGCATTTGGGACTCGGGCTTGATTCCCTTCTTTCTGAGCAGCGGGATCAGATCCACGGCTACGGCAGATGCCGAGGTGAGAACCACGGACTGCAGGGTAGACATGGACGCAGAAAGCAGCAGAACCATTATGATGGCAAGCAGAATCGTGCCCATTTTTCCGCCGCTGAGCACTTCCATCAGCAGCGTGGGGATCACCGCATCGATGCCGCCCTGGGGAAGCTGACCGCCCAGGATCAATCTGGAAGTGGAGCCGATCAGGTAAGCACCGCAGCCGATGACCACGCAGAAAAATGTGGAAATAATCGTGCCCCGCTTGATGGCGGCAGTATCCTTGATCGCGTAGAATTTGCCGATCATCTGCGGAAGGCCCCAGGTACCAAAGCTGGTAAGCATAATATTAAAGCAGAGGAAGCGGAAAGAAGAACCGCCGAAAATATTGGTCAATTGGCTGCCGGTAACGGGATTGGGGTCACCGGGAAGGGGCTGGAAGCTGCTTAAATTCTCAATCAAGCCGCCGATGCCGCCCACCGCCTCATGGCGCAGCACTGTGACCACCAGCATAACCACACCCGCAATCATAATCACACCCTGAACCAGATCCGTGTAGGATGTGGCAATGTAGCCGCCTGCCACAAGGTATACCGCTGTCAGAACCGCGATGCCCATCATCCAGACCCAGGTGGGAACATTGGGAAACACTGCCCCAAACAAAGATCCCAGGCCCTTATAAACCGCTGCGGAGTAAGGAACCAGAAATACGAAGATGATGATGGCTGCCAGGATTTTCATACCCTTGGAATTGTAGCGCTTATCAAAGTAGTCCGGCATGGTTCTGGCATTGAGCTTCTTGGTCATTTTCCGGGTGCGGTTTGCAAACAGCAGCCAGGATAACAGGCAGCCCAGGACAGCGTTGCCCACACCGATCCAGATGGCGCCGATGCCGATATTCCAGCCATGCTGACCTGCATAGCCGACGAACACAACAGCAGAGAAATAGGTGGTTCCATAGGCGAACGCGGTTGCCCAGGCACCGATGTTTCTTCCGCCGATCAGAAAGCTATCCAAATTCCTGGACTTGCCATAGCTGATACAGCCGATAAAAATCATAAGCGCAGTATAGATGCAAAGTGCCGCTACCGTGTAAATCTGTGGAACTGTCATTGTCTTTCCCTCCCGAAAACGATTGGAATGGGTCTTGCGTTTTGATGGTTCCGATTATATAATCAGTTTCATAATCAGTCAAACAGATGGTTTTGATAATAGCCATCTATAAATTCGATGGAGGAAACGATACGATGCAGTTGCGCAATTTGGTTACATTTATCCATGTGGCAGAACTGGGAAGCTTTACAAAGGCCGCGGAGCAGCTGGGGTACTCCCAGTCTACCGTTTCCTTCCAGATCAAGCAGCTGGAAGAAGATCTGGACTGCCTTCTGTTTGAGCGGATCAATCATACCATTACCCTTACGGAGCGTGGGCATGAGCTTGTGTACTATGCCCATCAGATTCGTGCTCTTACAGAAGAATTCCGGGATAAGCCCAACCGGGAAACACATCTTACCGGGCATATTCATATCGTAACCCCGGACTCTCTGTGCGAGGACATGGTCAATGCGCACTACATCGATTTTCACACCCGCTATCCTTCCATTTCCGTCAAGTTTACCACAGCGGATACCACCGTCATGTTTGATATGCTTGACCATAACGAAGCCGATCTGGTAATGACCCTGGACCGGCATTCTTATAACAAAGATTATATCATTGCCAAAGAAGAGCGCCTTCCTGTGCACTTTGTGACCAATTCCCATTCGAAGTTTGCAGGGCAAACGGGGCTGTCTATCCGGGATATTGCCGGTGAGCCGTTTATCCTGACGGAATACGGTCAGGGCTACCGCCGTGTATTGGACCGGGAACTGGCAAAACTATCCATCGATATCACGCCGGTACTGGAAATCGGCCGCACGGATATGATCACATCGCTTCTCACCAAAAGCAATATGATTTCCTTCCTGCCGGATTTTGTGACAAAACCGTTGGTTGATGCAGGGGCTCTTTGCTATTTGGATATTTGCGATATGAATATTGAAATCTGGAAGCAGCTGATCTATCACAAGAACAAATGGATGTCCAAAAGCCTGAAAGCGGTGATCGATTACATCAAGGCCCTGGAGTTTTCCCAGTAGATCATGGGGCGCTGCATGGATAAGACCTGTATTTCACCAAACAAAAAAGAGGGGCAATGCCCCTCTTTTTTTGATGTAGCCGCAAGGTTTCCGCAGAAGCTGCTTATTCCTTGATTTTCCCGTGTTCCTTTTCGTAACGCTCAATATCTTTGCGAATCAGCACCAGAATATGCCGGTTGATAGAGCGCCCCTCATAGTCAGAAACTATGTGGAGCTTTTCCAACAGTTCCTCTTCAATGCGCACAGAGATATGCTTTGGCATCATTTTCACCCCATAACGAACTTATTATGTATTTATTTTAGGTTCATTATGTGTTATGATGTTGAAAACGGGTTCATAATGAACCCATAATATTTAGCAGGTACAGCTATGAACGGTACGCAAAACGAAGAAGGTGTGGACTACCGCAAAATGTATTACCATCTTGCCGGTGCCGTGGAAACAGCCATCCGGCTTTTGATTGACGCGCAGCAAGCATGCGAGGACATTCTGCTGGAAGATCCCATCCCGGAAGAAGGTGAAGCATCCGGTTCCGGGGACAACGCATAATGGAAGCTTCAAACGGCAGGATCGAAAAAGCAGATGCTGCGCTTTTTCCGCAAAACTTCCTTTTCTTTTGGCGAGAATTGCTGTATAATATTCCAAATCACATTTGGGAGCTATGCCTATGAAATACAAGCTCATTGCCATGGATCTGGACGGCACATTAAACAACAGTCAAAAGATCATTACCGAAAGAACCCGCTCTGCCCTGATGCAGGCGCAGCGGCAGGGGGTTCGCCTGGCGCTGGCTTCTGCGCGGCCCTCTCCGGGGCTTTTTAAGGAACGGGACATTCTGCACCTGCAGGAATTCGGCGGCCTTCTGATGTCCTACAACGGCGGCCGGATTGTAGATGCCGCCACCGGCGCCGCCCTCTTCGAAACCGCCATGGATATTGCCCAGACGAAGCAGGTACTGCGGCAGCTGGAAACGCTGCCGGTGACACCCATTCTGGATGACGGCAGGCAATTCTATGTGGCAGACGCGCAGGGCTACAAGGTGGACTACGAGTGCCGCAACAACAATATGATTTGCAGCGAGGTTGGCAATCTGGCAGATTTTCTTTCCTTTGCCCCCATCAAGATTCTCATGTCGGTGCTTCCGGAGCAGCTGCCCCGGGTGCAATCAGAAATTGCCGCCTTTCTGCCGGATGATCTGACCGTGGTGCAAACCGCGCCCTTTTATCTGGAAGTGATCCCCAAGGTCATCAACAAAGGCCAGGGTATCCGTGACATTTGCCGCACCATCGGCATTTCCGCAGAAGAAGTCATTGCCTTCGGCGATGCCGCCAATGACATTCCCATGCTCCGGGCTGCGGGTATGGGCGTGGCCATGGGCAACGCATCGGAGGAAACCAAAGCCGCCGCGGACTACATAACCGCCACCAACGATGAGGACGGCATTGCCGCCGCACTGCATCATTTTGAGGTAATCGTATGACAAAACTTCTTTTTATCCGCCATGGTCAGAGCGAAGCGAATCTGGCCCGCACCTTTGCAGGCAACACCGACGCAGCCCTGACAGATCTGGGTCTGCGCCAGGCCGCGGCCACCGCCGATTATATCGCAAGCGCCTATACCGTAGACGCGGTATACGCCAGCGATTTGCAGCGGGCCTTCTATACCGGAAAAGCCGTGGCTGACCGGCTTGGCCTGCCTGTGCGCCCCCATAAGGGTCTGCGGGAAATTTTCGCAGGCGAGTGGGAAGGCAAGCCCTTCACCTATCTGGAAGCCACATACCCGGAAACTTTTGCTGGATTGTGGCGCAAGGACATTGGCAACAGCGCCTGTGACGGCGGCGAATCTGTAGCGCAGCTGATGCAGCGCATACTGGCAACCGTCCGGGAAATCGCCGAAGCCAATCCCGGCAAGACCATAGTCCTCGCCACCCACGCCACCCCCATCCGCTGCATGGAATGCTTCTGCCGGGGTAACGATCTCTCCCGGATGAAGGACATTCCCTGGGTCTCCAACGCCTCCGTTACGGAAATCCATTATGAAAACGGCAAATTGACTGAGGTCGTTTCCAGCTACAACCGGCACCTGGCCGACATGGTCAGCACCCTGCCGGCCAATGTATAAGCGCAAAAACGCTCCGGAATTCCGGAGCGTTTTTATTAGTTTTTCAGGCTTTGCAGCGGGGCGGGGATTCTGCCGCCACGGGCAATGAACTCGGCACTGGAAGCACCGTACACCGGCATCACCGGGGCGCTGCCCAGCAGACCGCCCATCTCCACCCGGTCGCCCACCACCTTGCCGGGGGCGGGAATAATACGCACGGCGGTAGTTTTGGAATTGACCATGCCGATGGCCGCTTCGTCCGCGATGATGGCGGAAATGGTCTCTGCAGAGGTATCGCCGGGAACAGCGATCATATCCAGACCCACAGAACAGACGCAGGTCATGGCTTCCAGCTTGGAAAGGCTCAGCACGCCGCTTTCCGCGGCAGCGATCATGCCCTCGTCCTCGGACACCGGGATAAACGCACCGGACAGGCCGCCCACATGGTTGCTGGCCATGACGCCGCCCTTCTTCACCGCGTCATTCAGCAGCGCCAGCGCCGCAGTGGTGCCATGGGTACCGCAGGTTTCCAGGCCCATTTCTTCCAGAATGCGGGCCACACTGTCACCCACCGCGGGGGTAGGCGCCAGGCTCAGATCCACAATACCGAAGGGAATGCCCAGCCGGTTGGATGCTTCCACACCTACGATCTGACCCATACGGGTGATCCGGAAGGCGGTTTTCTTAATGGTCTCCGCCACCACATCAAAGGGCTGGCCCTTGACGCTCTGCAGAGCATGATGCACTACGCCGGGGCCGGATACGCCCACATTCAGCACGCACTCCGGCTCGCCCACGCCGTGGAAGGCACCGGCCATGAAGGGGTTATCCTCCACCGCATTGGCAAACACCACCAGCTTGGCACAGCCCAGGCCGTCGTTCTCAGCGGTGCGCTGGGCTGTTTCTTTGATAATACGGCCCATCATAGCCACGGCATCCATATTGATACCGGCTCTGGTAGAGCCCACATTGACACTGGAGCAGACCCGCTCCGTAGCAGCCAGGGCTTCGGGGATCGACTGGATCAGCACCCGGTCTGCCTTGGTCATACCCTTCTGCACCAGGGCAGAAAAGCCGCCGATGAAGTTGACGCCGCAGGTCTTGGCGGCTTCATCCATAGCAATAGCCAGGGGCACATAGCAGTCCGTCTCACAGGCAGCGCCCACCAGCGCAATAGGCGTGACAGAGATGCGCTTATTGACGATGGGAATACCGAATTCCCACTCGATGTCCTGACCCACCTTCACCAGGTTTTCCGCCTGGTGGGTAATTTTATCGTAAATGCGCCGGGCGCACTCCTTCACATCGCTATGGGCACAGTCCTGCAGGGAAATGCCCATGGTAATGGTGCGGATATCCAGGTGGCGCTTGTCGATCATATCCCGGGTCTGGATAATATCTTTTTGACTCAGCATAATGTTTCCCTCAGATCCGGTGCATGGCCTCGAAAATATCCTGCCGCTGGACACGGATGGACAGACCCATTTCCTGGCCCTGGGCATCCATGATCTGGCACAGCTGCGCCAGAGGCACGGTGCATTTTTCCACATCCACCGCCATCATCATGGTAAAATACCCCTGCATCACGGTCTGGTTAATATCCAGTACATTCACCTGATACTGGGCCAGCTTCACGCACACCTCAGCAATGATACCCACACGGTCCTGACCCACAACAGTTACAATGGCAATCATAGCTTACACCTCGTAATCGGCAGACACCCGGGTAGCCAGGAAATGATGGAAATGGCTCTTGGCCTCCTGGTGCAGGGGATGGGCACGATAGTTCTTCACATCCTCGGCGGTGTCAAACTCGGAGTACAGGGCATAGTCCACACCGGCGTAGCAGCGGCGGACTTCCATGTGCCGCAGGCCGGGAATCTTGCCAACCAGGGGTTCCAGCTTGGAGGCGATGAGGGCCACGGCAGCGTCCTTGTCAACGCCCTCTTTCAGGGTATACACAACGATATGCTTCACCATAGGTTTCACCTCAGATCTCGTAGTCAGCGGCCACGCGGCTGCTCAGCATGGGGAAGAAGTGGCCCTTGGCCTCTTCGTGCAGGGGATGCACCGCATAGGCAGCCATGGCTTCCTTGCTTTCCAGCTCGCAGTACAAAGCAATGTCCGCACCGGCGTAAGTTCTCTTCACTTCCACATGGTTCAGGCCTTCGATCTTACCGGCCAGGGGTTCCAGCACGGAAGCGGCGATCTTCGCCACCTGATCCTTGTCCTCGCCCTCTTTCACATTGAACAAAACGATATGCTTGACCATAAATAATTCCTCCTGTTTTATAGGCATAAAGCCGCAACTTGCCTTTTTTACCTGTTACATCATAGCACAACTGTCTGCCGTGTGCAAGGGATATCCATCTTCCAATTGGAAAACAGGCAGGTTCTTGTAAAATTATCACCGATGACAGGGCAGCGAATTTTGCTTCAAATCAAGCAGCAACAGGCGAAGGAATACTTTGTGTATTTCGAGTCTGTTGCTGTGCAGAGTTGGAGTAAAAGGCCTGCACTGGCGCGGTGAGAATTTTCAAGAGCCTGCCATAGAAAAAATACCGGAACCGACATTTTGTCGGTTCCGGTATGTAGGAAGCAAATTACTCAGCGTCCTCAGCGGCAGTCTCTTCCAGCAGAGCGCGGATGGACAGGGAGATACGCTTGTGCTCAGCGTCCACATCGGTGATCTTGACCTGGACTTCCTGGCCCTCAGAGAGCACGTCCTCAGGCTTGCCGATGCGCTTGTCAGCGATCTGAGAAATGTGGATCAGGCCGTCAACGCCGGGCAGGATCTCTGCGAAAGCGCCGAAGGTCATCAGCTTCACGACCTTAGCGGTGGCAACATCGCCCACGCTGTAGTTAGTCATGAACTGGTTCCAGGGGTTCATCTCAGCGGTCTTGTAGCCCAGGGAGATCTTGCGCTTCTCAGCGTCGAAGGAGATGACATAGACATCGATCTCGTCGCCAACCTTCACAACCTCAGCGGGGTTCTTGATGCGGTTCCAGCTCAGCTCGGAAACATGAACCATGCCGTCCACGCCGCCGATGTCCACGAATGCGCCGTAAGAAGTCAGGGACTTGACGGTGCCATGGTACTTGTTGCCTTCCTGCATCTCTGCCCACAGCTTCTCCTGAGCAGCCTTGCGAGCCTCAGAGGTGACAGCGCGGATGGAGCCGATGACACGGCGGCGAGCGCGGTTGACCTCAGTGACCTTCAGCTGGACAGTCTTGCCCACCATGCCGGTCATGTCGCCGCCCTTGGCAATGCCGGACTGGGAAGCGGGGATGAAGACGCGGATGCCCTTGACGGTAGCAACCAGGCCGCCCTTGTTCTCTTCGGTGATGACGCCCTCAACGGTGGTCTTCTCCTCAGCGTAAGCTGCCATGTCGTCCCAAATCTTCATGCCGTCCAGCTTCTTCTTGCTCAGCTGCACGGTGCCTTCCTGATCGTTGACGCGAACGACGAACACTTCGATCTCGTCGCCAACATGCAGGATGTCTTCGGGCTTCACAGAGGGATCTGCGCTGACTTCGTCATAAGGAATGTAGCCGGCATGCTTGGTGCCCAGGTCAACCTGGATTTCGGTGTTACCGATGTGGGTAACGGTGCCAAGAACCTTATCTCCTGTATTCAAAGTCTTGATGGACTGCTCCAGGAGCTCAGCAAAGCTCTCCTCCTGCACAGCATCAGTAGTAATAATTTCGCTCATAGTCTTATTGACCTCCTTTATAATCCACGCAGGCGTTGACGCACCTGCCGTGATTCCAACATCAGCCACACCGCGAAAGAATTCAGGCTCCAGCTCCGTGGCATTATCCACAAGCATTACCCGATCGCAGTGCTCCCGGCAAATCATGGCGAGACGGCCTGTGTTGGAACTGTGGGTGTCACCTACAACGACCATGGCCTGACAAATTGAACTCAATTGCGCCGCTTCGCTTTGCCGAAATTCAGTTGCTTTACATATTGTATCAAAAATTTTGAGGTTAGTAAACTGTTTTTTTGCGATTTCGCAACACAATTTCCACAAAGATTCGGTGGAAGTCGTCTGTGAAACCATGCAAATTGGCGAATCTGAGGAAATTTCCCCGGATTCGACCCAGGTTTGCAGTTCCTCAGGGCTCTGGAAAATCCGGCAATCCGCGCACCATCCGGCAATTCCCTCCACCTCCGGGTGGGAGCGGGTGCCGATGATTACAGGAAGCCTTCCTTCGGTTTCCCCACGGCTGACAATGCCGTGAATCCGCTTGACAAAGGGGCAGGTGGCATCCACAATTTCCACACCCCGATCTTCCAGCCGCTGATACACATCGCGGCTGACACCGTGGGAACGGATGATCACGGTGCTGCCGGGCTGCGCTTCCTCCGGGGAAGCGATGACCCGCACGCCCATATCCTCAAAATGCTGCACCGCATGGCGGTTGTGGATAATGGGGCCCAGGGTGCAGACGGTTTTCCCCTGCTGCGCCTGCTTTTCCACCATGTCCACCGCCCGGCTGACGCCGAAGCAGAAGCCGGCGCTTTCGGCCACCCGGATGCTCATGCTTTCACCTTACCGGCAATGATGGTCTTGATAGCCGCCACCACGCCGTCGATGTCCAGATCGGAAGTGTCCACCTTCACCGCATCTTTTGCCTGCTTCAGGGGGGCAACCGCGCGGGTCATATCCTGATGGTCACGCTGCTGAATATCCTTCAGCACCTGCTGCAAATTGGCCTTCTGGCCCTTTGCCAGCATTTCATCGCACCGGCGCTGGGCCCGGACTTCCGCAGAGGCTGTAAGGAAGATCTTCACGGTGGCTCTGGGCAGCACCACGGTGCCGATATCCCGGCCGTCCATGATCACATTGTGCTTTTTGGCCACGTCACGCTGCATGTCCAGCAGCATGTCCCGCACCACGGCGTGGGCAGAAACCAGGCTGGCCTTCTGAGAAATATCGGGGGTACGGATCTCATCGGTGACATCCATACCGTTCATGATCATGTGCTGCTTGCCCGCTTCATCGTATTCGATTTCCACGGTCAGCTCATCGATATAGCGGCTGACGCCGTCCAGATCCTTGGGGCTGATGCCCAGCAGATCCAGAAAATACGCCACGGTGCGGTAAATGGCACCGGTATCCACATAGTAATAGCCCAGTTCTGCTGCCAGTTTCCGGGCAATGGTGCTCTTACCGGCACCGGCGGGGCCATCAATGGCAATGGTAACTGTTTTCGCCATAATCGTTTCCTCCTGTTATGTGCTCTGGCGCAGCTTCGCCAGTGCAGCGGCCTCCATAGCCACCACTTCCCGGGCCGTCATGCCCAGTTTTGCCGCGGTATCCTCCGGGCTGCAGGGCAGACCACCCTCCAGGCCGAACCGCAGGTTTACCACGTTTGCTTCCTGCTCCGTCAGGTTGCTGAGCATCTCGGCGATCCGCTGACGGCTCTGGAAGTAGGCGGTGTCCTCCACAGCCTGATCCTCTTCCTCCGGCTCTTTTTCCGGGGCATTGGTCTTGGCCAGGGTCTGGGCGGTGCGGAGCATTTCCCCATAGACCTGGGCATCCTCCGCAGAGATCTGCATAGCCACGGCAATTTCCTCCACGGTGGGGTTTCTGCCCAGCTGGGTCAGCAGCTTTCTGTCCGTCGCCCGGTAATCTTCCAGGGCGGCACGCATCTTCCGGCCAACACCGGCGGTTCTTGCCTGCAGGGTTACCGCCTGGGCCATATACTGGCGAATCCACCAGTCCCGCTTCTGGGTAAAATCCCCGCCATCATAGGCCAGGATGCCGCTCCACAGGCCCAGGCTGCCCTCCTGGATCAGATCCAGCAGCAACACGCCCCTGCCGGTGTATTCCCCTGCCAGCTCCACCACCCGGCTCAGGGACAGATTCACCAGTCTGCCCTGGGCATCCGGGTCGCCTGTTTCAGCTACCTCTGCGGCCAGCAGCGCTGCATCGCCGAAGGCAGGGATGCCCGCCATTTCTTCCAGGTACAGGCCCAGAGGATCGCCCTCCGGAAAATCAGTGGGCCGCAAAGTGCCCCTGGCCAGTTTCTTTTCCAGGCGCAGGCGTTTTTCCGCCTCACCGGTGCCGAAATCCTCCGGCAGGCCGGAAATATCCAAAGCAATGCCCATAGAAGCCAGGGTCTCGAAGGCCGCTTCCACAGCGTCCTCTTCCTCTCCTTCCAGCAGCGTCAGCAGCCGGACGGCATCCATGGTATCTCCCCGGCGCAGCTTTTGCGCTGCCATTTCCCAGGGACTTTGCTCAAAGGAAAACCAATCGTTCATTCCAGAAAATCCTCCAATCCCAGACCTGCCCCCAGCTTTTGCAGCCGTTCCATGGCCTGGCGCTCGATTTGCCGCACCCGCTCCTTGGATACCCCAAAGCGGATGCTGATCTGTTCCAGAGAATGGCACTGTCCATCCTCCATGCCAAAGTGAAGCCGCAGCACCATACGCTGCCGCTCTGTGAGCATGCTCAGCAGGTCTTCCAGAATCCGGCTCAGTTCCTCACGGATCAGCTTTTCCTGGGGCTGGGGCGCCTGAATATCTTCCAGCAGGAAGCCCAGGGAATCCTCCTCGTCCACCCCCACCGGGGCATCCAGAGAGCAGGTTTCCGGATTCAGCTGCTGCAGCTGCCGTACCCGCTCAACTGGAATCTCACACCGGACAGCAATTTCCTCTTCCGAAGGTTCCCGGCCCAGTTCTGTCAGCAGCTGGGAAGCCACGCTCTGCACCTTGCGAATCTTTTCATATGTATGCAGCGGCACCCGGATCAGGGAGCCCTGCTGCATCAGATACCGGGTAACACCCTGCCGAATCCATTTGGTGGCATAGGTGGAAAACCGGTAATCCAGGGTATAATCAAACTTTTTCGCCGCAGCCAGCAGGCCGATACTGCCCTCCTGGATCAGATCCAGCAGCGGTACGCCCCGTCCCGCGTATTCCCGGGCCACCGACACCACCAAACGCAGATTGGAAGTAACCATCTGCCGGATGGCATCCTGATCTCCCAGGGCGCAGCGCCGGGCCAGATCCCGCTCCTGCGCCTGGGTCAGCAGGGGGTAACGGCGGATCTCCCGCAGGTACTGGCTCACATCGTCTTCCCCGGGAAGCACTGTATTCAGTTCTTCCGCAGGATAGATCATGCTTTGGTTCCCTTGCTTTCTTTCAGTTTGTTTCGCCATGCCAGAATATCATCATCCGAAGAAACGCCTGCAATCTGGTGCTCTGCCAGGATAGTCTTTACACAATCCAGCAGCGCACTCTCATTCACAGGGCCTTGGCTTCGCTGGGAAATGCCCACCACATGGGACATTTCCTCATGGCTCAGATCTTCCAGCACTGCCGGAGAAATCTCCAGTCCGCTGTGATAGCGGCTAAGCAGCTGCCCATAGACCTTACCCAGCAGGGGGCAGGAAAAGGCATCCGGTGTCAGGCCCTTGGTCTGATCCAGCAGGGCAGGCTCTTTCAGCACCATAGCCAGCAGCGACTCCTCTGCCATGGCGGATTTCATATTATCGTAACGGATACTGCGGCTCTTGGGCTGCAGATTCTGCGCAGGAGCCAGATCGATCTTCTCCTGGCGCTTGCGCTCCCGGACCATCCGGCGCTTAAAGGCCTTGGTCACTTCCATTTTCATGGCATCGTAGCTGATGGAAGCAGCTTCTGCCACCCGGTGACCGTAGATTTCCCGCTGCACGGGGCTGCCCAGGGTACTGATCAGCTCCGCGGATTCCTGGATGTACTTGATCCGCTGCTCATCTTCCTTCAGATCATATTTCTTCGCAATGGAGTTCAGCTGATACTCCACCCGGTTGGAAGAGCCTTCCAGCAGCAGTTTAAACTTGTCCGCGCCGAATTTCTTCAGGTATTCATCCGGGTCTTTGGCATCTTTCAGCTGCAGAACCTTCACGCCGATACCGGCTTTTTCCAGCATGGGAATGGCCCGGCGGGTGGCCCGCTGACCGGCCTCGTCACCATCGTAGATCAGTACCACATTTTCGGTGTAGCGGCTCATGAGCACCGCCTGCTCTTCCGTCAGGCTGGTGCCCAGAGAGGCAATGGCATTGTCAAAGCCGTACTGGTGCAGGGCAACCACATCGATGTTGCCTTCCACCAGAATCAGATAATTCTGTTTGGTCTTCTTGGCAAGATTCAGGCCAAATAGGTTTTTTCGCTTATTAAAAATCAGGGTTTCCGGGGAATTCAGATATTTGGCGGTGTCCGCATCCTTTTTCACGGTGCGGCCGCCGAAGGCGATCACATTGCCCCGGGTGTCGATAATGGGGAACATCAACCGGTCCCGGAACCGGTCAAAGAGGTTGCCGTTTTTCTGAGAAACCGTCACCAGGCCGGAATCGATCAGCTCCTGCTTGGTGTAGCCCTTGGCGCTCATGGCTTTCACCAGGCTGTCCCAGCTGTCCGGGGCGTAGCCCACGCCGAAGGTGGTGAGAATATACTTATTCATGCCCCGGCCCAGGGCATACTGCAGCGCCGCCGCGCCCACCGGGGCGTACAGCTGGCTGTGGAAGAACCGGGCAGCTTCCTTGTGCAGTGCCCACAGGCGCTCCTGCTGCCGGTAACGGCTCTGGTACTGCTCGTCCTCCGGCACTTCCAGGCCGGCCCGCTTGGCCAGGGCTCTCACGGCATCGGGATAGGAGAGGCCTTCCAGCTCCATCATAAAGTTGATGGCGCCGCCGCCCTTATGACAGCCAAAGCAATAGTAAATGCCCTTATCCGGAGCCACGGAGAAGGACGCCGTCTTCTCCCCATGGAAGGGGCACAGGCCGAACATATTGGCGCCGCTGCGCTTGAGGGTCACATACTGCCCCACCACATCCTCAATGGGATTGCGGGCAATCAGCTCATCAATAAAACTGGGGGGAAATGCCATAACCTGTACCTCCTTTCGGTGAATCGGTTTATTATATCACAAAATTACCGGATATTCCACCCTGTGGGGGTGAAAATCTCCGTAAACTTGTCCACTGCGTATTTATCCGTCATGCCGGCAATATAGTCGCAGACGGTGCGCTCCAGGCCGTCAAAAGACATCTGGGGCTGAAAATCCTCCGGAAGGTCTTCCGGGTGCGCATAATAATGGGCATACATGCGCCTGAGCATATCCTTGGCCTTTCGCTCCTCGCCCTTGACGGTGGGATTGCGGTAGACCCGGTCAAACATAAAGCTGCGCAAATCATTCAGAGCAGTTTCCACCGCAGGGGTAAAGACAATGGCACCGGCTTCCCGGGATGTAAGGATAATATCACACACCAGGGTATCAATGCGCTGGCTGTGATTCCCGCCCAGCACATGGGAAATACTGCGGGGGATATCTTCATTGGTCAGAACCCCTGCCCGGATGGCATCATCAATATCGTGGTTGATGTAGGCGATGCGGTCTGCCCAGCGGACCACCTGGCCTTCCAGAGTCTTGGGAATATGCGGACCCGTATGGCCCAGAATGCCCAACCGCACCTCATGGGTCAGGTTCAGGCCTTCGCCGTTGTTGGCCAGCACATCCACCACCCGCAGGCTCTGCTCATTGTGGCAGAATTCTACCCCCAGGCAATCAGACAGGGCGCTTTCACCCGCATGGCCAAAGGGCGTGTGCCCCAGGTCATGGCCCAGGGCAATGGCTTCCGACAGGTCTTCATTTAACCCTAAGGCCCGGGTAATGGTGCGGGCAATGCGGCTGACTTCCAGGGTGTGGGTCATGCGGGTGCGGTAGTGGTCACCCTCCGGCCGCAGAAACACCTGGGTCTTGTGCATCAGCCGCCGGAAGGCCTTGCAATGGACGATCCGGTCGCAATCCCGCTGATAGGCGGTGCGCACATCGTTTTCATCCGGTTCGTAAGGCACAGGCCGTCCGGCACTGCGGTCGGAAAATGCCGCCAAAGGGTTCAGCCTGCGATGCTCCTGATATTCAATCTGCTCCCGAATAGTCATACCCTCGCTCCCTTTCTTAAACCGGGAATGCCCGGTATTCCTGGCCGATTTCCATGGCCTCCACAGTGGCTGCGGTCATATCCGTCAGCCGGGTCAGGAAGGGCTGGGTCTGGGCTTCCGCCAGCAGCACCTCCAGCTCCACTTCCGCGCCAAACTGGGTATCCCGGATAATGCCGCCAAAGGCAGCCACTTCCAGCTTCACCCGCTCATAATAGGTGTAGGGACAGGGCAGATACAGCACCGTCCATACCCGCTTCATGGATTTGCCCGCGGCATCGATGGCAATTTTGGTGCCCTTGGTATAGGCCCGCACCAGGCCACCGGCACCCAGCAGAATGCCGCCGAAGTACCGGGTCACCACGCACACCACATTATAGATATTTTCCCGTTGCAGCACCTGCATCATGGGATTGCCCGCGGTGCCGCCGGGTTCACCGTCATCGGAAAAGCGCATGGGGCCATCCTTAATCACATAGGCCCAGCAGTTGTGGGTAGCATCATAGTGCTGCTTTTTCATCTGCTGGATCTTTTCCAGAGCTTCCTCTTCCGTATCCACAGGCCACACCCGGCCAATAAAACGGGATTTTTTCTCGATAAATTCATCCTCGCCGAAGCCGGTAGGCACCAGATACTCGTCCAAGGGTCAGCACTCCTTTGTTACATAGTTTTTCATTCTGCCGTAGAGAATTTCATCCAGCACCGCGTCCACCACGATGCCCTCGCTGGTATAGTCCACGGCGTTGACTTTGGCATTACTGTGGAGCGTCTCCACCAGGCCGCCCATGGCATAGGGAATGGTCAGCACCACATGGTGGCGGCTGTGTCCCAGGGCATTCTCGATAGATTGCAGCAGGGTATCCATCCCCTGCCCGGTAGCGGCGGACATGGCCACCACATCGCTGCCCACGGGAATTTCCGTCTTCTCCACCAGGTCTGCCTTGTTGTAGCAGCGCAGCACCGGGGTGCCGGGCTTTGCCAGCTTCGCGATGAGCCGGTCCACCACTTCGATATGGTTTTCCCGGTCAGGATCCGCTGCGTCGATCACATGCAGCAGTAGATCCGCGTATTCCAGTTCTTCCAGGGTGGCCCGGAATGCATCCACCAGATGGTGGGGGAGCTTGGCAATGAAGCCGACAGTATCAGAAAGGATCACATCCAGGTTATCAGATACCGTCAATTGCCGGGAAGTGGTGTCCAGGGTGTCAAACAGCCGGTTGTTGGCAGGGATGCCGGCACCGGTAAGCTTATTCAGCAATGTGGATTTGCCCGCGTTGGTGTAGCCCACAATAGCCACCACCGGCACGGAATTCTTCATCCGGCGCTCCCGCTGCACGCCACGAACCTGGCGCACCTGCTCCAGTTCCTGCTTCAGCCGGGTAATCCGTTCCCGGATATGCCGCCGGTCGGATTCCAGCTTGGTTTCACCGGGGCCACGGGTACCGATACCGCCGCCCTGACGGGACAGATTCTTGCCCATACCGGAAAGCCGGGGCAGCAAGTATTGATACTGGGCCAGCTCCACCTGCAATCTGCCTTCCTTGGTCTTGGCTCGCTGGGCAAAAATATCCAGAATCAATGCGCTTCTGTCCAGCACCGGCACGCCCATGATCTCTTCCAGAGCCCGGATATTGCCGGGGGACAGCTCGTTGTCAAAAATCACCATGGTGGATTCCGTAGCCTCCAGCAGCATCCGCACTTCCTGGGCCTTGCCCTCGCCGATGAAGCTGTGGGCATCCGGGGTGTGGCGGTTCTGCAAAATCTTGGCAGTGCAGAAGCCCCCTGCGGTTTCCAGCAGGGCTTCCAGCTCTTCCAAAGTCTCGTCGGTGGCGGTCTGTGCCTGGGTGAAGCAATCGGCGTTGAGGCCCACCAGCACCGCCCGCTCCGGGGTTATTTTCTCAAAATTCGATTCCATGTTCTTCCTCCGGGATTCTTATCAAAGTATTATACCACGAATCATCGGGTGCTTGCAACGCTGGGTTGGCAGATTCTCCGAAAAAAACTACCAAAACAAAGAAAAAGCCTGCGCCACGATACCGTAGCGCAGGCTTAACTCTTACTTCAGGCCGAATCTCTTGTTGAAACGATCAACACGTCCACCGGTGTCAACCAGCTTCTGCTTGCCGGTGTAGAAAGGGTGGCACTTGGAGCAGATTTCAACTCTGATGTCCTTCTTGGTGGAGCCGGTGGTAAAAGTGTTGCCACAAGCACAGCGAATCGTAGTCTGTTCGTAGTTGGGATGGATGCCTTCTCTCATGTCGTTCACCTCTTTCTTCTAAGCTAAAAGGGCGCAATTGCCCCAGCAATCTTTAATCGCCCGGCTATTGTAGCATAGATATTTCTGGAATGCAAGTATTTTTTTCGCTATTTTAAAAAAACTTCGGATCAATGGGGCGTTCTTTGTAATAAAATTTCCGGTCGTGTTCTCCCACGGGCCGCAAAACCCGGCAGGGATTGCCCACCGCCACCACATTGGCAGGCAGATCCTTGGTCACCACGCTTCCGGCACCCACCACCGTGTTGTCCCCGATGGTCACACCGGGCAGCACCACCACACCGGCACCCAGCCAGCAGTTGCTGCCGATGCGGACGGGCATATTGTACTGCAGTCCCTTGCCCCGGAGGGTGGGATCGATGGGGTGTCCCGCGGTAGCCAGCGTCACATGGGGGCCGAACATGGTGCCGTCACCCACATAGATATGGGTGTCATCCACCAGGGTCAGGCCGAAATTGGCGTAGATGTTTTTTCCGAAATGCACATGGCGGCCGCCCCAGTTGCTGTGCAGGGGCGACTCGATGTAGCAGTTTTCTCCCACTTCCGCAAACATCTGCCGCATCATGGCAAAACGCTCGGCAATGTGGGAAGGCGGAATCTGGTTGAACCGGAACAACCGGTCCAGACAGGGCAGCTGCTCTGCCTGGACAGTGCTGTCATTGGGGTCATACAGCGCACCGCTGTGCAAAATATTCCGATCCATATCAGAATGCCCAGTTGCCGTCCCGGAAAATGGGAACCACCTTGCCGTCAGCGCAGACGGCATCGATGTTCATGCTGTCGCAGCCGATCATAAAGTCCACATGGATCATGGAATCGTTGATGCCCAGATTCTTGCATTCCTCGTTGGTCTTGTTGTGGTAGTCCCGGATGGTGTCATTGAAGCCACGGCCCAGAGCCAGGTGGCACACGGCGTTCTCATCAAACAGGGTGTTGTAGAACAGCAGGCCGCTTTCATTGATGGGGCTGGTCTGGGGTACCAGAGCGCACTCGCCCAGATAGCCTGCGCCTTCGTCCATAGCAACCATCTGCTCCAGCTGTGCCTGACCCTTCTCAGCGCCCACTTCCACAGCCTTGCCGTTTTCAAACCGGAGCCAGAAATTCTCGATCAGCTGACCCTGGTAGCTCAGGGGCTTGGTGGAATACACGATGCCCTCGGCCTTACCCTTCATGGGGGAGATGAAGCACTCCTCAGTGGGGATGTTGGGGTTGAAGAAGATGCCGCCCTTGGTGGTCTCGCCGCCGCCGCAGAACACGGCCTCGGAGATCATGCCCACAGTCAGGTCGGTGCCGTTGTCGGCGGTGTAGTGCAGGGATTCGATGCCCAGATCATTCAGGTAGGCGCAGCGTCTTGCCAGATCGGCATTGTGCTCCTCCCAGGCCTTCACAGGATCGTCATCCACACGGGAAGTATCCAGGATAGCTTCCCACAGCTTTTCCATAGCTACGCTGGCGCGCAGGCCGGGGAATACCTTCTTTGCCCAGGCAGCGCCGGGAACGGCGGCGATGCACCACTGCTGCTTGCCGTCCAGTTCCTCAGAATAAGACTTGACAATGGGATAGCTCATCTGACGGGCCTTGGCCATTTTTGCCACATTGACACCCTTCAGACCATCGGGGTCTGCGGAAGTCAGGTGCAGCCGGGCAGGAACGATGTCACAGTAGTGCTGCAGGCGAGCCTTCTGCCACTGCTCCACGGTTGCCAGGGTCTTCAGGTTCTGGTGACGGTAGTGCAGCTTGGTCAGAGGCTGATAGCTCCACTCCACAATGACTTCCTTGGCCTTGGCCTTATAAGCCTCGTCCACAACCAGCTCCACAAATTCAGGCTGATCCAGACCGGCATACACCAGCAGGGTCTGGCCCTTCTGCACATTGACGCCGCAGCGGACGATCAGCCGGGCATAGGCTCTCAAGCGGGATTTTTTCATGATCATTCTCTCCTTGTTTGGGTTTTTCCGTATTGTAGCAAATTTTATCCGTGCCGTCAATCCATGGTTGCATTGGGTGAAAATTTATCGTATAATGAAGAATATCTTTGCAAAGGAGGCCCTTGCTATGCTGACATCGGCACAATTTCAGACATTGTGCGCCGCAGGCCCTGTGCTGTTGGACGGTGCTACCGGCTCCAATCTGATGAAAGCCGGTATGCCCCGGGGCTGCTGCACTGAGCAGTGGGTGCTGGCGCATCCGGAAGCTATTGTGGCACTTCAGCGGCGTTATGCCGAAGCCGGCAGCAAGATTCTCTACGCCCCCACCTTTCAGGCGCAGCCCATCGCTTTGGCCCGGGTGGGGCTGGATCGGCAGACGGAAGCTGTCAACGCCCATCTGGCAGCCCTGACCCGCAGCGTCAGCGATGACATTCTGGTAGCCGGCGACCTGACCACCCTGGCGGTGTATCTGGACAGCTTTGACCCCGCCAACTTCGATTTGATGGTGGAAAATTACCGCCGCCAAATCAAAGGTCTCATAGACGGCGGCGTGGATCTGCTGGCAGCGGAAACGCTGATGTATCCTCTGGAAGCGGAAGCCATTCTCACAGCTGCGGAACTGGAAGGGGCAAGCTGCTGCATGTATACCTTCACCATGCAAAGCGACGGCAGCTTCTTCTCCGGAAGAGAAGTTGGCCCTGTGCTGAAAGAGCTGGAGCAGGCAGGTGCCGCGGCAGTTGGCTTCAACTGCGTGGCTGCGGACGCTTTCACCCCTGCCCTGGTGAGCAAGCTGCGCAGATTTGTAAAGATCCCCCTGGTATGTAAGCCAAACGCCGGTGTGCCGGTAATCGGCGACGATCAGCTGCCCCATTACCCCATGACTCCCGAGGATTTCACGGCAATCCTCCGGGACTGCAAGGCCATGGGCGCAAATCTTTTGGGCGGCTGCTGCGGCACCGATCCCGCTTTTATCGCCGGTCTTCGCGACACCCTGATGTAACCCCCTGAAAAGAAAGAAAACGGAGGTCCCCTATGGAAAGAAAAATCAGCCTGTTTGTCAGCCGGAAGCACGCCATGACCTGGATCGCGGCAGCTTTCCTGATGCTCTCCGCCGTTGCCCGGATCGTTCTGGAATGCATCAACGGCATCCCCTGCGTCAATGTTTGGGCCTATCAGGTGCTGCCTGTGGCCGCCACCGTGCTTTACATTCTCATTGCCCTGATCTGGGGTAAGGAAATGTTCTACAAAACCGCCATCCCCGTGTGGATGATCGCCGTGTATTTCGCTTTCTGCGTTACCACCTTCGGTTTCAGCAAGCTGGTGATCATGCTGTTCTGGGCATGCCTGCTGTTCTACGCCATTATCTACACCGATATTACTGCCGGCAGAGGCAGCAAGCTGTTCTGGCTGTTTTTGCTGCAGCTGGCACCCCTGGGTGCCCTGCTGTACCTGCATCGGGAGGCATTGCTGGCTAAGGATTGGGCCGCTGCTTCTGTGATTCTCCCCGATGTGCTGCTGATGCTGGGCCTGATCCTGATGGTGCTGGCTATCCGGATGCATCCTCTGGGAGAATATCATCCCACCTGGGGCGACCGGGCAGACGGCCGCAAGATCCGCACCCTGGCTCCCATGGCACAGATCACCGCCTATTTCCAGGTGGAGCGCAACACCTGCTCCAACCTGTTTGAGGAATCCTTTGAAATCTCCCACATTGACCGTTACATCCGCCAGAAGCGTCGGGAGGGCTACAAGGATTTCGGCATCACCCATGTGCTGCTGGCCGCCTATGTCCGGGGCGTAGCCAAGTATCCCCAGCTGAACCGCTTCATCTCCGGCCAGAAGGTCTATTCCCGTGGCGAAGACATCCAGTACTGCATGGTCGTTAAGAAGGAAATGACCGTGGATTCCCCCGACACCTCCATCAAGGTGCATCTGAGCCCCAGAGACACTGCCATCGATGTTTACAACAAGCTCAACGCCGCTGTGGAAAGCGTCAAGGCCACCCAGGAGCTGGATTCCAATCTGGACAGTCTGATCATGGCCCTGAATCTGGTTCCCAGCGTCGTGCTGAAGTTCCTGGTCTGGCTGCTGAAGCTGCTGGACTATTTCGGTCTGCTGCCCGGCTTCCTGACGGAGCTGAGCCCCTTCCACGGCAGTCTGTTCTTCACCTCCATGGGCAGCCTTGGCATTCCCCCCATCTACCACCATCTGTATGACTTTGGCAACCTGCCCTGCTTCGGTGCCTTCGGCTGCAAGCGCAAGGCTCTGGAGGTTCAGGAGGATGGCACCGTGGTGCAGAGGAAGTACATCGATGTGAAGTTCGTTCTGGATGAGCGTATCGTGGACGGCTTCTACTACGCCACCTTCTTTAAGTACTACAAGCGTCTGATGGCCCATCCGGAAGTTCTGGATCTGCCCCCGGAAGAAATTGTGAAAGATATCGATTAAATGATTGCATCCATTCTGAATCAGCTTCCGGTGGAGTTTCCCTGGAAGCACAGCATCCAATATTTCCCCACCGTTGATTCCACCAATACCCGTGCCAAGCTTCTGGCAGCCCAGGGTGCCCCCCAGGGCACCGTGCTGATCGCCGGCCATCAATCCGGCGGCAGAGGGCGCATGGGCCGCAGCTTTCATTCCCCGGAGGGCATGGGCATCTACCTTTCCGTGATTCTCCGGCCCAACTGCCCGGCCACAGACCTGATGCACCTGACCTGCGCCGCAGGCGTAGCCATGTGCAATGCGGTGGAAGCCGCGGCAGGTTTTCGCCCCGGCATCAAATGGACCAACGACCTGATCTGGGGTAAACGCAAGCTGGGGGGCATTCTCACAGAGCTTTCCCTGAAAAGCGACGGCACCGCAGATTACGCGGTAGTTGGCATCGGTATCAACTGCTGCCAGCAGCCTGATGATTTCCCTGAGGATATCCGCAGCATTGCGGCTTCCCTTTCCATGGTTTCCGGCAAGCCTGTGACGCCTGCAAAACTGGCTGCCGCCATGGTTGCACAGCTGCAGAAAATGGCTGACACCCTGTTTGACGGCACCTGGATTTCCCGCTACGAAGCGGACTGCGTTACCGTAGGCCAGGAAATCTCCATTGTCCGGGGAGATACGGTGCGCCACGGCACAGCTGTAGGTGTGGATACCGAAGGCGCGCTGCTGGTTCGGTTTCCGGATGGGCATGAAGAGGCGGTAGCTTCCGGCGAAGTGAGCATCCGGGGTATGTACGGCTATGTCTGACCGCTGAAAAAGCCATATTTCCTATTGCATTTCCCCCGAAAAACGGTTATACTGAATTTAGAAATATAAATAAATGGAGGGTATTTTATGAAGACCACTAAGTTTATCGCCAATGTTCTTGTGACTGTGGCTGCCATTGCCGGCGCTGTGTATGTTGTTGCTACCTACGGCGAGCAGATCGTCGCATGGTGCAAGAAGGTTCTGGCCTCCCTGCCCTGCAACTGCAAGGTTGAGATCGTTTCCGAAGCTGCCCAGGAGGAAGCTCCCGCTGCTGAAGAAGAGGCTGAAGAAGAAGCTACTGAAGAAGCCGCTGTGGAAGAAGCCCCTGTCGAAGAAAAGGCTGAAGAAGCCGTTGCCGAAGAGGCCGATTTCGCCGAATAATTCTGCTGACAAAGCCGCCGGAACTTTCGTTCCGGCGGTATTTCTTTTGCTATTGACTTTTCAAAACGGCATGGCTAGAATGTAGGAAGATTCTTCCAATCGGGAGGTTTTTCTATGAATTTCCTGCTCCTGCTGCTCAGCGGTGTCATCGCCACCGTCTCCGGTCTTTCTATCCGCACATTTCAGCTTCATATTCAGAAGCATCCGCTGCAGATGCAGTTCTACCAGGTGCTGTCCATGGGTATCGGCAGCATCGTCTATCTGGTGCTTTCCGGCTTTACCCTGCCTGCATCCTCCGCTTCCTGGGGTTTGGCACTGGGTTTCAGCCTTTGCCTGGGGGCATCCAGCATCGGCTATGCCGAAGCCATGCAAAACGGCCCCTTTTCCCTTACCAACATCATCAACAGCTGCAATGTGCTGATTCCCATTCTGGTGGGCTGCATCGTTTTCAAAGAGCAGCTGCTTGTACCCCATGTGATCGGCATTGCTTTGCTGCTTGCCACCTTTATCCTTTCCGGCACCGGAAACCGGGGTGAAAAGCGGGAGATCCGCCCCATCTGGTATTTCCAGATTTTGCTCAGCTTCCTGGGTAACGGCTTCGGTGCTGTGATCCTCAGCGCTTTCAATAAGCTGCCGGAACCCTGCTCCAGTGACAGTTTTATGGCTGCCGGCTTCCTTTTTGGCGCGCTGCTCATCCTGGCATATGTTCTTCTTTGCAAGGCCCGCAAGCCCGATTCTGTCATTGCATTGCAGCCCTCCTGGGCGTTGGTCGGCCTGCTGGGTGCTTCTGCCGCCTGCGTATTCGGCTGCAACAGCGTGCTGATCCGTCTGGCTGCCGTATATCCCAGCTCCATGCTCTTCCCCGTCTACAACGGCATCAGCTCCGTGCTGTCGTGCCTGGCATCCTGCCTGCTGTTCCGGGAACATATCAATAAGAAGAAGCTTCTCACCATTATCCTCGGCATCGGTGCCGTGGTGCTGTTGAATCTGTAAGATAGAAAATCGGAGAGCCACCGGCTCTCCGATTCTTTTTTATACGGTTGTGAGAATTTCCACCAGCATGCGGGTGCACAGATCCATATCCTCCACAGGGATATACTCGAATCGTCCGTGGTAGTTGTCACCGCCGGTGCAGAGGTTGGGGCAGGGCAGGCCCATGTAGGAAAGCCGCGCGCCATCGGTGCCGCCCCGGATGGGAACCTCCACCGCGCTCATACCCACGCTCTTCATGGCAGCCTTGGCCCGGTCAACGATATACATACAGGGCTCGATCTTTTCGCGCATGTTGAAATAGCTGTCCCGGATGGTCAGCTCCACGGTGCCTTCGCCGTACTTGCGGTTGATGAATTCCGTAGCGGCTTCCAGCACAGCTTTCTTGGCCTGGAATTTGGCCATGTCGTGATCCCGGATGATATAGCGCAGAGTGCTTCTCTCCACTTCGCCTGCCATATCGGTCAGGTGGATGAAGCCTTCATAGCGGGCAGTAGCTTCCGGGCGCTGATGCACCGGCAGCAGGCTCTGGAACTCCATGGCAATCAGCTGAGAATTGATCATCTTACCCTTGGCGCTGCCGGGATGGATGTTCCGGCCGTGAAATACCACCTGGGCACCGGCGGCGTTGAAATTCTCATATTCCAATTCACCCACGGGGCCGCCATCGCAGGTGTAGGCATAATCCGCAGCGAACTTGGCCACATCAAACCGGTCAGCGCCCCGGCCGATCTCTTCATCGGGAGTAAAGCCGATCTTCAGGGTGGCGTGGTTCATCCGGGCGTTCAGCAGGAATTCCGCGGCAGTCATAATTTCGGCAATGCCCGCCTTATCGTCAGCGCCCAGCAGGGTTGTGCCGTCGGTGACGATCAGGTGCTTGCCCACATGATTGGCAAGAGCCGGATAATCGGCCTTACGCAGCCAGATATCCTTTTCTTCGTTGAGGCAAATATCTTCGCCGGTATACAGCACGGTCTTGGCCTGAATATTCTCGCCGGAAGCATCGGGGGAAGTATCCATGTGGGCGATAAGGCCGATGGTGGGGAGCTTGGGGTCACCGGGCACAGTGCCGTAGATATAGCCGTTTTCGTCCATGTGGGCATCCTGAATGCCCAGCTCCTTCATTTCCTCCACCAGGGCAGCGCCGAACACCTTCTGCTTTTCGGTAGAAGGACAGGTTTCAGAAAACTCATCGGACTTGGTATCAAAGGTCACATAGTGCAAAAAGCGCTCAGAGGCAGTTGTCATCATGTTTCTTTTCACTCCTTTGCCAAATAGGAAAGAGCCGCCGCAATCTGCGGCGGCTCTGAATCGCTTTTGATTAGCCCTTGACCAGCTCAGCGGTATCCTGAGCGATCATCAGCTCTTCGTTGGTGGGAACGATCCACACTTCGACCTTGGAGTCGGCAGCGGAGATCTTGTGCTCGCCGCGCTGTGCGTTCAGCTCGGGATCCAGCTTGACGCCCATGAAGCCCAGGTACTCACAGACAGCAGCACGGATGTTGCGGTCGTTCTCGCCGACACCTGCGGTGAAGGTCAGAACATCGATGCCGTTCATAGCGGCAGCGTAAGCGCCAACATACTTGGCAACTTCGTAAGCGAACTTCTCGCGGGCCAGAGCGCAGTCTTCATTGCCGTTATTGGCGCCGTCTTCCAGATCACGGAAGTCGGAGGAGATACCGGAAATAGCCAGCATGCCGGACTTCTTGTTCAGGATGTTCAGGCACTCGTCAACGCTGTAGCCGTACTTGTTGCACAGGAACTGCACCACAGCGGCGTCGATGTCGCCGGAGCGGGTGCCCATGGGAACGCCTGCCAGAGGAGTCAGGCCCATGGTGGTATCCTGGCACTTGCCGTCCTTCACAGCGGACATGGAGGAACCGTTGCCCAGATGGCAGTTGACCATCT
>JAFSEW010000044.1 GCA_017435525.1 Oscillospiraceae bacterium | reverse complement strand
TGTCCTTGTTCAGCTTCTTCTTGGAAGTCTCGATGGCCCGCTCGATGGGCAGGCCGTGGTTATCCCAGCCGGGGACATAGGGGGTGTAGAAGCCCATCATGGCGTGGCTGCGGACGATGAAATCCTTCAGGGTCTTGTTCAGGGCGTGACCCATGTGGATGTAGCCGTTAGAGAAGGGAGGGCCGTCGTGCAGCACGAAGGGGGGCAGCCCCTTGTTCTTCTCCAGCATAGCGTTGTAAAGATCCTGCTCCTGCCACCGTGCCAGCATACCGGGCTCCCGGGCAGGCAGACCGGCCTTCATGGGGAAGTCGGTCTTGGGGGTGATGATGGTGTTTTTAAATTCCATTGGAAGTTACCTCCATAGTAGTTATAATGTAGGGCGGGGCTTTATAATGTAGGGCGGGGGCTTGCTCCCGCCGCAGGGAATGTGCAAAATAAAACGCCTTTGCCTCTTGGGATAAGAGACAAAGGCGTAATATACCTCTGCGGTACCACTCTTGTTCTGCCCTGGGGCAGCACTCGTTGCGCGCTGTATCGGGCGCACCCGGCGCAGCCTACTTTGTTCGGTGCGCCGCTCGGAGGGGATATGGTCTGCACTTCCTCTGCTGCCTCGCACCGTCCGGCAGCTCTCTGAAGATTCCGTGCAGTCACGCGTCCTCGTCGTAGCGTTGGGAATATGAAACCTTAGCGGTTGTTGGGATCGTAGTTGCGGCCGAACTGCAGGTTGGCAAACTTGCTGGTAGTGTCGGACACAGGATGCATGGGCTCCACATTGGGGGCGGGCTCTTCCGCGGTGCCTACCAGGGCTTCCAGGTTCATGGCAATCTCATTGGCCATGGCCTCGGTATTGTCCTGCTTGGGAGCGGACTCAGCCTTGTCATAGTTGTAGGGGGTCACGCCGGGATTGGCGGGACGGTTGGCCAGCTTAATCCGGTCCAGGGCCTGGATGCAGGCGTGGATCTGCTCCTGGATCTCATCGATCTTGGCAGTGGCAACCTTCCGGGCCTCTTCCACACGGGCATTCTCAGCGGCGATGAGGGTATCTGCGTTCTTGGCGCCTGCCACGGCTGCGGCGTTGGCATCGGAGAGCATCTGGGTGCACTTGGCTTCGGCTTCCTTCACCATCATGTCGCAGGTCTTCTGGGCGTTGACGATGGCATCCTTCATGGAAGCCTCGTTCTTGCGGTATTCCTCCAGCTTGCCCACCAGGACACGCATCTTGCTCTTGAGCAGGGCGTTTTCCTTGTAAAGGGTCACATAGTCCTCGGTCAGGGGCTCCAGGAATTCGTCCACCTGCTCCATATCGTAGCCGCCGAAGGTGGCTTTCTTAAAAGAGATCTGATCGATCTGCTGCGGTGTAATCATAGTGTGTTACCTTCCTTAATTCGGGGAAATCAAACGTAGCTCTCGGCCTCTGCCTGCAGAGCTTCCAGGTCGCCTACGATGTCCATGCTGTGGGGGCAGAACAGGTAGGTGGACTGGGCGATCTTCTTCACCTGGCCGTCCAGGGCGTAAACGCAGCCGGACAGGAAATCCACCACACGGCGGGTCAGGGCCTTGTCTACATTTTCCATGTTCAGAATCACGGCGCGCTTGTTGCGCAGCTCGTTGGCAGCCTTGGCAGCATCGTCAAAGGCCTTGGCATGGAACAGAACAACTTCCTGCTTGCCGGAGTGCATATTCAGCACCTGGCCGCTGAAGCCGCTGCTGGGAGCGGACACGGGAGCGGCGGGAGCGCTGGGGGTAACGCCGAAATCGGAAACGGATTCGGGAGCGGCAGAGAAAGCGGGGGCGCGCCGTGCGGGACGGGGTGCAACTTCCTCTTCCTCTTCGAATTCGTCCATTTCTTCGTCGTCGTAATCGTCGTAATCTTCATCTGCGTAGGGCTGTGCGAACTTCTTCACATTATCCCAAAAACTCATTAGTACTTCCTCCTGTATGTTCACATCACGGTTGATGCGTCTTGGTATAGTCACGGGCGCCAAAAATAGCGGTGCCAACGCGGATCATGGTGCTTCCGCACCGGATGGCACTCTCATAATCATCGGACATACCCATAGACAGTATATTGACCCATACATTATCGTATTTTTTATCCCTTATGTCAACACCAATCCGGTATATTTCTTGAAAAAATTTATCATTTTTTGTAGCATCCTGGCAAATTGGCGGGATAGCCATGAGACCCTGGACGCGAATATTCGTATATTTTGCCAAATCAGGCAGCAGCAGCGGCAGTTCCTCCGTCAGGAAACCGCCCTTACTTTCCTCACGGCCGATGTTGATCTGCAGCAGAATATCCTGGATGATGCCCTGCCGGGCAGCTTCGGCATTGACAGCTTCCAGAAGCTTCAGCCTGTCCACACTCTGGATGAGGTCCACCTTGCCCACCACCTGTTTGACCTTGTTGGTCTGCAGCCTGCCGATGAAATGCACCGGGGCGCCCCGGTAGGCATCTTGGTCAAGTTTCGCGGTAAGCTCCTGCACCCGGTTTTCGCCGCAACAGTCCACACCGGCGGCAATGGCCTGACGCACCGCATCGGCATCGTTCATCTTGGTGGCGGCGCACAGGAGAATTTCCTTGGGATTCCGGCCTGCGGCAATGGCAGCGGCGGCAATATTTGCTTGGATAGCGGCTACATTTTCAGCAATGGACATGATCAAGATCCTTTCTATGTTAAGAAGGGGCGGCGGAAATTCCGTCGCCCCTTGCTTATGCACTCTGTGCGGCCTTCAGCGGCTTCAAAGGGGCAAGGGTAGAGATGGCGTGCTTGTAGATCATCTGCTGTTTGCCCTCTGTCACCAGTACCACCACGAAGCTGTCAAAGCCTGTGATGATGCCCCGGAGCTGGAAGCCGTTCATCAGGAACAGTGTAACCGGTGTCCGCTCTGCGCGGACTTCCCGCAGAATGGCTTCCTGTAAATTGATGGGTTCTGCCATATGTATTCCTTCTTTCTGTTGGGATGAACATATGGTAGCAGATTTCACTTGTCAGTTTCGTGCAGAACCTGTCGGGCGGCAGCAAGAATTTCTTCGGTGCCCAGGCTGGCGCTTCTGCGCAGCCAGTGGATGGCCTTGTTGCGCCGGAACCAGGTCAGCTGCCGCTTGGCGTAATGCCGGGAAGATTGCTGCACTTCTTTTACCGCGGCTTCCACGCTGCCCCCGGCAGTGAGGGCGTGGACGAATTCCTTATAGCCGATGGCCTGCATGGAAGTGGCCTTGGCCGGAACACCGGAAGCCAGCAATTCCCGGATTTCCTCCAGAAGTCCCAGCTCCAGCATGGTATCCACACGGCGGTCGATACGATCATACAGGTCTGCCCGGTCTTCATCCTCCAGGGCAAACCAGATGGGGGAATATTTATCGGGAATTTCCTGGGTACGGCGATTGTGCTCCGTGATAGTCTCGCCGGTTTCCAGGTAAACCTCCATGGCACGGATGATCCGCTTCTGATCGGAAGGATGCAGCCGTGCGGCGGATTCCGGGTCAACGGCCCGGAGCATCTCCACCACGGCTTCGATGCCCTTTTCTTTCGCCAGGGCTTCCAGCTCTTCCCGGCGGCCTGTGGAGGGGTAGGGAGCAAAGGCGTTGCCTCTTACCAGACTGTCCATATAAAGGCCGGTGCCGCCTACGATGATGGCGGTCTTGCCCCGGGCGAGAATATCCTCCACAATGGGGTCAGCCATGGCGCAGTATTTACTTACGGAGAAATCCTCCTCCGGCTGGGCTACATCCAGCATATAGTGCTTAATTCCGGCCCGTTCCTCCACCGTAGGCTTGGCGGTGCCGATATCCATGCGGCGATACACCTGCATGGAATCGCAGGACACGATCTCCGCATCCAGCTCCTTTGCCAGGGCAATGGAAAGGGCAGTCTTACCGGAAGCCGTAGGCCCGGCAATACAAATGAGATTGTTCATGGGTAAATCTCCAAAAGATTAAAGTCATTTCCGGGAGAGAACGGGCCCTTCGGCGCGCCTGCGGCTTGCTCAGGGCGACAGAGAAAGAACAAGGCGTTCAGCTTTTTTCTGTCATTCTGAGCGAGCGTAGCGAGTCGAAGAATCCGTAACCCTGCGTGGGCGTGTTACTTTCTTGTCTCCGAACAAGAAAGTAACCAAAGAAGTCGGCTCAAGAGGGGGCGTTAGAGTCGGCGTTGCAGCGGTAACTTGGAAGTGCTTCTGAAATTCGCGCCGCCAAATACACCCCCCTCTTGAGAATCTCCCCCCGTGGCAGAAAATCGAACCAGGGAGAATTTTAAGGCTTGTACCCGGGACGCGCTGGCTGGTATGGAATGTAGGGGAGAGCCTTTCGTTCCGAATGGGTGAGAAAAAAGCAACAGTCTGTCCCCATTTCTCTGTCATTCTGAGCGAAGCATCGCAAGATGCGTAGTTGAAGAATCCGTGTCTGAAAAGGACGGGCCCTTCGGCGCGCCTGCGGCTTGCTCAGGGCGACAGAGAAAGAACAAGGCGTTCAGCTTTTTCCTGTCATTCTGAGCGAGCGTAGCGAGTCGAAGAATCCGTACCCTTGTGGTACATCAGGCGCTTAAGCACGCTTGAATTGCTTTTCCAGCTGTTTTTTGCTTAGGCTGATGCAGATGGGTCTGCCGTGGGGGCAGTATTTCAGGTCGTCGTTTTCCATCACCTGCTTGACAAGAGCCAGCAGTTCCTTTTCGTCGCTGTGCCAGCCGGCTTTGATGGCGGCTTTGCAGGCTACGGTATGGAGCACTTCGTCCCGGACGGCGTCCTTGCTTTCCCGGCGTCCGCTGAGCAGATCGGCGGCGATGGTCTCCAGGGCATCGGCGGCATCCTCCGGGCTTAAATCCATGGGAATCTGCCGCAGCAGCACCGTATTATCGCCGAATTCTTCGATTTCAAATCCCAGCTCTTCCAGAAGTCCCTGGTTGGACAGCAGCTCGGCGCAGCTTTCGGGGCTTAAGCGGCAAGGGATGGGGGCCAGCAGATTCTGGGCGGTAATGGCCTCCTGATTGGCTTTCAGCTTTTCAAAGAGCAGCCGCTCATGGGCGGCGTGTTTGTCAATGAGGAAGGCTTCCTCTCCCTGCTCCACGATTACATAGCTGCGGTACAGTTCGCCCACCAGATGCCAGGGAATTTCCTCCGGCATGGGCAGGACGGTCTGCTCCGGTTCTTCCGCTGCAGGTTCCGGCTTGGATACGGGGGCAACGGTGGGAAGCTTTACCGGGGAGTATAGGGGCAGGCTCTGCCGCTGCTGGATTTTCGCAGCAGTGGCGGCAGCGGCTTCCGGCCGGGGCTTGGGTGCATCGGTCAGGGCAGCAGAAAAGGTCTTGAATTCCTCCGCAGTCATGGTGCGGTAGAAATCAGCCTTGGGTTTAGGGGAAGATTGCTGCGGGGCAATCGGTGCGGGCTTCGGGGGCAGGGTAGGCGCGGGGGCAGGCTTAAACTGCACCTGGGGCCGGTCAGGGGTCTTGTTCAGGGCCCCCAGAACCCCGTAGTGCACACAGTCGAATACGGCCTTCTCCGCCAGGAATTTTACTTCCGTCTTGGCAGGATGCACATTCACATCCACCGTATTGGCAGGCAGGTACAGGTGCAGCACACAGGCGGGGAATTTGCCCACCATGATCTGATTCCGGTAGGCTTCCTCCAGGGCCGCAATGAGAATTTTGGACTTCACAGGCCGGTTATTCACAAAGAAGGTCTGCAGATTCCGGCTGGGACGGGCGTCCGTGGGCTTGGATACAAAGCCGGTGAGGGTATAATTCTCCCACTTGCTTTCCACTTTTACCATGTTGGCGCACTCTCTGCCGTAAACGCAGTACACCGCCGCGCCCAGATCCCCGGTACCGGGGGTGGAAAGGGCCTGCTTGCCGTCCCGGATCAGCTTGAAGGCTACTTCCGGGTGTGCCAGAGCCTGCTGCTGTACCGCAGCGGCCACACGGCTGCCCTCGTAGGTGTCGGACTTCATAAACTTCATCCGGGCAGGGGTGTTGAAGAAAAGATCTCTTACGATGATGGTGGTGCCGTCGGGGCAGCCGGCTTCCGATTCCTCGGTAATATTGCCCGCTTCCAGATGCAGGCTGGTACCTGCGATGGCACCGGGGGTCTTGGTCAGCAGATCAATACGGCTGACGGAGGCAATAGCTGCCAATGCTTCGCCCCGGAAGCCCATGGTGGCAATGGCTGCCAGGTCTTCCGCGCTGCGCAGCTTGGAGGTGGCGTGGCGCAGAAAGGCGGTGCGGGCATCTTCCGCCTGCATGCCGCAGCCGTTGTCTGTAACCCGGAGAAAGGTCATACCGCCATCGCGGATTTCCACAGTCACCTGGCTGGCACCGGCGTCCACGGCATTTTCCAGCAGCTCCTTCACAACGCTGGCAGGCCGCTCCACCACTTCGCCTGCGGCGATGAGATTGGCCACATGCTGGGATAATTGAACAATTTTTGGCATAACAGTCACCTCAGGAAGGCAATGCCCACGGCATTGACCAGGGTGTGGATGAGAATGGGTGCCAGAATGCTGCCGCTGCGGACATAGCTCCAGGCCAGGCAGATACCGGCGGGGAGATACTGCAAAAAGCAAAGGGCCAGAATATCCCAGGAGAACAGGCCGATATAGCCGATCACATGGATGGCACCGAAGCACACCGTGGAAAGCACATAGGCCATCAGGGGGCGGCGGTTATACATGCCGCCGAACACAACACCCCGGAACAGCAGCTCTTCACAGGGAGGCACCAGCACCACGGTACCCAGAATGCTGAAAAGCAGATCGGATTGCGCCATGTCTGCAATGGCTGCGTCATTGACATTGGCAAATTCCGGATTGATCAGCAGAATCACGCTGCCCACTGCCAGATTCATGGCCCAGTAAGCCAGCATACCCAGCGCCGCGCTGCCCAGCAGCAGGCCGGGCTTGCTGTCTATCAGGCTTTTGCCGATGAATTTGCGCAGGATCAGGCCTACAGCCAGATAGTTCAGCAGGAAGAACGCCAGATTCAGCCGGGCTGTGGACAGCGGATTGGGCAGCAGGCTGTTCAGCAGGGAAATGACGGTGGGCAGTACCAGAAATTCCAGCAGCATATATGTAGTGGCGCAGATGATTTCTTTTTTGGTTGGGGTTACGGGTAATTGTTTCATAATAACATCTTCTTAAGCCGGTACAGCTCGTTCATAGCTTCAATAGGAGTCAGTGTCTCCACGCTGATGGCTTCCAGGGCTGCGCACACCTGCTGGGCGCGCATATCCAGCATACTCACCTGATCGTCAGGGGCAGCGGCAACGGGGGACGCATGGGTTACGCCCTTTTTCTCTTCCAGCTGTGCCAGAATTTCCTTTGCCCGGGCGGTGACCGCAGCAGGCAGACCTGCCAGCTTGGCAACTTCGATGCCGTAGCTGTCATCGGTGGCACCGGGAACGATCTTACGCAGGAAGATCATCTGCTCGCCCCGCTTCTTCACGGCAATATTGTAGTTTCTTACATTGGGCAGCTCTGCCTCAATGGTGGAAAGCTCATGATAGTGGGTGGCAAAGAGGGTCTTGGCACCCAGCTTGCGGGGATTGGCCACATGCTCCAGCACAGCCTTGGCGATGGACATGCCATCATAGGTGGAGGTGCCACGGCCAATCTCATCCAGAATCAGCAGGCTCCGGGCAGTGGCGTGCTTCAGAATGGAAGCCACCTCCGCCATTTCCACCATGAAGGTAGACTGGCCGGAAGCTAAGTCATCGCTGGCGCCGATACGGGTAAACACCCGATCCACGATACCCAGTCTGGCACTGCGGGCAGGGACGAAAGAGCCCATCTGGGCCATCAGCACGATCAGCGCCACCTGGCGCATGTAGGTGGATTTGCCGGCCATATTGGGGCCGGTGATGATGGCCACCTGATTGTCGCTGGCACCCAGATCGGTGTCATTGGGAACAAAGAGGGAATCGTTTAGCATCTGCTCCACCACCGGGTGACGGCCGTCGGTGATGCGGATCTCGCTGCCCAGGGTCATCTGGGGGCGGCAGTAGCCCCGCTGCACCGCTACAGAAGCCAGAGAGCACAGGGCATCCGCCGCAGCAACCGCAGCGGCAGTGGCCTGCACCCGGGCAGCCTGCTGCGCCAGATGCTCCCGCAGAGCCGTAAACAGCTGGTATTCCAGGGCGGTGAGCCGCTCCTTGGCGGTGAGCACCTGCTCTTCCAGTTCTTTCAGCTCCGGGGTGATATAGCGCTCGCAGTTTGCTAATGTCTGCTTGCGGATGTAATGGGCAGGCACCTGCTCCGTAAAGGATTTGGATACCTCAATATAATAGCCGAATACCCGGTTATAGCTGACCTTCAGGGTGCGGATACCGGTGGCTTCCTTTTCCGCGGCTTCAATGGCCACAATGGTGTCCTTGCTGCCGTTCATCAGATCCCGCAGCCGGTCGGCTTCCTCGTTGGCACCGGGGCGGATGATGCCGCCTTCCCGCACGGTGATGGGGGGATTTTCTATAATGGTATTTTCAATCAGGTCGGCGCAGTCTGCCAGAGGGTCGATGGCCTGCTCCAATCGCCGCAGCAGGGGAGATTCCAGCTGGGCCAGCTGCGCTTTTACCAAAGGCAGCGCCCGAAAGCCGTTGGCCAGACCCAGCAGATCCCGGCAATTGACAGAGCCGGTGACAATCCGGGTCATCACCCGCTCCAGGTCGGTGACGCCTTTCAGGGCTTCCTGCAGTTCGCCCCGGCAGATGGTATCATTTACCAGTTCTTCCACAGCACCGTGGCGGCGGTCAATTTCAATGGGGTCCAGCAGGGGCTTTTCCAGCCAGCTGCGCAGAAGCCGTCCGCCCATGGCGGTGTGGGTCTTGTCCAGTACCCACAGCAGGCTTCCCCGCTTTTCTTTGCCCCGAAGGGTCTGGGTCAGTTCCAGATTCCGCCGGGCATCGATATCCAGCTCCATAAACAGTCCCGTGGTGTAATACTGCAGCTGGCGGATATGGGCCAGATCGTTCTTCTGCACAAACAGCAGCTGCTTCAGCAGCGCACCTGCCGCCATGACAGCTTCCGGGATACCCGCAATGCCCAGCTGCGCCAGGGTGGCGTTAAAATGGCTTTCCAGAGCGGCTTCCGCCTGCTCCGCCGTAAAGCCTGCGGGCAGCCCTTCGTCTACACAGCAGTGCAGATGGTGGAAAAGCGCATTGTCAATGGAAGAATCCTGGGAAGCCTTGCCCTGACGCATCACTTCCGAGGGGGCAAACCGGCCCAATTCCGAAGCTGCGGCAGCGGCATCGGCGCACACGGTTACGAAAAAGGCACCGGTGGAAACATCGCAAAAGGCCAGACCCAGCCGTTTGGTTTCTCCGTACAGGCAGGCCATATAGTTGTTGCGGCTTTCTTCCAGCATGCAGCTTTCCGTCACGGTGCCGGGGGTGACAATCCGGGTGATATCCCGGCTCACCAGACCCTTGGCGGTGGCGGGATCTTCCGTCTGCTCGCAGATGGCTACCTTGTAGCCCTTACTCACCAGGCGGGCAATGTAAGCGTCCACACTGTGATAGGGCACGCCGCACATGGGGGTCTGCTGATCCTGGGGCTTGTTGCGATCCCGGGTGGTGAGGGTCAGATCCAGTTCCCGGGCGGCGATCCGGGCGTCTTCATCGAACATCTCGTAGAAGTCACCCAGCCGGAAGAACAAAATGGAATCGGCATTCTGTGCCTTTATCGCATTGTACTGCCGCTTCATGGGGGTCAGTTCCTGGTTTTTTTCGGCCATGTTATCCTTCTTTCTCTGCCTGGATACCGGTAAGGCTCCAGGTGGTGGCACCGGTAATGGTCAGCAGCCGGTAGCTGCCGATGAGACTGTGGTCTCCGGGGAAGCGCACCAGGCGGCCGCCTTCGGTGCGGGCGGTGAGCATGTCCTTGTCCACGCCGTCCACCAGGCAGCGCATGGTTTTGCCCACATAACTGTGGTGGATCCGTTCGGAAATGGTGTTTTGCAGATCGCAAAGCTTATCGAACCGGCGGTTCTTCTCTTCCTTGGGGGTGGGATCGTCCATGGAAGCGGCAGGGGTGCCGGCTCTGGGGGAGAAAATAAAGGTAAAGAGGGAATCGTAGTGCACCTGAGAGATCAGGCTCAGGGTTTCTTCGAATTCTTCCTCCGTCTCACCGGGGAAGCCTACGATCACATCGGAAGTCAGCACCAGATCGGGCATGACGGACTTGGCGTAATGCACCTTTTCCAGATAGGTTTCCCGGTCATAGTGGCGGTTCATGGCCTTCAGCACCCGGCTGGAACCGCTCTGGAAAGGCAGATGCAGCTGCTTGGCGATTTTGGGAGAAGCGGCCATGGTGTCAAAGAGCTTTTTGGAAGCGTCTCTGGGATGGCTGGTCATAAACCGGATCAGGAATTCACCTTCGATTTCCGAGATGGCTTTCAGAAGATCCGCAAAGTCCACGCCGCAGCCCAGATCCTTGCCGTAGGAGTTGACATTCTGACCCAGCAATGTGATATCTTTGCAGCCGGAAGCAATGAGCTTGCGGCATTCCGCCAGAATATCCTCCGGTTGGCGGCTGCGCTCCCGGCCCCGGACATAGGGCACGATGCAGTAGGTGCAGAAATTGTTGCAGCCGTACATGATGGAAACCCAGGCCTTCAGGGTATTGCCCCGGAGCTGGGGCAGACCTTCGGCAATGGAGCCTGCCTCATCTTCCACAAAGTAGGTGCGTTTGCCGGTGGTCAGCACCCGGTGCAGCAGCTCCGGGAACTGCCACAGATGGTGGGTGGAGAACACGCCGTCCACATGGGGATAGCTGCGCTTGATCCGCTGCACCACATGATCCTGCCCGGCCATGCAGCCGCACAGGAAGATCTTCTGCCCCGGGTGACGGCGCTTGGTGTGGGTCAGGGCGCCTAAGTTGCCGAATACCCGCTGCTCCGCGTGTTCCCGAATGGCGCAGGTGTTCATAATCACCACATCGGCACCTTCGGCACCGCCCTGGATGGCGTAGCCTGCCTGAGAGAGAAGGCCTCTCAGCTGCTCGGAATCTGCTTCGTTCTGCTGGCAACCGTAGGTCTCCACATAGGCGGTGGGGGTGATGCCGCGATCATGCCAGTAAGCTTCGATTTTTTGACAGAAGGCAAACTGCTGCTGCAGAGCCTCCTGGGAAATGACACTGGTTTTGGTGTTCATAGGAATTCCTCCAAAGGATACTATCTCAACTATAAATAATAGCATTTTATTCGTTTCTTTGCAAGGGTAACATAGGAATTTTGCGACTTTGTAAACAATGCGCCGGAAACCTTGCATTTTGGGAAAAATCGTGATACACTAGCGGCAGTTTACCCCTGGAAAGGGAGAAAAGAGGAAACTATGAACTGTAAATACTGTCAGGCACCTCTGGAAGAGGAAAATACTGTCTGCCCTGTCTGCGGCAAGGAACAGGACGCGTCTGAGGAACTGCAGCAGCTGTGCCAAGAGGAAACTCCGTGCCCGGAAGAAACCGAAGCACCTGAGGCAGCGGAAGTAACCGAGGCAACCGAAGAAACCGAGGAAACCGAAGAAACTGCTGAACCCGCCCCCCGGAAGAAAACCTGGATGAAGGTCACCGCCGCCGTGCTGTGTGTGGCGCTGCTGCTGGGCCTGGGTGCCGGTATCTGGTACGGTGTCAACGGTGGATTTGCCCCCAGAGCCAACGACCTGTACGCCAAGGATGTCTATACCGTAGAGGATGCCAAGGTCATCAAGGCTATGGATCAGGTGGTGGCCACCTGCAACGGCGCGACGCTGACCAACAGCCAGCTGCAGATCTACTACTGGATGCAGGTGTTCAGCTTCCTGGAAAACTACAGCTACTACCTGAGCTACTTCGGCCTGGATTACACCCAGCCTCTATCCCAGCAGATGATGGATGAAAACACCACCTGGGAGCAGTACTTCCTGGACATGGCCCTGAGCAGCTGGCATCGGTTCCAGGCTATGCTGATCCACGCCCAGGCCCAGGGCTTCCAGATGCCCGCCAGTGTGGACGAATATCTGGCGCAGCTGCCCCAGCAGATGGAACAGAATGCCGCTACCTATGGCTATGAAAGCGTCAATGCGCTGCTGGCCGATGATATGGGCGCAGGCTGCGATATCGATGATTATGTGGATTACATGGGCCTGTATGCCAAGAACATGGAGTATCTGGATTATCTCTACGGCGAACTGGAGCCTACCCAGGAGCAGGTTCGGGCGTTTGTGGAAGCCAATGCCGAGATGATGATGAACGAGTACGGCGTCAGCCTGGACAGCGGCAATCTGGTGGATATCCGCCATGTGCTGATTCAGCCCGAAGGCTGCGAATTCAATGAGAGCAACCATGTGGTTGCCACCGATGAGCAGTGGGAAGCCTGCCGGGAAAAGGCACAGGGTCTGCTGGACGAATGGCTGGCCGGTGCTGCGGATGAAGAAGGTTTTTCCCAGCTGGCCATGGAGCATTCCGCCGACGGCAACGCCGCTTCCGGCGGCATCTATACCGATGTGCGTCCCGGACAGATGGTTGTGGCCTTTAACGACTGGTGCTTCGATGAAAGCAGAAAGCCCGGCGATTCCGGTCTGGTGCGCACCGAGTTTGGTTATCACATCATGTACTTCGTAGGTGCCGAAGAGGGCTGGCTGCGCTACGGCCCCGAGGCCTATATCACCCAGGCCTGTGATGAACTGGTCAATAAAGCTGTGGAAGAGTATCCCATGGAAGTCAACTACAAGAAGATCTCCATCGGCACAGCCCATTCCCTGGTAACTGAGTAAAAATCAAAAAGAACCTGTGGGCATTGCCCACAGGTTCTTTTTTATTGCAGGAATTCCCGGTTGTTTTCCAAATGACGCAGGGCAATGCGCTCTGCCCGGGCAGCATCTCCGGCGGCAATGGCGTTGATAAGCTGCCGGTGGTAGGAAAGGGCCGTGTCGCCCATTCGCTCTACGATCCGCACCATGGAGCTGCACAGTACATCGTGGAGGATATGATAGGTGCGGCGGATCAGGCTGTTGCCAGTGGCGTCGCCCACATACATGTGAAACTGAACATCCAGCCGCGCAAAGGTTTGCCAGTCCGCTTCCCGGGCGCAGCAGACCATGGCCTGATAGTTTTCTTCCAGCCTGGCAATGTCCTCGGCAGAAGCCCGGCAGGCAGCCTGCTGGGCAGACCAGGTATCCATCATTTCCCGGAACTCATTAACCTGCCGCATGGAATCGGCATCCAGGTATACTGCCGGGGTCAGCTGCTCCATCAGCTGCCCGATCTCCGGCTGGCACACATAGCGGCCCTTGCCCGGACGGGTCTCGATGAGCCCCAGGGAAGTCAGCTGCTGCAGCGCCTGCCGGATGGTGATGCGGCTGACACCGAAAAGCTGGCACAGATCGTTCTCGCCTGGGATCCGCTCACCACTTTGCCATTTGCCCTGGGCCAGCAGCTGGCGCATCTGCTGAAATACTTCGTCATTGAGTTTTGTGCGTTTTACGGGGGTGATCTCCATGAAAACGCCTCCCTTGTCCTGTTTTTATACATGTTATCATAAAATACAACGGATTGCAAGGGTAGTGGAAATATCCAAAAACCCTGGGAGGGAATTGTGGAATCCCACAGAAATCATGAGGCCTGTTGACAAGGCCAGGATCCCTGTGCTATATATGATGTATGATGTATTACAACGCAAAAAGGAGACACCCTTGAGACACCTGTGGCGTCCGGAGCGAGCGTGTGGTGCCAGGGAAACGCGGGGTGGTTTTACAGACGGGAGGAATGTGCAAATGAATCTTGAGCAAGTGAAACAGCTGGAGGAAAAAGCCAAAGTGATCCGCCGCAGGGTGGTGCAGTGCATTGGCGTTGGGGTGGCGGGACATCTGGGGGGCTCCTGTTCTTCCGCGGATCTGGTGACGGCGCTGTATTTCAGCAAGCTTCGCCACGACCCTGCAAATCCGAAAATGCCAAATCGGGACCGCTTTCTTCTGAGCAAGGGCCATGCGGCTATTTTACAGTATGCCTGCCTGGCGGAATCCGGTTATTTCCCGGTGGAAGATCTGCCCACGACCAAGGAACTGGGCTCTTACCTGCAGGGCCATCCCGATGCCCGGAAGACCCCCGGCATCGAAGCCAGCACCGGTTCTTTGGGCCAGGGCCTTTCCATCGGCCTGGGCATGGCCCTGGGTCAGCGGCTGGATGGCTATAACAGCAAGACTTATGTGCTCATGGGTGACGGCGAGATTGCCGAGGGCCAGATCTGGGAAGCTGCCATGGCTGCTGCCGTGATGAAGGCGGACAATCTGGTGGCGATCCTGGATAAGAACGGACTGCAGGCCATGGGCACCGTGGCAGAGCGGTTCGACTATGGCCAGGTGGAAGAAAAGTGGGCCGCCTTCGGCTGGCATGTGATCGAGATCGACGGCCATGATATGGCCCAGATTCTGGCGGCCTATGAAGAAGCGGATGCCGTCAAGGGCAAGCCTACGGTGATCATTGCCAAAACCGTCAAGGGCAAGGGCGTCAGCTTTGCGGAAAATGTGGTGTCCTTCCACAATGGCATTCTCTCCCGGGAGCAATATGAGCAGGCTCTGCGGGAGCTTTCCTGAGAAAGGGGGCGGTGGCATGTATACCAATCAGCGAATCGCCTATGGCAGCACTCTGGTGGAGCTGGGCAAGGAAAATCCCAATATTGTAGTGCTGGATGCGGACCTCTGCGGTTCTACCATGGGAAAGCTCTTCGAGCAGGCTTTCCCGGAGCGGCATTTTGAGGTGGGCATTGCAGAAGCCAATATGACCTCCATGGCGGCAGGTCTGTCCCTTACCGGCAAGATCCCCTTTACCAATTCCTTTGCGGTATTCTCCGGCGGCAGAGCTTTCGACCAGATCCGGCAGACCGTTTCCATGGGCAAATTGAATGTAAAAATCTGCGGTTCTTCTTCCGGCCTTTCGGACTTCGGCGACGGCGGCAGCCACCAGTGTGTGGAGGATCTGGCTATTTTCCGGGCAGTGCCCAATATGACGGTGCTTTGCCCTGCGGATGCCAATGAAACAGTGGAATGTGTGAAAGCCATGGCAGCATGGGACGGCCCCTGCTATCTGCGGCTGAACCGCAATGACTATGAGAATGTGACCCCGGAGGGGAAGAAATTTGAAATCGGCAAGCCCTATGTGCTGCATCCCGGCACCCATGTGACGGTGTTTGCCACCGGCTATATGGTGGGGCTGGCTTTGCAGGCAGCCCAGGCACTGGAGGGCCGGGTGTCTGTGCGCGTGGTGAATGTGCCTACCATTAAGCCTCTGGATGAAGACATAGTCAATGCACTGGCTGCGGATGTGAAGGGCGTTGTTACCGCCGAAGAGCATAATGTGGTGGGCGGCCTGGGCGCTGCCATTGCTCAGGCA
Source organism: Oscillospiraceae bacterium (assembly GCA_017435525.1). Taxonomy (GTDB): domain Bacteria; phylum Bacillota; class Clostridia; order Oscillospirales; family Oscillospiraceae; genus Faecousia. The sequence goes on along the minus strand of JAFSEW010000044.1, from coordinate 37,759 downwards.
CTTTGCAAGGCCTGCAAGCCTATGGAATTTGTGGGTGTGCAGGATTGCTTCGGCTGCTCTGCCAAGGATTATGAATCGCTGCTGGCGCACTACGGTCTGACAAAAGAAGCCATTATGGAAGCTGTTTTGAAAATCGCGCAGTAAAAGGAGAATTGCTATGAAAGTTGGATTTATCGGGCTGGGCATCATGGGCCGGCCCATGTGTAAGAATCTGCTGAAGGCCGGCTATGAAGTGGTGGCCTTCACCCCCAATTCCAAGGATGCCCTGGCGGATGTGGTGGCCTGCGGCGCTTCTGCTGCCAAGAGCAATGCGGATGTGGCAGCGAACTGCGAAGTGGTTGTGACCATGGTACCCAATTCTCCCCATGTCCGGGCGGCAGTGCTGGGCAAGGACGGCATTCTGGAAGGTGCAAAGCCCGGCCTGACCGTCATCGATATGAGCTCCATTGCCCCTCTGGAATCCAAGGCCATTGCCAAGGAATGTGAGAAAAAAGGCGTGAATATGCTGGATTGCCCCGTGTCCGGCGGTGAGCCCAAGGCCATCAACGGCACCCTGTCCATCATGTGCGGCGGCCCCAAGGAAATTTTTGAGAAGTATAAGGATTTGCTGCTGGCTATGGGTTCTTCCGCTGTTCATTGCGGCGAGGGCCATGGCGCCGGCAACACGGTGAAGCTGGCCAACCAGATCATTGTGGCGGCCAATATTGCCGCCTGTGCCGAGGCCTACTCCCTGTCTACCATGGCGGGTGTGGATCCCCGGCAGGTGTTCAATGCCATCCGGGGCGGTCTGGCAGGCAGCACCGTCATGGATGCCAAGGTGCCCATGATGATGGCGGGGGATTTCAAGCCCGGCTTCCGGATCGACCTGCATATCAAGGATCTGAATAACGCTCTGGATACCGGTCACGGCCTGGGCGCGCCCCTGCTGCTGACAGCCCAGGTGCAGGAAATGCTGTACTGGCTCCATAACAACGGCTGCGGCAACGATGACCACAGTGCCATTGTTAAGTACTATGAGCACATCAGCGGCACCCCGGTGCGGGAGGATGCGGTATGAAAGCGCTGCGGTATTTAGGCCCCAGTGTACTGCAGCTGCAGGATGTAGAAAAGCCTGTGCCCAAAGCCGGTGAGGTGCTGCTGCGGGTGAAGGCCTGCGGCATCTGCGGCAGCGATGTCCACGGCTATCTGGGACTCACCGGCAGACGGACACCGCCCATGACCATGGGCCATGAGTTTGCTGCCCAGGTAGAGGCCTTGGGCCCCGGCGTCACCACCTTGCAGGTGGGGGACCGGGTAGCCCCTTATCCGGTGGATTTCTGCGGCCAATGCGACACATGCACAAGCGGCAATGCCCATCTGTGTCCCCAGAAACGGCAGTTCGGTGTGCTGACGGTGGACGGCGCGTTTGCCGAATATATTTGCGTTCCGGCCCATCTGTGCTTCCCCATTGCGGACGGCGTCAGCTATCAGGAGGCTTCCTTGATGGAGCCTCTGGCAGTTGCCTGTCACGCGGTGAACCGGATGCCCGATCTGGCGGGGAAGAAAGTGCTGATCGTGGGCATGGGTACCATCGGCTTGCTGGTGCTGCAGTGCTGCCTGCTGAAAAAGCCGGAAAAGATCTTCGTCACCGACCTCAGTGACAGCCGTCTGGCACTGGCGAAAGCCATGGGTGCGGATGTCTGCTGCAACACCGACAAGGGTGAGAAATTGCCGGAGCAGGTGGATGTGGCGTTTGAAGCGGTGGGTGCTGAGGGCGCTGTGCGCAGCGTTATGGATGCACTGAAATTTGGCGGCACCGCCGTGTGGATCGGCAACAACAAGCCTGTGATCCAGGTGCACATGCAGCAGATTGTCACCCGGGAACTGCAGGTGAAGGGCTCATTCCTCTATTCGCTGGAGGATTTCAAAACCGTGGTGGGCCTGATCAATGAAGGAAAGGTTTGCCTCAAGGATCTCATCAGTGCCCAGACAGATCTGGAGGGGGCTGCGGCGTATTTCAAAACACTGGCAGAAAACCCCGGTGATCTTGTAAAAGTGGTGGTCAATCCATAAACATTACAGCGCCTTTGGTGTTCCAAAGGCGCTGTTTTCTTACCAATTGGGCTGCAATTCCTTTGCCAGAGGCAGCGTGTGGAGAATTTGTTTGGTGATTGCCCGGAATTGCTGAATATCCGTGGTTTTTCGCAGCTGTTTGCCCAGTTTTTCCGCCCCTTCAAAGCGGCAGATCAGCAGGTGCCAGTTTTCTTTCAGCCGGAACATGGCGTTCCGGGCGCCGCCGAAGGCTTCCTGATAGCTGCAAAGCAGATCTTCCATAAAGGCATCCAGCGCATCGACCGTGGTGCCAACCGGAAGCAGCATACCGGGGTCCCCTGCAAGCCCTCTGCCCAGCATCACGGCCTCCACCTGAGGAAATTCTTCGTGGAATGCTTCGATCTGGGCGATGCTGCACAGATTGCCGTTGTAGCACACCGGAGCATTGCTGTTTGCCAGGCAATAGCGGAACGCATCCATATTCACGCTGCCGCTGTAGAAATCCTGCCGCACCCGGGGATGCACCGTCAATTCACAGATAGGGTAGCGGTTGAAGATTTCCAGCAGACGGGGAAATTCTTCCGGGTCTGCAAAGCCCAGCCGGGTTTTTACGGAAATGGGCAGGGGCGCCGCGGCATAGATTTCCTCCAGAAACCGATCCAGATCATCGGGGCTGCGGAGCATACCGGCGCCTTTTCCCTTGGCGGTGACGGTGCCGGAGGGGCAGCCGATGTTCAGATTCACTTCCTCATAGCCCAGATCCCGGCATACCCCTGCCGCCCAGAGAAAGTCCTCGCTGGATTTGGTCAGCAGCTGGGGGACAGCGGTAAAGGGCTCGGACACTGCCGGGGGCAGTTCTCTGGCCTCCCTGGGGGTCAAAGCCCGGTGAGGGGTGGGGGAGATGAAGGGCATGTAGTAGCGGTCAACGCCGCCGAAATGCTTGTGATGGAGGCGGCGGTAGATGCTGTCCGTCAGCCCTTCCATGGGTGCAAAGTAATAGCGCATAGTTACCTCAACTGTTAAAGAAATCCAGAAGCTCCCCGGTAAAACGCTGGGGGTCTTCGGTAATCAAAGCGTGGGAGCAGCCGGTGAAGCACACCACCCGGTGGGGTGCTGTGATGTGTTTGTCGTAATAATCCGCCACGGCTGCAGAGCAGGAGGGGAGGATCTCCGCGTGGAAGACCGCTGTGGGGCAGGCGATTTTGGGAAGAACATCCCGATGATCCCGCAGATTGAAGGCATACCACAGATCTGCCATCACCCGAAGATCATAGTCCCGGGTGCGCTGCTCTACAATCTGCTGCTGATTCTCTGGGGAACGCTCCGCATAGCCCCGCTGACTTCTCAGATAATAGCCGTGAAGGAACCCTTTGAAATCCGCCTTCGCCAGAGCATACTCCTCTTCCAAATCTGCATGGGAATATGTGCCGCCGTTCTTACCCAAAGGCCAGTCGTCGCCCCCTAAGGATCTGGGGCCGATATCCACAAACACCACCCGATCCAGATGGCAGCTTCCGTAGTGACGGATGTATTCCTGCACCGTCATGCCGCCCATGGACCAGCCCACCAGAATGGGCTTTTCCAGCTGCAGCGCCGTGATCAGGCTGTGCAGATCCTGGGCAAGGGTCTGGAGCGTGGCGGGGGTATCCGGCGAATCCGAGCGCTTGTGGCCGCAGTGATCGTAGCGGATGCAGCGGTAATTTCCCGCCTGGGTCAGCAACCGGGAAGGCTCGGCATACACATCGGCGCTGGCCTTCCAACCATGGATAAACACAACAGGTCTTCCTGCGCCCACTTCCTCATAATAGAGCTTGCGCCCGTGTTCCAGCTGCAGATATGGCATAAACCGCACCCCCGAAGTTTTTCTTTATGATACCACGGGAGAATAAACACCGTCAAGAGAATAAAAAATTGGAGGAAATCTTAAGTTTTCGTAAGACAAGCCCCCGTTCCTTGCAACGGAAAGGGGGCTATGGTATAGTTTAAGCAGAAAAAGAAAGGAGAAATGCCCCTATGAAAATACTTCTTGTGGAAGATGATACCGCCCTGCGGGAAGCCCTGGAAGAGCTGCTGCTGCGGGAAGGGTATGCTGTTATAAAAGCGTCCGATGTCCTCTCTGCCCGAAACGCCCTGGGGCAGGAAATCGATCTGGTGCTGCTGGATGTGGGCCTGCCGGATGGGGACGGCGTGAACCTGTGCAAGGCATGGCGCAGTGAGGGCGTGCAGACACCTGTGGTGTTTCTCACGGCAAAGGATGAAGAATTGGATGTGGTCCGGGGTCTGGATGCCGGGGGCAACGACTATGTGACCAAGCCTTTTCGGATGCAGGAGCTTCTGAGCCGCATCCGGGCGCAGCTGCGGAGAAATCAGCCGGAAATCAGCCGCAGCGGTATCACATTGGACCCTGCCAGACTGCAGGCCAGCCGGAATGGAGAAATCCTGCTGCTGACGGTAACGGAATATAAGATCCTCACCAAGCTCATTTCCAGCCGTGCCATTATCACCCGGACGGCGCTGCTGGAAGCGCTGTGGGATGCGGACAGCCGGTTCGTGGATGACAACACCCTGTCCGTGCATATCAGCCGCCTGCGGGAAAAGGTGGGTGGCAGCCATATCAAAACCGTCCGGGGGGTGGGCTATCAATGGGTGGATTGATCCTTGCCTGCATCCTTTTGGGAATCACCTGCATCGTGCTGCTGGCGCAGAAATGGCTGCTGCGCCGCCGGATTCGGAAGCTGGCAGAGCAGGTGGATGCCTGGAATTCCGGCACCGGGGAGATGCTGGATGTGGCCTTGCAGGAGGATGCCCTGGCCCAATTGCAAAACAGCGTTGCGGACCTGCAGCTGGCCCTGGCCCGCGCAAAGCAATTGAACGCCGAAGAATGCAGCCGCACCAGCGCACTGACTGCGGATATTTCCCACCAGCTGAAAACGCCCCTGACCACCCTGCGGCTCTATACGGAGCTGGACAGTGCGCCCCACATGGAGGATAGCTTAGAGCAGATCAAACGGATGGAAGATCTGATCCAGGCGCTGCTGCGGCTGGAGCGGCTCTGTGCCGATGGCTATGCGTTCACCTTCGCCGATGCGGATGCGGAAGCGATTCTTTTGGAACAGTGGCAGAGCCTGCAGGCTATCTGGCCGGAGAAAACCCTCCTTGTGGAAGGAGCAGCCCGTATCCGCTGCGACAGCAGCTGGCTGGGGGAAGCTTTTTTGAATCTATTGAAAAACGCCTGCGAGCATACTGCCTCCGACGGCATTATCCGGGTGCGTCTGGAGCGGACGGAAGCGGCCTTTTTCTGCACACTGGAAGATAATGGCGGTGGTGTAGAAGCGGCGGAGCTGTCCAAACTGTTCCACCGGTTCTACCGGGCGCAGCATCAAAGCAAAAATGGCGCAGGCATCGGCCTTGCCATTGTCAAAGAGATCATCCACCGGCACCACGGCACCGTCACCGCCGAAAACGGCAGCCAAGGCCTGAAAATCACCATCTCCATGCCCATGCTGGACAGAAACCTCACGAATCCATAGGGACGGATTCCCACGAGCCTGCGGCTCTCGGAATGACATCTGCTTTTTGCCTGTCATTGCGAGGGTCGAAGACCCGTGGCAATCCGTTTTTGTCTATCTTACGAATTCGTAAGGCAAATGTAAGATGCACGCAAGATTCGCCTGTTACCATAGAACCATAAGGAGGGAATACTTATGGAAATTTTGAAAGCAACCAACCTCAGTAAAATCTATCAGACCGGAGAATCTGCCGTCTACGCCCTGAACGATGTGACCCTGGGCATTGAAGAAGGCAGCTTCGTGGCCATCACCGGCCCCAGCGGCAGCGGCAAATCCACACTGCTGCATCTGCTCAGCGGCCTGGACAAGCCCACCAAAGGCACCGTGACCTACCGGGAAAAGGATCTTTACAAGTATAACGACAATCAGCTGTCCGTCCTGCGGCGGCGGCGCTTCGGCTTTGTGTTCCAGAGCTATAACCTGGTGAAGGAACTGACCGGCTATGAGAATATGCTCCTGCCTGTGATGCTGGACGGCAAAAAGCCGGACGAAGCGTATCTGGAGCGCATTATTGAGATTCTGGGCATCGGCGACCGGCTTTCCCATCTGCCCGGCGCCATGTCCGGCGGCCAGCAGCAGCGGTTTTCCATCGCCAGAGCCCTGGCCAATAAGCCCGCTATTTTGTTCGCGGACGAGCCTACCGGCAATCTGGACGGCAAGGCAGGCCGGGAAGTGCTGACGCTGCTTCGCACCGTCAGCCATGAGCTGGGCATCACTCTGGTGCTGGTGACTCACGATATGAAGGTGGCAGAACAGGCCGACCGAATTATCCGACTTTCCGACGGTCAGATCGAATCTGACAGCGGGGCGGGCCTATGAAAAAGCTGACCTATTCCGCCATGGCTGCCGCCCGTCTGCGGGCCAATAAACGGCAATACCTGAGCCTGGTGATCGGTATCTTTCTGGCGGTTTTTCTGGTGACAGTCTTTTTCCTGGCGGCACAGGGCTTCCTGCTGGCGCAGATTGCCCAGGCGGAGGCGCGGATCGGAAAACTGGACGCCTTTTTGCTGGATGATCCGGTGATCACCGATGCGCAGCTGGAAAACGCGGCGTTTATCCGGGAAGTGGGGCATGTGTATGTCACTGCGGAAGCGGCAGACTGCAACAGCTATCTGGGCTACTACGACGCCACGGCCGAAACGCATATGAACCGCACAGTTCTGGAAGGCCGGATGCCTATTGCGCCCGGTGAGATCGCCATTGAGCAAAGTACCCTGCTTTCCATGGATCTGGACCGGCAGTGGCAGCTGGGAGATCCGGTGGCGCTGCGGCTGCTGCCCATTGACGGCACCGAGGAATCCCGCACCTATACGCTGGTGGGAATCTTGCGGGATCAGGCTGCGGAACTGGATATTTCTTCCCAGGTGCAATTCGACGGAGACTATGTGAAAAAGTTTCCGGCATTGCTGGTAAGCAGTGAAGAAAGCCCGTTTCAAACCGGGCGAATCGCTATCCACCGCACCTTCCTGACAGAAGGCGGAAAACTGGGCTTTAACCGGGTGGAGGCATTTCAAAGTAAGCTGGGCAAGTATTCCCGCTACGGGCAGTTCAGCATCATTTCCGCCACCGGTACCGTGGAATACTATGATCTTTCCTGGTATGAATTTGCAGGGGAGAGCAATGTGATGCTGACCCTGGTGATGGGTGCGCTGCTGATCGTTTCGCTGCTGGTCAGCTGCGGCATCGGCATTGCCGGTGCCATGGAAGGGGCGCTGTCCCGGCGTAGTGAAGAGATCGGCCTGCTGCGGGCGGTGGGCGCCACCCGGCGGCAGATCCGGCGCATGTTTGGCAGGGAGAATATCCTGCTGGCGCTGATTGTTGCCCCGGTTTCCGTTTTGCTGGGCGTTTTGGCAGTGGGGATTTTCGCGTGGGCGGTGCCGCAGCAGATGATCGTAAAGCTGAATCCTGCGTTGCTGCTCCCCATACTCCTGTTCAGTATTCTGGTGGTAGTTCTCGCCGGAAACGCACCGCTGCGCCGCAGCGCCAAGCTGATGCCCATGAGCGTGATCCGGGACACGGCGGTGCTGCGCAAGCATAAGCGGATCCGCAGCAAGCATCAGTTCCGGGTAGACCGCCTGATCTCCGGGCGACTGCTGCGGCTGTACCCCAGCCGACAGCTGGGCAGCGGTATTCTGGCGGCGGTGATGCTGTTCAGCCTGTTCTGTGCAGTGGTCTGTGTCAGCGTCGGAGCCGGAAATGGAACCGCCGAAACAGCGGCGTTTAAAATTATCAGTCAGGATGGCGGCCGCCAGGGCTATGTGGATATTCAGCCGAATCCGCCGCTGTCTGCCCAGAGCCTTGCACAGCTGCGCCGCCTGCCCCATGTATCCGATATAACCGTAGAGTATAATATCAATCTTAACCTGGTGATGGAAGAACCCGGTGAGTATATGAAATCGGATAATCCCGTTCTCTATACGGAAGAGGAATATCTGAAAAAACTGGAAGGCGATGCCAACAGCCAGTTCTATATTCACTCCATGGAGCAATGGCGCGACAGCGTGAAGAGCTACAACGCAGCCCGGGAAACATTGCAGGTAGAGCAGGCCATGGTGCAGCAGCACCTGACCACCGTGGTTTTGAATGAACGCACCATCCGGGAGAAATACAGCCAGTGGGTGGAAGACGGCAGGATCGATCTGGATGCCATCAACGCAGGCCGGGAAGTGCTGGTGGCGGCACCCAAAATCTGGCACGGTGTCAGCAAGCAGGGCTATACCTATGCCTATCGGGGAGAAAACCCGTTGGGGGAAAAGGATGTTCTCATGGCGCAGAACGACAGCTTTTATGCAGGTCAGGTTCTGCCGCTGATCCAGCTGTACTGCGAGACGGATGACTATGAAAAGGCCAATCTTTCCAATGCCCAGCGCCGGGACACCACCGTGACCGTAGGCGCGGTACTGAATCAGTTTGACGGTTCCTGGTTCTCCCGGGCAACCATCATCACCACGGAGGAAGGTCTGCACAATATGGGCCTTTACCCCAAAGGCTATGATACCTACAGGATCTATCTGGACGGGGACATCGATCAGCAAACCGAAGAAATGCTGGTGCAGCGGATCGAAGCCATTGCCTCCCGCACAGGGCCGCACTATTTCCGGAACAGATTGCAGACCTACCGGGAGGATATGGCGGCGAAAATGCAGCTGATCACCGTATTTTCTGCCATTTCGATCCTGTTTGCAGCGGTGGTGATCAGCATGATCGTTTCTTCCGTTACCCGCAGAATTCAGTCTGACGGAAGGCGCATCGGCATGCTTCGGGCAGTGGGCGCCGATGAAACGATCATTTTGGGCTGCTACAGCGGCCAGATGACGGTGAGCTTTCTGGGCGGCCTGCTGCTGACCTATGCCGCAGTTGCTGCTGTTCTGGTTTCCGGCATCATAGAGGGCCTGGAATCGTATGCAGGCTATGGCCTGGCAGCCATGCTGATCCTTGCGGTGCTGAGCTGGGGTATCTGTCGGCGGATTCTCCGGCGGCGAATCCGGGCCATCGTCAGGAAAAGCATCATCGAAAATATCCGGGAGCTGTGAGTATGAAAAAACTGAACTATTCTACCATGGCCGCCGCCCGTCTCCGGGCCAACAAACGGCAGTACCTGAATCTGATGCTGGGAATTTTTCTCTCTATTTTCATGGTCAGCACCCTGGTGCTGAGTATTTGGGGCATCTATCAGGCACAGCTGCAGAAGCGGCATGATATGGTTGGCTATGTGGACATGGTCATGCTGGAAAGTCCAAAGGTGACCGATGGGGATCTCCGATCCTTTGCTGAAATTGACCGCATTGGCCATGCCTATATTTCCGGTATTGTAACGGATAACAATGTGTATCTGGGCTACTACGATGGGGTGGGCATGGAACTGATGAATCTGGTGCCCACCCAGGGGCGGCTTCCGGAAGCAATGGGTGAAATTGCGGTGGAAGCCTCTGCCATGGATGTGCTGGATGTGTCCTGGGAGCTTGGGCAGACCGTGGAGCTGGATATCACCCCGGTGGACGGCACTGCCGAAAGGCGCAGCTTCACCCTGGTGGGCATCCTGCCGGAGCGCTCCGTATACCTGGGCATTACCGACCACAGTGGCTTGAATCAGTTTCCTGCCATCGTTACCCATGCGCAGGAGCCTGCCTTTGCAACTGGCAGAATCGGCATCCATTATCTCATGGGGCTTTCCCAATATGCTACGGTGAATCAGGCAATTCTGGCTTTCTGGGATACCTTCCAGGGCTGGGATGGCGTTATCGGCGATTTCTACGGCCTGAGTATCACGGGTGAGCAGATGCCTTATGCGGGAATCGGCGGCTTTGTGCAAGCGGACAGGGAAATGCTGACGCTGATCGTCATGGTCTGCATCCTGGCAGGGGCTTTGATCCTCAGCTGCGGCGTGGGTATTGCCGGTGCCATGGAAGGCGTTCTGGCGAAACGCCAGGAGGAGATCGGCGTTCTGCGGGCTTTGGGCGCAACCCGGCGGCAGATCCGCCGGATGTTCGGCAGAGAGAATCTTGTGCTTGCCCTGATTGCGTCCCCGCTGTCCATCCTGATCAGCATGGGCGCGGTGTGGCTTCTCTCCACTGCGCTGCCCGGGAGCATGAAGTTTGCCGTAAATCTTTGGCTGATCGTTCCCATTGTGGCCTTCAGCATCCTTGTGATATTGCTTTCCGGATATCTGCCCCTGGTGCGTGCATCCAAGCAAATGCCCATGGGTGTGATTCGCGATACGGCGGTGCTCCGCCGGGGTAAGGGCATCAAGCCGAAAAAAGAGTTTTCGGCCACCAAGCTGATTGCGGCCCGGCAGGTGCGGCTGAATCCCACAAGGCAAATGGGCGCATCGGTGCTGGTTGGCCTGACGCTGCTGTGTGCGGGACTGCTGTGCAGTTCTCTGGTGTCCTTTGCCGATTACACCCGGGGCGAGAAATCCGCATTTCAGATCGAGGGCGGCGGTGTCTGGCATTACGAAGACCATATGGGGCAGATCATAAACCCGTCCCTGGATCAGCGGAGCATTTCCCAGATTCGCAAGTTGAACCATGTGGAATCCATCAAAATTGACCGGCGTATGACGGCTTCCGTCCTTCTGGATCATGTGCCCAGCTATGCCCTCGTCGGCATGGGCGATAGCCAGATGGGAATGCTGAGTGATGAACAGTTTGAAAAAGCCATGGAATACAAGGCCGGCAGTGCGGACTACTGGCGGCAGTACCGGAAACAGGAACGGGAGAGCTACCTGAAGTTTTTGGAAGACTATCATATTCCCGGTGAAGCGTTCCATATATCTCTTGTCACATTGGATTTGAATTCCCGGAACCTGGATAAACTGAAGCCCTATGTGGAATCCGGCAAGATCAATGTGGATGCCATCCACGCGGGAAAGGAAGTTCTCGTTGTTGCGCCGGAAATGTGGCGCAAACCCAATGAAAACGGCACCGGTATGTACGGCTGGTATTCCGAGGAAGCGGTAAAGAACGATCCCAACGGAGAAGGCGCGTTCCTTGCGGCATGGAATGATTCCTTCGTTGCCGGTGAGCAGGTGCAGCTGCTTCAGCTTTACCGCAGGGAGATGGAGGGCGCTGTTAACAGATTGGATGTATCTCCCGTGATCGGCGCCGTACTGTCCCAGGACATAGGGCTGATCAGCGGTGGCCTGACGGAGGTCGCCATTATTACCAGCGAACAGGGCCTGGAAAACATGGGCTTTCCCATGGAAGGCCTGTGGCGGATCGAAGTGTATCTGGATGGGGATATTTCCCTGGAAGAGGAGGAACTGCTGGAAAGACAGCTGGAAGCCATTGCCCGCCGGAACGAGGGATACTCCGTATGGAACGTCCTGGAAAGCTTCCGTCAGCGGGAAACCGCCAGAAAGCAGGAGATGCTGCTGTATGCGGCCATCGCCGTGGTGTTTTTCTCGGTGTCTGTGGGCATGATCGTTTCCTCCGTCACCCGGCAGCTGGACAGCGAGGGCCGTACCATCGGTATGCTGCGGGCAGTGGGTGCCGACGAACGGGCGATTCTTCGCTGCTACAGCGGGCGCATTACCGCCAGCGTTCTGGGGGGCATGGGCATCTGCTTTGTGCTTTTGCTTTTGTATTTCCTGGTTTGCGTGGTAGATGCCATAGCCAGAGGGTACTTCCTGCATAGTGAGCTGACCCTGATTGCGGTCTTTGCAGCCACCGTCACGGCTTTGGGCCTCTTCTGCCTGGTGGTTTGCAAATTCCTGCTGCGGTTCCGTATCCGGGAAATCGTGCGCAAGTCTATTATCGAAAATATCCGGGAGCTGTGAATATGAAAAGACTGATTTGTAGTTTTCTGACTTTGCTGCTGGCGGCGTCCCTTTCCGGGGCGGCTTTGGCGGCGGAATTTGAGATCGACCCCTATGCGGTGGGGGAGGGCATGGAGAAATCCTGGTATCAGGGCTATGCGCCTGCCATCAAGAACAACACCCTGACCATTTGCCTGCCCATCCGGGCGGAAAGCTGCGTGGGGGAGATTACCGCTTCCATTGCCTTGGAAGATCCCCATGTGTTCCTGCTGGCGGTGCAGCCCCAGCCGGTAACGGTTGCGCCTGAGGACGACGTGTATTTTGTAAAGCTGCAGCTGCCCCTGCAGCGCAGCCGCTGTAACGGCGATTATCCCGCAGCTATTACCCTCCGGGGAACGGATGCGGCGGGAAAGGAAATTGTGGAAACCGTGCCCTATGTGATCCGCATCCGGGACGGGCAGCCCAGCCATGAGACCATGGCTCCGATGCTCTGCAATATCGTGGGGGATCTGAATGTGGGAAGCGACGGCAGCCTGCGCCTGACCGTTATCAACCCCACAACAACCATGTCCCTGACAGACGGCGAAATCACCGTGACGGATTCCACAGGGGAAATCCTCATGTCCGGCACCAGCCGGGTGACGGTGGGGGAAATCCTGCCCGGAAAAGCCATGGAAGTGACCGTACCCATGACGGTTATGGGCCATGCCGCCATCCGGCTGCACACCTTACAGGTACAGCTGCGGGGCAAGGTGCTCGGGGCGGAAATGCAGTGGAGCGAAACCTTCACGGTGCCGGTGAAGCAGGAAATCCGGCTGGAAAACGGAGGCGTACAGCTGCCCACGGCCATTGCCGGGGAACTGAGCAACATGACCCTGACCCTGATGAACATGGGTAAGGGAGAACTGCGCAATGTGCTGGTGAAGCTGGAAGCGGAGGGCGTGATGGATGAGCAGAGTGTGCTGGTGGGCACTATGGCCTCCGGCGAAACCGCACAGCCCCGTCTGACCTTCACTCCGAAGATCAATTCCGTGGGCGCACATGCCGCTGTAGTCACCGTCAGCTGTGAAGATGCCTATGGCAATGCCTTTTCCCAAACCCTGGATGCGGTCCTGACTGTAGAAGAACCCATCCCGGAAGCGGAAATGGAAAACACAGAGGACGCGGAAGCCCCCAATCCCCGGGTGATTGCCCTTTGCATTGTGAATGCGTTGCTGATCCTTGCCCTGATCCTTCTGGGCACGATCCTCACAAAGAAAATCCACACCCTGGAAGAGGAACGGCTGTAATACCCGCCGAATTTCATGCACCTGTAGGGGAGGGTCTTGACCCTCCCGCAACGGCGGGGCCTTGCTCCCGCCGCAAACCGAATGGAAAAAGAAAGGGCGTGCTGCAAAAGCAGCACGCCTTTTTTCGTTGTATCAGATCTCCATGATCACAGGCAGGACCATGGGATTGCGCTTGGTGTTTTTGTAGAGGTAGCCGGAGATGTCGCTCTTGATGGCGCTCTTGATAGCAGTCCAGTCCCGAATGCGCTTGCGGTGGCAGCGGTCGATGGCTTCCATAGCCACTTCCCGCAGCTCGTCAATCAGTTCTTCGGATTCCTTCACATAGATAAAGCCACGGGTAATGATATCCGGGCCGGTGATGACGCTGCCGTCCTCGGCAGAGAGATTCACGCACACCACAATCATGCCGTCTTCCGCCAGATGCTTCCGGTCCCGGAGCACCACGCTGCCCACATCGCCTACACCGGTGCCATCCACCAGCACCATGCCCGCAGGCACAGTGCTGCCCAGCTTGCAGGTGCGCTTGGTCAGCTCAAAGGTGGAGCCGATTTCGCCGATGAGAATGTTCTTGGGGTTCATGCCCATGAGCTTTGCCAGACGGCTGTGGATCTGCAGATGCCGCTGCTCGCCGTGAACGGGGATGAAGAATTTGGGCTTGCACAGGCCGTGGATGATCTTCAGCTCCTCCTGGCAGGCGTGGCCGGATACATGCAGGCCTTCGCTCTTTTCATACACCACATCCGCACCCTTGCGGTACAGCTCGTTGATGATCTTGCTCACGGCCTTCTCGTTGCCGGGAATGGCGGAGGCGGAGATGATGATCCGGTCACCGGCGGTGATATCCACCTGCTTGTGGGTGGAGAACGCCATCCGGTACAGGGCGGACATGTTCTCACCCTGAGAGCCGGTGGAAACGATGACGATCTTGTTCTTGGGCAGGCTCTTGATGGCACCCAGCTCCACGATGGTGCCGGGCTTTACCTTCAGGTAACCCAGCTCCTGAGCTACCTTCAGCATGTTTTCCATGCTGCGGCCGGTGACGGCCACTTTGCGCCCATGGCGCTCCGCAGCGGCAATGACACCGGCGATGCGGTACATGTTGGAGGCGAAGGTGGTGACAATGATTCTCTGGTCGCAGTTCTTGAACTGCCGGTCCAGGCTCTCGGTTACCAGATGCTCGTTGGGGGTGTAGCCCTGACGCTCGGCATTGGTGGAATCCGCCAGCAGCGCCAGTACACCCTCATTGCCCAGCTGACCCAGACGGGCCAGATCGATCATGCCGTCGGTGGCGGTGGGGTCGATCTTGAAGTCGCCGGTCATCACCACGGTGCCCACAGGGGTGTGGATGGCGAAGGCCACAGCGTCGGCAATGGAGTGGTTCACATGGATGAATTCCACGGTGAAGCAGCCTGCCTTCACACTCTCGCCGGGTTTATGGGTGATGAGCTTTACTTTGTCCAGCCGGTGCTCTTCCAGCTTCAGCTTGATCAGGCCGCAGGTCATGGCGGTGCCATGGATGGGGCAGCTGACCTGCTGCATGCAGTAGGGGATGGAGCCGATATGGTCTTCATGTCCGTGGGTGATGAACATGCCCCGGAGCTTCTTGGCGTTGGCCACCAGATAGGAAAAGTCCGGGATCACCAGATCCACGCCGTACATGTCTTCTTCCGGGAAGCCCAGGCCGCAGTCCACTACGATCATATCCTTGCCGTATTCCAGCACGGTGATATTCTTGCCGATTTCATCCAGGCCGCCCAGAGGGATAATTTTCAGTTTTTCTGCCAATTTGGTATAAACTCCTTTCAGATTCAGCCTCTTTTAAAAAAGAGCGCAACAAAAACAGGCAACCGTCTTCTGCATTTCCGGCCCCGTATCGCCGGACTGTGCAGAAAGCGCCTGCAAACTATGCAATTTGAGATGTTGGCCGGGAATGCCCTACCCGCACCAGACACACATAGTATAACACAATCTGCCTGGTTTGTATACCCTTAATTTTTGCGGCATTCTGCGGGGCTTTTTTGCGAAATACTATTGCGCCCTCTATGTAAATTTGCTATAATACCCAGTATGTTGCGATATTATGGGTATTTTATCCCCAGAAGGAGGCGGAGCGGATGAATAAGCGATTGGGCAAGGTGCTGCACACCCACATTTGGATCTATTTTGTGCTGCTGGCCTGCTTTGCGGTGGCGGCATTGTTTGCCGAGCAGTTTATCCTGGCAGCGGTGGAAAGCATTGTGACAGCCATTGCACTGGCAGCGGTATTGCTGCAGCGTCGGCAGCAGCGGAAGGAACTGCAGAAATTCCTCAGCCGTATTTCCCAGGAGCAAACCGGCCGGGACGGTGCGGACAGTCCTTTCCCGGTGGCGGTGATCCGCCTGTCCGACGGCGGTGTGCTCTATGCCAACGAAGCCTTTGTCAAGGCCACAGGCTATGATGATACCATGGTGCAGCGCAGTATTCAGGAATTGCTGCCCGGCATCCAGACCGACTGGCTGATCTCCGGCAAAACGGAATATCCCTACGATGTCACAGCCCAGGGCCGCCGCTACCGGGTCTACGGCAGTGCTGCCAGAGGCGATGACCCCGGCAATACCTTCCTGGGTGTGCTGTATCTGGCAGACCTGACGGAGCTGTACCAGGTGCGGGATGAATATGTCCGTTCCCGCCCGGTGGTGTCCATTATTATGATCGACAACTACGAGGAACTGACTAAGAACCTGACGGAAGGTGCCATCTCCACCCTCAATGCCCGGATCAATGAAGCCATCACCCAGTGGACGGAAGGCTATCACGGTCTGCTGCGGCGGCTTTCCAAGAACCGGTATCTGTTCATCTTTGAAAAGCGGGATCTGGGTGTGGCTACGGAGAATAAATTCTCCCTGCTGGAAGATATTCACCAGATCACCAATCCTTCCGGCCAGGCTGCGTCCATTTCCTTTGGCCTGGGTCTGGACGGTGCCACCTTTGAAGAGTGCTACAATTTCGCGTCCCTCTCTGTGGAAATGGCCCTGAGCCGTGGCGGTGACCAGGCGGTGATTAAGGACCGGTATAATTTCTCCTTCTATGGCGGCCGTACCAAGGAAACAGAACACCGGAGCAAGGTTCGCTCCCGGGTTACTGCCAATTCCCTGATGGAGCTGATCGGGCAGAGCAGCCGTGTGTTCGTCATGGGTCACAAGAATGCGGATATGGACGCTGTGGGCGCGGCTATGGGTATCTGCTGCCTGTGCCGCAAGAAGGAAAAGCCCTTCCATATCGTGCTGGATCTGGAGAAAAATGCTGCCAGCGGGCTCATTGAGGAGATTCGCGCCGTGCCTGCTTACAAAGATGCCTTTATTTCCGGCCAGGAGGCCATGCTGCTGGCGGATAATCACAGTATCCTGGTGGTGGTGGATACCAACCGCCCGGATCAGGTGGAGAGCAAACCGCTTCTGGAGGCTATTTCCAAGGTATGTGTGGTGGATCATCACAGAAGAGCGGCGGATTATATCAGCCCGGTGGTGGTAAACCTTCACGAACCCTACGCCTCCTCCGCTGCGGAGCTTACTACCGAGCTGCTGCAGTACGCGGTGGAAAAGGCCGATGTGCTGCCCATCGAAGCCAAGGCACTGCTGGCAGGCCTGTTCCTGGATACCAAGAGCTTCCATGTGCGCACCGGCGAGCGTACCTTTGAGGCCGCGGCCTATCTGCGGCAGCTGGGTGCGGAGCCTGTGGAGGTGAAGAAGCTTTTGCAGAACGACTTCCAGGATACCATCGCCAAGTATCAGATCATCAAATCCTCCCGGCTTTACCGCCAGGAGATTGCCATCGCGGCGCTGAATTCTGCCA
Organism: Oscillospiraceae bacterium; assembly: GCA_017435525.1. GTDB lineage: Bacteria > Bacillota > Clostridia > Oscillospirales > Oscillospiraceae > Faecousia. The sequence continues at coordinate 20,783 of JAFSEW010000044.1, read as the reverse complement.
CCTCCCGGGTGCTGGCAGCCCAGGCTGCGGATGAGCTTTTGAATATTTCCGGTATTTCCACATCCTTTGTGCTGTACCCCGATGGGGATCAGGTGATTATTTCCGCCCGTTCCATCGGCAAAGCCAATGTGCAGGTGATACTGGAGCCCCTGGGCGGCGGCGGCAACGCGGCCACTGCAGGTGCGCAGGTTCGTTATTCCACAGTTAAGGAAGTGCTGGATCAGCTGGTGACTTCCATTGACCGTTTTTATGAAGCATAAGGAGAAGCATTATGAAAGTTATTTTGTTGCAGGATGTTAAGGGTAAGGGCAAGAAGGGCCAGATGATCGAGGTTTCCGACGGTTACGCCAGAAACTTCATGCTGCCTAAGAAGCTGGCTATCGAGGCTACCGCTGACGCAGTGAACACCATGCGTATGAACGACAAGGCTGCTGCGGAAAAGGCTGCCCGGGAGCGGGCTGAGGCACTGGAGATTTCCAGAAAGCTGCGGGAAATGACCGTTACCGTCACCGCCAAGGGCGGCGGCGCAGGCCGTCTGTTCGGTTCTGTTACCAACCAGGAAATTGCCGATGCCCTGGCAAAGGCCTCCGGCATCAAGCTGGACAAGCGTAAGATTGTCCTGAGCGATCCCATCAAGAGCGTGGGTACCTACACCGTCCAGTGCAAGCTGGGCTACGAGATCACCGCACCGCTCACTGTGAAGATCGAAGAGGCCTGAGAAGAGGCAAAAGTTTGAAGGAAAAGAGGGAGAATCATGGATGAAGAACTGCTGAGCCGGCAGGTGCCCCAGTCGTTGGAGGCAGAGCAGTCGGTGCTTGGCTCCATCCTCATTGACAGCCGGTGCATCACGGATGTGGTGGGGATTCTGCGGCCGGAGGATTTCTATCTGCAGCAGAACCGGGAGATCTATGAGACCATCTACGCCATGTTCAATTTCTCCCAGACCATCGACCCGGTGACCGTGCTGGATAAGATGCGGGAGCTGGGTGTCTATCACGACAATTCCCGGGACTACATTCTGCAGCTGATGCAGATTACCCCCACCGCTGCCAACGCTGTGCGCTATGCCAATATCGTGCGGGATAAGGCCATGCTCCGTGGTCTGGCACAGGCGGCGGACGAAATTAACGAAACGGTGTATTCCCAGGTGGGCACCCCGGCGGAAATGCTGGAAAGTGCCGAGAAGAAGATCTATGCCCTGCGCAAAGGCGAACGGGGCGATTCTCTGGAGCACATCGGCACCGTGCTGCATAAGGTGTTTGACCGGCTGACGGAACTGAGCCAGTCGGATTCTCTGATTCCCGGCCTGTCCACAGGTATGCGGGATCTGGACAGCAAGATCAACGGCCTGAATAAGTCTGACCTGGTGCTGGTGGCAGCCCGTCCTGCCATGGGTAAATCCGCCTTCGCGTTGAATATGGCTATGAATGTGGCCAAGAAGTACAACAAAACCGTTGCGGTGTTCAACCTGGAAATGTCCAGAGAACAGCTGGCCCTGCGTCTGCTGGCCAGCGAAGCGTTTATTGATATGCAGAAGCTGGCTACCGGCAAGCTTTCCGAAGAGGAATGGACCAAGCTGTGCATGGCGTCTGCCTCTCTCAGCCAGTCGGATATCCGCATTGACGATAATCCCACAGTGACCGTGGCGGATATCAACGCAAAATGCCGCCGGCTGGACAATCTGGGCCTTGTGGTCATCGACTATCTGCAGCTGATGAACGGCTCCGGCTACGGCAAGGGCAGCGGTGACAACCGTGTTACCGTGGTGGCGGAGATTTCCCGTGCCCTGAAGATCATGGCCAAGGAACTGAATGTGCCGGTCATCTGCCTGAGCCAGCTGTCCCGTGCGGTGGAAGGCCGTCAGGACAAGCGGCCCATCCTGTCCGACCTTCGGGAATCCGGTGCTATCGAGCAGGATGCCGACTCCGTTATGTTCCTGTACCGCGACGAATACTACAATGAAAATACAGAAGATAAGGGCCTGGCCGAGTGTATCGTGGCAAAGAACCGCCACGGCGAAACGGGCACAGTCAAACTGCAGTGGTTCGGCCCCTATCAGACATTTACAGACCGGGAGTGGAAGCATGCTTAATGCGGTGGCTGCCTTTGTGGGGCAGTATCAAATGCTGCAGCCCGGTGAGACGGTAGTGTGCGCCGTATCCGGCGGCGCCGACTCTGTGGCGCTGCTGATGGCCATGTATCTGCTGCGGGAAAAGCTGCAGGTCACGGTGGAAGCGGCCCATTTTAACCACGGTCTCCGGGGCGAAGAGTCCGATGGGGAGGAAGCCTTCGTCCGGCAGCTGTGTGACCGGTACGAAATCCCGTTGCATGTGGGGCGCGGCCAGGTGGCGGCAGGAAAGAAAGGCCTGGAAGCAGCGGCCAGAGATGCCCGCTACAGCTTTTTTGCCACACTTCCCGGAAAGATCGCCACAGCCCACACCGCCGATGACAACGCGGAAACCGTGCTGATGCACATGGTCCGGGGCACGGGTCTGAAAGGCCTGGGTGCCATCGCGCCGGTAAGAGGCAATGTGGTAAGACCCATGCTGCTGGTTACCCGGCAGCAGGTGCTGGCTTTTCTTCAGGAATACCACCTGCGCTATGTGACTGACAGCTCCAACGAAACCGATCAGTTCCTGCGTAACCGCCTGCGGCACCATGTGATGCCGCTGCTAAAGCAGGAAAACCCCCGGCTGGCAGAGAACCTTTCTGCCATGGCGCTGCGGCTGCGCCGGGATGAAGAGGCGCTGGATGTGCCCATGGATTTTTCAAAGGGTCTCCCGGTGGAAACCGTAAGGGCCCTGCCGGAAGCGGTCAGAAGCCGGGTCATCACAGGATTTCTGAAGCACTGCGGTGTGAAAGAGCCGGAAGGGACGCATATTGCCCTGGGGGAAAAGCTGGTTTTTTCCGAGAAACCCTCCGCCTCCGGAGAATTTCCCGGCGGTATCCGGATCGCCCGGTGCTATGATGTGCTGGTGCGGCAGAAAGCGGCAGAATCCTTTGTACCTGTCATGCTGCAATGCCCCGGAGTCACGCAGATTCCGGAGTTAGGCCTGCGGGTGATCTGCACCCCGGCGGAAGCAGAAGAGAATACGCCCTATGCCTTCACGGCAGCACCTGTGGGGCAGCTTTGGCTGCGTCCCAGGCAGGAAGGGGATACCCTTCGGCTTTCCGGAGGAACCAAAAGCCTGAAAAAACTCTTTATCGACCGGAAAATCCCGGCGGCACAAAGAAGCCGGATTCCGGTGGTTTGCGATGGGCAGGGAATTCTGGGCGTATACGGTATTGGCGTAAATCAGGACCGGATGGGAGCGCAGCTGCAAATCCGGTTTGAAACAATAGAAAATGAAAAATCGGAGGATACATTGTGATGCAGGATATAATGGAGAATATCGAGTATGTAATGCTTTCCAAAGAGCAGATCCAGAGCAAGGTGCAGGAGATGGCAGCCCTTTTGAACGAAAAGTATGTCGGCAAGAACCCTGTGTTTATCGGCGTTCTGAAGGGCGTATTCATGTTCTTTGCTGACATGGTCCGGGAAATCACCGTTCCCTGTGAGGTTGACTTTATGTGCATTTCCTCTTACCGGGGTACCGAATCCAGCGGCCAGTCTGTGGTGAAGAAGGATGTGTCCGTGGATCTGAAGGGCCGCCATGTGGTGATCCTGGAGGATATTTACGACACCGGCAACTCTCTGGACTTTACTTACCGGTATCTGCTGAGCAAGGAGCCTGCTTCTTTGGAAGTGTGCACCCTGCTGGATAAGCCCGAACGCAGAAAGCCCGGTATCACTCTGGTTCCTGAATATGTGGGCTTCACCATTCCCAACGAGTTTGTGGTGGGTTACGGTCTGGACTTTAATGAGCACTACCGGAATCTGCCCTTCGTGGGTGTGCTGAAGCCGGAAGCTTACGCAAAGTAAGGAGTATGGCATTTTGAAAAAGCAAAGTTTTTTTGGCGTAATTGTATATCTTGCGATTCTGGCAGCGCTGTGCGGCTGGCTGCTGGGTCTGTTTACCGGCGGCAGAGGCGACCTGACCTATTCTGAGGTGGTGGAGCTTTTCCAGGATGAGCAGGTGAAGAGCTTTACCGTCCAGGATGACACCATCTATCTGCAGCTGCATAACAGCTACAACGGCAAGACGGAACTGGTCGCAAATCTGGCAAATTCCGAGAGCTTCCGCGCTGAAATGTGGGAGCTGATGCAGCAGCAGAAGGAAGCAGGCATTCTGGAATCCTATGATTTCATCCCTGACAGCGCATTCAACCCCATGAGCCTGGTGCTGCCCCTGGCATTGGCCGGTCTGGTGGTGCTGATCGTATGGTTCCTGCTGATGAGCAAGGCCAACCAGAACAATCCTATGGCGAATTTCGGCAAGGCCAGAACAGTTCTGGGCCTGCCTGACAACAAGAAGGTCACCTTCCAGGATGTGGCAGGTGCCGACGAAGAGAAGCAGGAGTTGCAGGAAGTGGTGGATTTCCTGCGCAATCCGGAGAAATACACCAAGATCGGTGCCCGGATCCCCCATGGTCTGCTGCTGGTAGGCCCTCCCGGCACCGGTAAGACCCTGCTGGCAAGAGCCGTGGCAGGCGAGGCGGATGTGCAGTTTCTGTCCATCTCCGGCTCTGATTTTGTGGAGATGTATGTGGGCGTGGGCGCAAGCCGTGTCCGTGACCTGTTTGATCAGGCCAAGCGGGTGGCACCTTCCATTATTTTCATCGATGAAATCGATGCCGTGGGCCGTAAGCGCGGCAGCGGTCTGGGCGGCGGCCACGATGAAAAGGAACAGACCCTGAACCAGCTGCTGGTGGAAATGGATGGCTTTGGCCGCACCGAGGGCGTTATCGTCCTGGCAGCTACCAACCGTCCTGACATTCTGGACCCCGCTCTGCTGCGTCCCGGCCGTTTTGACCGGCAGATCCATGTGGGCCGCCCCGATGTCCGGGGCCGTGAAGATATCCTGAAGGTGCATGCCAAGGGCAAGTGCCTGGATGAAAGCGTGGATCTGAAGACCCTGGCCCGGGTGACCCCCGGCTTTACCGGCGCGGATTTGAGCAACCTGATGAACGAGGCTGCGATCATGGCAGCCCGGGATAACCGCCCGGTGCTGAATATGAAGGATCTCAACGACGCCATGATGAAGATCACCGCAGGCCCTGAAAAGCGCAGCCGTGTGCTGAACCGGAAGGATCTGCGGGAAACCGCCATCCATGAGGCAGGCCACGCCGTGGCCATGTACCATCTGCCTACCCAGGATCGGGTGATGAATATCACCATCGTTCCCAGAGGCCAGAGCCTGGGTGCTACCTGGCACATTCCCCGGGATGATGCCTTCAATCTGACCCGGAATCAGATGTACGAGGAAATCGTCAGTCTGCTGGGCGGCCGTGTGGCGGAAGCCCTGTTCCTGCAGGATATTTCCGTGGGCGCGTCCAATGATATCGACCGGGCATCCAAGCTGGCCCGGGATATGGTGGCCCGTTACGGTATGTGCGAAAAGCTGGGCACCGTGTCCTACCTGGGCGGCGATGAAGTGTTCATCGGCCGGGATTACCAGACCACCAAGGGCTATTCCGAGAAGGTGGCCGGCACCATCGACGATGAAGTGAAGGTGCTGGTGGATCAGGCTTACGACCATTGCGCAAAGATCCTGAAGGAGAATGAAGCCAAGGTTATGGAAGTGGTGGAGTTCCTGCTGGCCCATGAAACCATGTCCGGCGCGCAGTTTGCCGCCTGCATGGAAGGCAGAGCCATCCCCGAAGAGGCAGGGGAAACCGCCATGTTCGACAGCGCAGAGGAAGAATAATGCAAAACACCCGGGCAGCCCTCGGGTGTTTTTTATGCCGGTTTTTCTGCATGGGTTTATACCGGAAGCTTCGGACATAGAATGTAGAAACGAAAGCACCAAGGAGGACACAAAACGCGTTTTGTGCATACTGCATAAAATAGCGCGGATAAATTCGTTACCGATACAGCTTGTTTACAAATAATTTGCATGATTTTCCAGAACAGATATGCTATAATAGCAGTGGAGAGGTTCTCCAACGTAAGCGCAAAAAGGAGCAATCATGAATAATATTTTGTTTTTTCTCATTCCAAAAGCCTTATGTGCATATCTGCACGACGATTACACCGTGAGACAGGCGCTGGAAAAGATGGAAGCAGCAAACCTGGGCGCACTGCCTATTCTGAACCGGCGCGGCGAGTATCGCGGCACCCTGACGGAGGGTGACCTCCTCTGGGCTCTGAAAAATCAGTGCTATATGGACATCCGCCAGGCCGAAGCCCACAGAATCATGCAAATTCCCCACCGGAAAGACTATATGCCGGTGAAGGTCACGACCGATATGCACGATCTGATCGAACGGGCAGGCACCCAGAATTTTGTGCCTGTGGTGGACGATCAGGATGCGTTCATTGGCCTGGTGACCCGCAGTTCCATCATCCGCTACTGCCATGACAAGCTTTTCGAGAAAGTGTAAGCTACATACAGGTGCAAGGCTCCCCGCCGGGTGTGCGGGGAGCCTTTCTTTGCACTTGACAATTCCTGTCTAATGTGTTAGACTGTTTGTGGATGGTCTAATGCGTTAGACAAGGAGGATGCTTATGGAAACACCTAAGATATTTGAAAGTGAGTACCGTTTCTGCCTGATTATGTGGGAGCATGCGCCCATCGCTGCGGCGGAACTGGCAAAGCTCTGCCTGGAGCAGCTGGGCTGGAAACGCACCACTACCTACACCGTGATCAAGCGGCTGGGAGAGCGGGGAATCCTGAAAACGGAAAACGGTCTGGTGCTGCCCCTGATCTCCAAGGAAGAAGCCCAGGCTTCCGAGATCGATGAACTGGTGGAAAAGAAATTTGAGGGATCGCTGCCTGCCTTTGTGGCAGCCTTTACCAAGCGGCAAACCCTGTCTGCGGGAGAATTGGACCAGCTGCAGAGCATGATTGACCGGATTCGGAAGGGGGATGTCCAATGAGTACGGTATTTTTAAAGATCGTCAATATGAGCATTGCAGCCTCCTGGCTGATTCTGGCGGTTCTGGTGCTGCGGCTGCTTTTGAAGAAAGCGCCCAAATGGGTCAGCGTGCTGCTGTGGGGATTTGTGGCTGTGCGGCTGCTTTGCCCCATTTCTCTGGAAAGCGCCCTGAGCCTGATTCCCAGCGCCCAGACGGTGAGCCCGGATATTATGCTGGACTGGACGCCGGAGATCTCCACAGGTGTTTCCTCCCTGGATCATGCGGTGAATCCCATCATCACCCAGGTCTTTGCACCCCAGCCCATTGCCAGCGCCAACCCATTGCAGATTCTCATTCCCGTCAGCGCCAATCTCTGGCTGCTGGGCACTCTGGTTTTGCTGCTGTACGCCGTTGTCAGCTATTGGCGGCTTTGCAGAAAAGTCGCCACCGCCGTGCGGCTGGAAGGCAACATCTTTGAAAGTGAATTTGCAGGCTCGCCTTTTGTGCTGGGAATTCGGAAACCCAACATCTATTTGCCCTATCATCTGGAAGAACAGAACCGGGGGGCAGTGATTGCCCATGAAAAGGCCCACATTGCCCGGAAAGACCACTGGTGGAAGCTGCTGGGCTTTCTGGTGCTGAGCGTTCACTGGTTCAATCCCCTGGTGTGGCTTTCCTATGTGCTGCTGTGCCGGGATATGGAGTTGGCCTGCGATGAAAAGGTCATTGCCGGGTTCAGCAGTGATGAAAAAGCCGACTATACCCAGGCACTGCTGCAGTGCAGTGTCCGCCATTTTAAGGTGGCAGCCTGCCCGCTGGCTTTTGGGGAAGTGGGGGTGAAAGCCCGGATTCAAGGGGTGCTGCACTATCGAAAACCTGCTTTCTGGGTTACTTTGGTGGCTGTTGTGCTGTGCATCGCGGTGGCCGTATGCTTCCTGACAGACCCGGCATCCGGGGTGCGGAATCCCTGGGTGCAGGAATATGAGCCCGGTGCCCCGGGGTTCTACGGTACCGTAGACAAGGCAAGCTACGAAACCATCAGCGAGGATTTTGCCATCGGTGCCGACCGGTACGGCCGCCCGGTATTCAAGAATCCCCACAAGGCGTTCCAAACCTTTACAAGGCTGTATGCCGATGGCATTGCCCTGATCCGGGAGCAGAATGGCCTGGGGCCGATTTCCGAAAGAAATTACAGCGCCTACAAAAAACTGGGCTGGCAGACCACTTCCGGCCCGGAGCAGGCCCAAAAGCAGGCTGCCTTTGTCTCCAAATTCCTGGACATTTACGAGAACAGCTTCACCAAGGATCAGCCTGCCGACAGCGCGGAGCCCATTACCCAGGATACCACCGCCAGTGTCTTTCTGGCAGAAGTTCTGGAAATCCGGGAAAATTGCTATCTGGTGCGTCCCCTGGAAGGCAGCTGGGAACTGCGCAGTGCCGATAAAATCGTGGTGCCCATGCAGGATGCAGATGCCAAAATCGGTGATATCCTTGAGATTCATTACGATGGCAATCTCATGGAAACCTATCCTGCCCAGATCGGCACCGTGTATTCCATCCGGGTGGCGCAGCAGTTGGAAGTGGACTATGTGAAGTATTACTTCACGATTGCGGAATACGGGGTGTATTCCATCGGGTATTCCACGCCCAATACCAGCGGCGGCTGCAGCAATGCCGACGGTTCTGCCTTCCTTCCGGGAGAAGAGATCTGGCTGGAAGGCCTGGACGGTTTGCCCAACCTTCGGGGCGTAACCGTGGAAGCCCTGGGAAAAGAAGGGAATATCCTGTTTTCCATATCCGTTGAAGATAAGGAAGAAAATCGCGAGGTCAACACAGCCGCATCCGGTGGCTGGATCATCAGACCGGGAGATTAAACCTAAAAAACCGCCTTGCAAAAGGCGGTTTTTGCCATATTGGGGCGAAATAATACGGGTTGCAATTATGCTTGTTTTTTGGTAAAATAATAAAGTTAGAAAGAAATTCCGCCAAAATAAGGAGGAAAACTTATGAATGCAGAAGAAAAGAAAGCTCTCAGAGCGCAGATCCGCGTACGCAAGCGCGCCATGACCATTGAGGAAATTGAAGAAAGAAGCGCCAAGCTGGTGGAAAAATTCCTCTCTTCCGATGCCTACAAGAACGCCAAGACCGTTTACGGCTACCTGCCCTACAATCAGGAAGTGCGCACCACCCGTGCCATGGAGCAGGTGCTGAAGGATGGCAAGGGTCTGGCCCTGCCCAAGATCTACGGCGACCGGATGGACTTCATCGTGGTGACAGACCTGAGCCAGGTGGAAAAGGGCTACTGCGGCATCCCCGAACCCATTCACGACGAGCCTCTGGCCACCGACGAGACTTCTCTGGTGCTGATGCCCGGCATGGCCTTTGACCGGGAAGGTCACCGGATGGGCTACGGCGGCGGCTTCTACGATAAGTTCCTGGAGCGTGAGCCCAACCATCCCACCCTGGCGCTGTGCTATGAATTCCAGCTGCTGGACCATCTGGATGTGGAAGCCCATGATATTCCCGTGGATGAAGTAATTTGGGCATAAGGAGCGAATATGGGAATTGTTTTGGTTGCAGCCGCCACATTTTTGCTGTGCTGGCTGCTGGATAAGGGCTTTCAGAAAGCCTTCCGCAGTGCCCCGCAGCACATGAGCGGAAAATCTGTGCGGCTGAATAAATATAATGGTCTTGCGGGCGTGATCCTGACTTTGCTGGGTATCGTTTCCATGGTATTCGGCGGTGAAATGCTGCTGCTGGTAGGCGGCGGTATCGTGCTGCTGATGGGCATTGGCTTCATGGTGTACTACATGGGTTTCGGCGTTTTTTATGATGATGAGAGCTTTCTGGTGATGGCTGCGGGTAAGAAGAACCGGGAATACCGCTATAACCAGATCCGGACCCAGCAGCTCTATCGCAACGGCGGCCACATTCTGGTGGAGCTGCATATGACCGACGGCACTGCCGTGCAGGTGCAGTCCAACATGGTGGGAGTCTATCCCTTCCTGGATACCGCCTTTGCCGGCTGGTGTCAGCAGAAGAATATTGACCCGGAAAGCTGCCAATTCCACGACCCGGACAACAGCTGCTGGTTCCCCACCCAGGAGGAGTAAGCCATGCACATTCCCAAGGGAACCACGGCAGAGCTGGAGCTGGTAACCTTTCAGCAGGCCCTGGCCGCGGCCAATACCCCCACCGATGCTTATGACATCGGGAAATGGCTCTACGCCCCCAATTTTTATTCGGAATACCGCTACATATTGGGCACCCGGGGCAAGAATCCCCTGATCTGCATCGGTATTAACCCCTCCACGGCCCAGCCGGGAGATCTGGACAATACCCTGAAATCCGTGGAGCGCATTGCCCTGGGCAACGGGTTTGACAGCTTTATCATGTTCAATGTCTATGCCCAGCGTGCTACCGACCCCGATGCCATGGAGCAGCAGTGCAACATGGCGCTGCACCGGGAGAATCTGGAAGCCTTCCGCTATGTGCTTTCCATTTCCGATTCCCCCGCAGTGTGGGCGGCCTGGGGTACCATCATTGAAAAGCGGGAGTATCTTCCCCAATGCCTGCGGGATATGCTCTGCGTGGGCGAAGAACTGGGGGCTGCCTGGTACTGCGCGGGCAAGGTCAGCAAGAAGGGGCATCCCCATCACCCTTTGTATCTGCGCAAGGATGAAAAACTAAAGCCCTTTGATGTAAAGGGCTATCTGGAACTTCTGTAGGAGTAAACTATGAAACTTGTTATCGCATCGGATATTCACGGCTCCGCCTACTGGTGCCGCAAGCTGATGGAAGTGGTGGAGCAGGAGCAGCCGGACAAGCTGATTCTTCTGGGCGACCTGCTGTATCACGGCCCCCGGAACGATTTGCCCCGGGACTATGCCCCCAAGCAGGTGATTCCCATGCTCTGTGCCCTTCAGGATAAGATCCTCTGCGTCCGGGGCAACTGTGAGGCAGAGGTGGATCAGATGGTGCTGAGCTTTCCCTGCATGGCAGACTATGCCCTGCTGGAATGTGACGGGAAAACCATGTACCTGACCCACGGCCACCATTGGGGCCCCGATAAGCTGCCCCCTCTGCCGGAAGGCAGCATTTTCCTCTCCGGCCATACCCATGTGAAGATCGATGAAATCCATGATGGTATCCGCTGCCTGAATCCCGGCAGTGTGTCCATCCCCAAGGATGGCAGCAACAGCTGCCTGGTGTGTGCGCAGGGGGAATTCTCCGTCCGGCTTTTGGAGGAATAAGTATGGGCCAGTGTGAATGTGATACCTGCTGGTATTACGACTACGATGAAGAGTACGACGAGTATTACTGCATGATGGATCTGGACGAGGATGAATTCTACCGCATCTTCGCATCCGGAAATCACGCCCGCTGCCCCTATTACCGGCAGGGCGACGACTATACTTTAGCAAGGAGACAGTGACCATGAAGCGATGGCTGACAGTTCTGGCAGTGCTGCTTCTGCTGCTGACGGGCTGCACGGAGGAAGTTCCTCAGGAAACACAAGCGCCTACTACTGCGGCAACAGCGGCACCCACAGAGCCTGACCTGGGGCTTTACGATCCCAATCATTCTATCACCCAGCAAACGGGTGGCGCAATAGCGGCCTACCCACTGGAGGGGAACGGGCACTCGCTGTATCCCATGGGGGAGAAGCGCTTGCTGATCCACTTTGAAGAGAAGGAGGCGCGGCTGACGCTCCTTTCCGGCGAAACATGTGTCAGGGAAGTGGAGACGGTGCTGTCTCCTGTACAATTTCTAAGCCATATCTGGGTCGGCGACAGTAAGATCGCCTGGTATGATCAGACGGCCAATGAGATCGTGATGCTGGATGGAAAGCTCCGGGAAGTGGAGCGGATCCCAATGCCCAAAGAAGAACTCCGTTCTTTGACGCTGGATGCCGGCCTTACCACGGTTTACTACACGGCAGAGGACAGAATCTGCGCCTTCGACCTGCAGACCGGCGTTTCCCGGCTGCTGCGCCATATGGATGGCAGAGAGCCTTATGTGGGAGTGATCCAGAACGATACAGTCCTCAGTTGCTGGTACTGGCTGGATAACGGAGATGTCGTGGAAGAATATATTTCCTGTCAGGATGGAAGGACCTACTATACAGGCAGCGATATCCACATTATGTCGTATTTGGATGAAACATGGATTGCAAGACATACCGACGGTCCAGTCCAGGAATATCTTTACGGAGATGATACGGGCACCTGGGTCTTCCAGCCTGTGGCAGAAGCTAGGCTGCTGTATTTTGCAGGATTGTCCGACGGGAATATCGTGGCAGTGCATGAGCAGGAATATGGTACAGTAATCCTGGAGCTGTATGATATGCAGCGCAAGACCCGGACAGCTTCCGTCACTGTCCAAGGCATTCTGGGGACCGGATCCATGTATCAGACCGATGCGGGCATCTGGTTTGTTGCCCATGATGCCAAGGGAGGGGACGATACCCTCTGCTGCTGGAATCCGGAACTGACACCTGCGGAACCGGCGCAGTGCCTGTTCCCCCGCTATACCCGGGAGAATCCCGATAGTTCAGGCCTGGAAGCATGCGCTGCCTATGCCCGGCAGATCGGCGAAAAATACGGCATCACAGTGAGCCTGGAAGCGCCGGAAGCGCTGCTGCAGAACTACCGCTTTGAAACCGAGTACCATGTGGATGCCATTTACGCGGCGCTGGAAGCCGTGGAATATGGGCTGTCCCAGTTCCCGGAAGATTTCTATGAGCGGGTGGTGCGGGTTACCAATGCCCGATCCTTCCAGATCAGCCTGGTGCGCAGCATCACTGGTGCCCTGGGCGAAGCCGTGCCGGACAAAAAAGGCTTGCAGGCATGGCACGATGGCGATGCCTATATCGCCGTGGCAGTTGGCGCGGATACCCTTTCCCAGCTGTACCACCAGCTGTGGCACATGACGGAAACCTATGTGCTTTCCCGGAATTCCGTGCTGGACACCTGGGAATGGATGAATCCTGAAGGCTTTGCCTATCTGGAAACTTACGCGGACGCCCAGTTCCCGGAGCAGTGGCTGTCCGGCCCGGAAATGGCATTTCTCAATACCCACGCCATGACCTTTGCCAGAGAGGATCGGGCAACGGTTATGGAATATGCCATGACACCGGGGAACGAGGGCCTGTTTGAAAGCGACATCATGCAGCAAAAGCTCAACAGCCTTTGCTGGAGTATCCGCAGAGCCTTCCGGTGGACAGAAGAGGAAACGGTGTTCCCCTGGGAGCAGTACCTGAACCAGCCTCCTTATGGCAATAGCTTGTAAAAGTCCCGAGCCGGTGCGCCATGGGCCTGGTTCGGTAACAAAAAAGAACACGCCACCAGGCGTGTTCTTTTTTATGGCATAAGCCTGTAGGGGCGACCATTGGTCGTCCGGCAATTTTGAAACAAAATTGCATCGTGAGCGGCGATTATTTTTTGTTTTCTTCGAAAACTGCAACAATTGCACCGCAATTGTTGCGCGGGCGGCGAAACGCCGCCCCTACGGTATCTAACGAAGCCGACGGTTTTTGTATCAATAGTTCTGCATGGATTCAATCAGCAGCTTGTTGCCGTCCTGCACCAGAATGATCTTGGTGTTGGTCACTTCGGTGGTGACGCCGGTATATTTGGTAGTCTCAGTGGTATAGCTCAGGTCGCACAGATACCGGCCTTCGCTGAGGCGGATGCAGTTGCCGAACTGCACATCCAGCAGCCTGGTCTTCTGATTGGTGACCCACTGCAGGCCGTCCATAGCTTCAAACATCCGGTCTTCCAGCGGTGCGCCGTCCACGATAAAGTCAATCAGCGTTTTGTATTCCTGCTTCCGGGTTGCATCGGGAGCGGAGATAAACATCATGTACTGCTTGATGAAATCCTTGCCAAATTTCTCTGCCTGCTGCACTTCTTCTTCGGTGCAGGTGAGCAGGAAGCTTTCCATATCGGTGTTTTCGTTGATGGTTACGATCTGTCCTGCGGGGTCAGTGACCAGCAGCGCCTGATTGCCCCAGATTGCGGGGGTCTGATAGGTGACCATGTAGGGCAGATTCTCGAAAATGCCGTAGTAGTCCTTCAGAGTTTCAAAGGGAATGTCGGTTTTGACAATATAGCTTTCATCCAGCGCAGTGCCGTTGGCGCTTACGGTGAAGCTGTTGGGCACGGTAATGGAAGTGCCGGTGCCCATGAGGAAGGAGAAATCAAAGGATTCTTCCGTGGCGTTCCAGATGCGCAAGCCGTTTTCGTCCGGCTCACCGGGCTGGGTAACCACCTTGCCAATGGTGTGCTTGCCGCTGAGCAGCATGTAAACATGCCGTTCGGAGGTGGATTCCTTGTTGTTCTTGGCGTAGGTAATGCCTTCTGCCACAGCCTGATCGATCAGGGCATGGCATTCTTCCTGGGTGATCAGGTTGCTGTCCAGCTGGGCGATCTGATCAGCCGCGCCTTTGTAAAAGGCGTCATTGCTCAGCTGCTCCATATAGCGGGTGATGGCATGCTCCGGCTGGGAAGCTTCAAAATCCTCCATGTAGCCCCAGAGCCACTGCAGACCGTACTTGATGCCCACCAGGGCAGCCACGGCATAGATCACCATAAAGGCCAGCAGCCACGGGAAGCGGAATTTCTTTTTCTTAGCCATTGCTGCCCACTCCTTCCTTCAGCACCACAAATGCCGTGGGCACAGGGCGCACACCCTTAACGGAGGCGCAGTTATTGATATAGCGGTCTTCGTGCCACATGACGGTAGAGGAGCCGCCGTCCAGGTTGTAGGCATTCACAGCACCGTAGTCGGCAAAGACTTCTGCCAGGTCGCCGTAAGTAGCGCCCAGGGAGCTGGCCTGACGGCCGTCCACAACCAGAAGCAGCATAGCGCCGTCAGAGCGCTGACCGATGGCGGTGCGGGGGTTCACGCCGCTGTCCAGACCGTCGCAGATCTCGCCGTTGGCAATGAGAATGGGGCCGAAGCTGACGCCGTACTGGATATCCTTTTCCTTCAGATCGTCGGCATCGAAGTTGCCCACATGGAGAATGTGGCTGCTGTCGATACCTACGAAGCCCACATTGTTGCCCCGCTCGGGGTAATAGATCTTGCCCTCAAACACCACGGTGGTGTCCGGGATGCTGCCGTTACCGGAGCCGTTGGGGTCATGGAAGCCGCCTGCGTTGATACCGGCCACTGCGTCAAAGCGCTCCACCATGGCTTCCACGGTAAAGCCTCTGCCGCCGTAGCTGGTGGGGACGCTGCCCAGAATCACCCGGGAGGGATCCAGCACGATCATCATATAGCCGTTGAAGCCCTCGCCGTAGACCCGGTCCACGATAATGCCGTCGCCGTCCTCATCCACCAGACCCCAGTCATCGGGAGCGGTGGGGTCGGGGGTGTCCTGCCCTTGGGAGGGCTGGGGAATCTGAATCAGGGAGGTGTCCGTCTCCACATAGTCGGGGATGGCGTCTGCTTTCAATAGCTCTGTGATCTCCGCCTCTGTGAGGTAGAGATTGGCCAGGAAGCCGATGGCACTGGTCTCCCGCACAGAGCGGACGAACAGTTCACTGGCGGCAGGGGAGGGACCCTTGGCCAGCACATACATCACGCCGTACAGGGCAACAGCCAGCAGCAGCACTGTTTCCAGCAGCACCAGGAAAATCTTACCCACCACGCCCATGAAGCGGGCGAAGCCGGATTTTTTCTTTTTCATTTTTTTCTTCTTCTTTTTCTTTGCGGATGCGGCGGGAGCCGGAGCGGGCTTCTTTTCGGGAACCGGTGCCTGCGTGGGGGCAGAAACCTCCGCTGCTTCAGAAATTTCCGCAGAATCGGAAATCTCAGCAGACGCCTGATTGGGCGCGGCAGCCGGTTCGTCCAGAAGTTCTTTCAGTTCTTCCAGAAATTCATCAATATTGGGTGTGTTTTCACTCACGCACAAACCCTCCTGAAAATGGTCATATTTTGTATATTATACCAGAAATTCAGCAATCTGTAAAGAAAAAAAGCAGGAATGAAAAAAGTACTGTAAATGCAACCAGAAAACAGGATAGACCCCGAAAAGTAGGGCCGCGCAATGCGCACCTGCACCTGATCAGCAGAACCACAGTTTACAAATACATGAATGTATCCCATACCCACTTCACATGGGGATGGGATTTATGCTATAATCAGTTCAGAAACCTGATTTTGACGGGGGATTCCTATATGAACGCGAACTTTAAGATTGGCGAATTGGTTATAGAAACGGAAAGA
Organism: Oscillospiraceae bacterium; assembly: GCA_017435525.1. Classification (GTDB taxonomy): domain Bacteria; phylum Bacillota; class Clostridia; order Oscillospirales; family Oscillospiraceae; genus Faecousia. Next base: position 4,591 of record JAFSEW010000044.1, on the reverse strand, counting down.
CTGATATTGCGTCCGTTTAAGCAATCCGACCTGCGCGATTTCAACGAATATGCATCTGTTCCGGGCGTTGGTGAGATGGCAGGCTGGAAGCATCACGAAACCATTGAAAAAACCCAGGAAATCCTGGATCTGTTTATCCAAGAAGATAAAACCTTTGCCATTGTTTTCAAAAAGAATAACAAAGTAATCGGTTCTCTTGGGGTTGAAGAATATGGACTTGAAGAAAAACTGACCGAATTTGAAAGCTATTACGGTCGTGAGATTGGTTATGTATTATCGAAGGATTACTGGGGCAAAGGCATTATGCCGGAAGCTGTAGGGGCTGTCATTCACTATTTGTTTAACCATTTGAATTTGGACTTTTTAATCTGCGGATATTATGATTTTAACAATCAATCCAAAAGAGTTCAGGAAAAGTGCGGCTTTAAACCTTACCGAAAGCTTGTTATGGATACGCGGCTGGGAACAAAAGAACCCGGCGTCCTGAATTTGCTTCTGAATCCAAACAAGAATATTTCACTGGTGTTCTCCCATCCTGAAACGCTGATTTACAAATAACTGGAAATTCCGGTTGGTCGAACAGTTGCCCCATGCCATACATCTTCAGGTGTTCCACAATTTCCTTCAGTTGAATAGCGTGGTTTTCGTCGGTGCGCTTTTGGAGGATGTCCCAAACCAAAAGGGACTTATTCTTCTGCCCCTTGCCCTTGTGCCCTTGTTTCTTTTCCTTCTGTTCTTCCGTGTGCGGCAGCCCCTTTTTTGAAAGTGCGTTTTCAAAAAGTATATCATACTTATGGCAGAGAAGATAGAGCATTTTTCGGCCTTCCTATGTTGACGCTTGAACTGTTTACTTACTTGTTGTATAATAATTTAAAATGTAATTGTTATTATGATGTATTCAAATGAAACACACTCAATAATGTTCAAACTGAGGGAAATTGCAATATGTGCAACTGCAAATCATTTTTAAAAAAGATATTTTTGGATATTAAAAATAATAGTAGTTATACTGTTGATTTTTTACTGAAAGAAAATATACAGGAGTCTATGTCAGCCAAGGGCATTCATGTGCGCAAATTCTTTGCACCAATACTGCGTTTGGTGTACCGCACCCAGACTCCCTACAAAATCAAAATCGATTGTCGGGATCCACTAACGAATAACAAAAAAGGCTATATCTTCGCGATCAACCACCGTCAAGGTGATGATATCGTTATAGGAGCAAATGTTGTAAACAAAAGTGCCTACATTGTGTTTGGAAACAAATATCTGGCGCTGGACACCACCAATGGTTTAGGCCTGTGGGCCTACGGAATGATTCTGTTGGATCGTGATAATAAGGACAATCGCCAAACTACTTATGAAAAGATGAAATATGTCCTTCACCATGGTGGAAATATTATTATTTATCCCGAAGGATACTGGAATCTGGATGATAACGGTGAAGCGGATGAACGCCATGGGGCAGACGGACACAATTCCGATAACTGGCTAATACAGGATTTCAACATTGGCATCTTCCGATTGGCACAGGAAACTGGATGTGAAATCGTTCCTACTGTTCTGCATTATGATGAACACAAAAAGAAAATCTGCTATGGGCGACGAGGAAAAGCATTTGAAGTCCATCCTACTGATGACATTTTTGAAAAGAAGGATCAACTGCTCACCATTATGCGTACCATGTATTACGAGATGATGGAGAAATATTCCTCTTACGAGCGTTCTGAACTGGAATCCGATGGACAATCTATCTATGAACAGTGGAAAGCATTGAAAATGAAACTGGTAGCGGATTGTGACATTGCACGCACTGGCTATCATCTGGATCTTGCAGATGAGAAATGCATCGGTAAAGCAAAGGTGGCAAATTCAGTGACTACTCATAAGGAAGCTTTCTCGCATTTAGAGCAATTAAAACTGAATAAGGAGAATGCCTTCTTATATCATTAATCTTCAAATTTTGCAAAAGAAACGGAGATCTAATATCTATGGGAAACATCATCAGTAAAATGGGCTTATATGATTTGTTTGCCAGAGGTGTGACAGGTGTGATCGTCCTTTGCGCTGCGCACAAATTTGGTATTGTAGATATTTTATGCAACCCTGATTATTCGTGGGTGATTATTATTGGTGGCTATTTTCTCGGATTGGTGCTGGAGGAATTATCCTACATACAAGAGCGCGTATTTCATTCAAGGGCTCGAATTGAACAGACCGTTTGCAACAGCGATAAGTACCGAAATTACGATTTTGAAAAATGCAAATTGGCACTTATGGCAGATAACCATGAGCTTGTCTGTGATGAACCGCTGGCTCATGTGATTATGAGTGCGTCATTCCGAATTGCGTTTTTTGCTCTACTTCTTATCGAAATTGCAGACGAAGTGTGCTGTTGTAAATTGATTACAGAACATTGGTATTCACCTACTATCGATATTGTGATTCTGGAAGTTCTGATTATCATTTTTCATTATGGAGTAAATCACTACATAAAACATCGGACCGAGAAGGTATTCGATTTCTGCATTGCTAAGAATTACGCAGGAATCAAGAAAGAAGACAAATCCAAATGACTGAAAAACAACGAATCGAAAAAATAATATCTGACTTGGGTGATGCAGTAACTGGGCCTGCGGACTTCTTTGGTAATGAGAAGCCATCACTTCTGTTTTGGCCTATGGTCAAACTCTTATACCCATTGCTTTCCTGCGACCCGGACAAGATGATCTCCAAGACCAGCATACGCATCAGAAAAATTTTGCACCCGATCTTACTAAGGCTGCTTCCGGCATTTATGAAGTACAAGCAGGTAATAGAAAGAAAAACTGAAATACCACAGGAGCCAGTGATCTGGTGCCCGACACATTGCTTTGAAGATGATATTGCCGCATCTATTGGCGCTGCACGGCACGCTTATATATTGTTTGGCAGCATTCCAGCTTTATTCAATAGATTAGATGGTGTTGGTGCTTATGTCAACGGTGTAGTGATTTGCAATCGAAAGGTAAAATCAAGCAAAAGGGCTGCGACTGAAGCATCTATGCGCCTTTTGGATATGGGTATGGATTTGATCCTGTTCCCAGAGGGGGTATGGAATAAAACACCGAACATGCTGATACTGCCCCTTTGGCCCGGTGCATACCGGTTGGCTAAGGAAACCGACTGCAAGATCGTTCCGGTAATCCACTATTTAGCTGACCCGCACAATAATTATGAGGGCAATGTGATCCACACCGTAGTTGCCGACCCTATCAGTATGGAGGGAATGTCTGAAAAGGATGGTCTAGAACTGCTTCGTGACACTATGGCAACATGGTATTTCTACCTAATGGAAAAGTACGGACAGACCACCCGTGAAGAACTGCTGGAGGGGTTTGAAAGCACCGACGAAGCGTGGGAAAGCTATATGGAAATGCATACTGGCTGCGTGAAGTATTATGACCGGGAAATCGAGCTTTGCGCCGACTATCGCCTAAAGCAGATCGTCCGCCCGGAAGATGTGTGGCAGAGCGTGGCAAGCATTCAGAATATCCACATCGGAAATATCACGCATGTCCGGTATGCGAAGGAACTGACTTTCCAAGAGCGGAAGCGTGATTTTCAGAGAAGATTTTGAGTCCACAATTACATATTGTCAGACCGCTTGGATAATCTAAGCGGTCTGATTATCTTATTTGTAATTTTTTACTCGCGTCAATGTACTCTTGCTGATCCCTGTCATGGTGGTGATCTGGCGGTAGGTCTTACCCTGAGCCAGGAGCGACAATGCCAGATCAATCTGCTCAGGCGTGAACTTCTTCGGTCTGCCATCGCAAAAATTCGGGTCTTGTCCCAAACACAAAATGTGGACGAAAAATTTTTGCCCACAAAATTCAAGAGAAAATCAGGGCTTGCGGGGACGAGAAATGCTCCTGATCATGACGATCAGGAGCATTTCTATGCGATTGGGGCTGTTACCGTTTTCGCAGAAGGTGTATTCCAAGCCCGACAGGAATCATACCAAGCAATACAGAAACTGCAAGATTGCCCTTTCCGACGGCATAGTAATAGTGCAGGAATGAGTCGAAATAGCCGTGCTCTGCAAAACTTTGATACCTGTCGTACAAATACACAGTATGAACACTGATGCCGGTGACACAAACTGCAATACCGAGCATAATCAGTAGGGCGGCGAGAATTGTCAGAGAAATCTCGATAATTTTGCTTCGTTTCATTTGTATCCCACCTTGAAAAAAAGAGCGTGTCAAAATAGTACCGATATATCAAAAATTGCGGAATGCTCTGTAGGGGCGACCATTGGTCGTCCGGCAATTTTGGAACAAAATTGCATCGTGAGCGGCGATTATTTTTTGTTTTCTTCGAAAACTGCAACAATTGCTCCGCAATTGTTGCGCGGGCGGCGAAACGCCGCCCCTACGGTATCTAACGAAGCCGACGGTTTTTGACAGACTGAAAAGGACGGAAGACACAAAGTCTTCCGTCCTTAAAAAACAACTTACTTGGAAGCCTCTTCCACAGCAACGGCCACGGAAACGGTCATGCCGACCATGGGGTTGTTGCCTGCGCCCAGGAAGCCCATCATCTCGAC